>DATJMJ010000015.1:0-6134 GCA_035508795.1 Acidimicrobiales bacterium
GCCCGGCCGTCCCGGCGACCACCACAGCGCTCGCCTGCAGCGACATCGCCGCAGTGGCTGCGACGAGGACAAGCCGTGACGCGCGTGGTGGCCGTTCGGGACGGCGCTGTGGCCCGCAAGCAGGGCCAAGGTAGCGGGCTCCAGCCACCGATGCCCCGCCACAGCCGGTGCTCTGCCCAAGCGTGTGCCTCAACGTGTAATGGCACTCCATCCCCGCTTAGTAATCGGCGGGAAGGCGCGTTTTCCCAAGTCATGACGCAGAACGCGGCAAACGCGAAAATCGGGCCTAGTTAACTCTTGAGATGACCGGTAGCGGAGCGCCTGACGATACTGTCCCGGACCGGTCGCGGCAGGGAGCGCACTTCCTCCCTGCTCCGACCGCGACCCCACCAAGCGCGCCTCGCACTCCCAGCCGGGCCCGCCAACCACGCCCGCCCCGGCCCCCGCGCGTGCCACGCCGGCTGCGCTCGCCAAGCTCGCCACGCTCGCCGCGCCCGTCGCACCCGTCGCGCTCGCCGCACCCGCCCGAGCTGCCCGGCCCCGTCGCCGCACCAGCGCTCATAACCTCTTTTCTCGGCTGGCCGACCGTCGCCGCCACAAGCCTCGGCGTAACCGTCCTCAGCTGGCGCAACGGGGCGTGGCGGCCGGTGGTTGGAGGGCTCGACTCGTGGCAACCGGGGCTCGCTCTAGGTTTCCTCAACCACATTCAATGGGGCCCGCAACTCATCTTCACGTTCGGCCCTTACGGCTTCGTCGAGGACCTCCTTCCCATCTCCAGGTCCACCGCTGCAATTGCCCTCATTTACGCGCTCGTCGTCAGCTGGGGCTTGGCAGCTCTCATCATTTCGGGCCTGCGGCGCGGCTGGGGCCTCCTCGGTGGCTGCGTCGCCGCCTGGCTGGCACTTGTCATCGCCACGAACCTGGCTGAGGCGCCCGAGGTCGGGGGGGCGCTCTCGCTCGGGCTTGCCTTTGCCTCATTGAGCGCGGACAGGCACCGCCGCTTGCTCCTCGTCACTCTGGCCGCGTTTTCGGGGTTCCAATTGCTCGTCGAGGCAAACGTCGGGGCTTTGGGCGTCGTGCTGACGCTCTTCGTGGTCCTCGCCCGGCCGGCACGCATATCCAACCTGCTACTTTCGGGCCTCGCATTTGCAGCCGTAGTGGCGGGGAGCCTCGCGGCCGCAGGGCAGCACTTGACGAATTTCCCAAGCTATTTGCGTGCTTCTTGGTCCGTACTGTCCGGGTACGCCTCCGCAATGTCGTTGACGCATGGCAGGCAAGCCGAAGTCTGGTTCGCCATCGTCGACCTCGCCATGCTTGCGGCGGTCGTCACTTTGGCACTCCTCGGGAGCGCTCCGCCAGACCCCCCGCTACCTGCGGACGTTCTCGGAGGTACCGCGTGGCCCGGTGCGCCCGGCTGGACCGGTGAGCGCAGTGTGCCCCGGGCGGCCGGTGCGCGCAGTGTGCCCCGGGCGGCCGGTGAGCGCAGTGTGCCCGGGATAGACGGGATAGACGGGATGGACGGGACCTCCAGGCTGCCGGGTGGCGCGGGCGGCTCGGGCGGCGCGGCCTGGGCCCCCAGCGCGCAAGGCCCCGGCTGGCCTGGCGCCATGGGCGGTACCACCTGGCCCGGCGCGACCGGTTGGACCGGGTCGCCCACCGACCCCACACCACCGGGTGGGTTCGCAGCACTCGGCGGCCCGGGCGGCCCGGGCGGCCCCGGCGCCACCGGTGCCCCGAACGGGCCCGCCGGGCGCGGCGCTCCCCGCCAGCTTCGGGCGCCGGAGGTGGCCGCGCTCGTGTTGGGCACGGTCGCTTGGGCCTGGGAGAGCCTGAAGGAAGGGTTCGTCCGCCACGACAAGCACGACCTTGTGTTCTTCGCCGTGCTGCTCCTCGGAGTGTGCCTCGTACGCCTCGGCCGGCGCTCGCTCGTGCAAGGCGGGGCGATCGTTGTCGCTGCTGTGCTGGCATGCGTGGCAGCCGGGGGGGTCCCGCGCCCGGCGCGGTCACCCATAGAAGATGTGCGCGCGCTCGGTCAGGAAATAGGCGACCTTTCCGCCTCGTCCCGGTGGGCGCCGGTCCAGCACTTCGCCCGCGTGCAAGTGCAGTCCTCGGGGGCCACCCTGCCCGAGGCGCTCCTCCGGCGGTTGGGCGGCAAGACCTTCGCCGCCGAACAGGTCGAGGACTCGCTCGCCTTCGCCTACCCGGGGCTCAACTGGGACCCCGAGCCCGTCCTCCAGAGCTACAACGCCTACACGACCTACCTCGACGACCAGGACGCAAGCTTTCTCGCCGGTGCCCGAGCACCCGAGCTGCTCCTTTTCAGCCCTGCACCAATCGACGGCCGCAACCAGGCATGGGAGCCGCCCGCGACGATGGCCGCGATGTACTGCCACTACGCATCACTTGCTATTTACGGCCGTTGGCTGCTCCTCGGACGTGTTCCTGACCGCTGCGGGGCACCGCAGCTGATCGGGACCACCGTCGCCCACTTCGGCCAAACAGTGCCGGTCCCCACGCCGCCGAGCACGCCCGCGGTCAAAAGCGGCAGCGGCGGCGGCGCCGGTGCACGCACAGCAGGCGCTGGCACGAAGGGCGAAATAGTCGAGGCAACTTTTGACCTGGCAACGCCACGTAGCGACCAGGTGGAGGGATTTCTCCTCAAGCCTCCGGCCGTGTGGCTGACGACCGGCGGGGCGGGCGGGCAACGTTACCGTTTCGTCTCCGGCACCGCCACCGACGTCCACGTCATGTCTGCACCCTCATCGCTCAGCTACCCGGCGGCGTGGCGCCCCGCCACGGTCCACGAGGTGGAGCTCACAGGGAACGGCTGGGCGCCGGGCAAGGGAACGGTCAAGATTTCCTTCTACGCAGTGCCTTTCAGTGCAACCTCGTCCAGCGCGTCAGCCCTCGGGCCGGCGGGCGCCAGCGGCCATACAAAACACACTGTTGCACCCCTCCGCCAGCCAAAAGGAGCCGGCAAGCCCGGGACCACGGCACACTGACGTTCCCGGCTACCGTTGTAACGAGTGGCCCGGTCATCCCGGAGGAACTCACCGAGCGCAGACTCGCGTTACGGGCGAGCAACCCACCAAGCGTCTGAGTTGCACCCAGCGGGACAACCTCCTGCGAGGCAGGAGCCACTAGTGGACGCCTCGGGAGCGCAACCCGAGGTCGAGCAAGCACTGGGAGCGCGGCTAACAACACGAAGCGCGGCTTTCGGGGGTAGCCTCGGAGGCGAGATGATCGATAGCCGTGGCGGGCGCGGCACGCTCAGGAGCAGTCGCGGAACCGCTGAACTCAACAGCGAGAACACGTACCCGGCGGGAGTGACACCCCTCCGCCTCGTGCGTCATTCCAATAGGCCGCGGGATGAAGGGATCTCGGCCAGTACAGCGCCTCCGCTCGACGACGCCAGAGTCGCCGCCGCCAAGCGGGGGGACCCTTCCGCATGGGAGGGCGCTTACCTGGCCTACGGCAGAGCGCTTATGGGGTACTTGATGGTCAGGCTCGAAAACCGAGATGACGCTGCGGAAGCCCTTTCCGAGACGTTCCTGCGCGCCATCGACCGGGCCTCGTCGTTCAAGGGCGACGCCTACGCCTTCAGGGCGTGGCTGTTCGCCATCGCCCGCAACGTTTCGACGGACCAGCACCGCCGCCGCGCACGGGCCATATCGGTCGCCGAGCCGCCGGATCTCGAGGACAGGGGCCAACCCTCGGGCGAGGATCTCGTCATCCTCAGCGAAGACGTCGAGCACATGCGCAAGGGCTTCGCTTCGCTGCCGAAGGGCGACCAGGAGCTCCTCTGGTTGAGGGTGTGCACTGGCCTGTCGGCATCCGAGGTCGGGGCGGTGGTCGGCAAGAGAGCCGGGGCAGTGCGGATGCAGCAGATGCGGGCGCTCGAGGCACTTAGGGGGACGGTGCCACTTTGATGCCCGAGCTCCCAGGGAAGGACGAGCGAGACAAAGCCGAGGCCCTCGACCGGGCTCTAGGTCGTGGGCCGGGCAGCGGATGGCTTGGCGACGACGTTGCCGACCCCCACGGCGCTTCCAGCGCTGCGGGGCCGCGGCCGGACGAACTCCGCAACCCCGCCGCCCTCGACGGCTCCGCCGAGCTCGTTGCCCTCGCCTCGCGCCTTCGCCGCGCGCTCCCGATGCCGGAGCTGCCTGGAGGAGGCGCAGCCGAAGTCCGCGCGGCGGCTCTGGCGGTGCGCGCCATCAGGCGGCGCAACCGGGGCCGCCTCTTGGTCGCCGCGGTGATAACGCTCCTGGTGGGGGCCGTGGCCGGGGGGACCCTGAGCACCATTTTCCAAAAGCCGAGCCCCCCTGGGACCGACCTGGCCCAGCTTTCTGTAGCGGTGAAAGAGTACGGCGGTGACGCCAAAACGGCTCTCGCCCACCACCAGGTCGCCGCGGCTCAGCGTTACATCCAGAAGCTGTACACGGTGATCTACGAGCAGGGTGTAAAGGTGGCGCCTCCGGCCAAGGCTCCCAGCGTGACCGACGAGACGGCCGAGATCGCGTCGCTCGAGCACACGGTCAAATCGCTCGAGGCTGAGGTCGACCGGCTCGAAGCTGCCGCAACGGTGAAGAGCCTCTCGAGCTCCTCCCCGGCCTCCCCCTCAGCCGCTCGGCCGCCCAAGTCTCATGGGGCCAACCCGAAGACTGTCGTCGTGGGGACTCTGGCACATGCCCGCTCGACGTCAACGACCGTGGTGGTCACCTCGTCGCCGCATGGGTCGGGTGCCTCACTGAGCGGTAACCCGCACCCCAGCCACCCGGCAACTTCGCTGATCTCCAAAGCTCCCACCACGCCGGGCAATTCCGGAAACTCCGGGAACACCGGCAATTCCGGCAAGTCTGGCAACTCCGGCCAGCCTGGCAACTCCGGCAATTCGGGAAATCTCACCAAGTCCGGCTCCAAGCCATCCGAAGGTTCGGGCCCCGCAACCTCTACAACGACCTCCACGACGACGCCGAAGACGACGGTCCCCGTGCCTACGACGATCGCGACTACCACTACGACCGCCCCGCCCCGGACTACTCCGGTAACCAACGGGCTCGGGGTAACAGCCCCGGTGCGGCTCCCCACGACCACCACATCCACGACGACAACTTCGGTCCCGCCGACGTCGACGTCGACTACCTCGTCGGCCACGACCAGCTCCACGACCTCGCCGACTACGACAGGTTCGACCACGAGCACCAGTACGAGCACGAGCAGCACTACTTCGTCGTCCACGACCACGACGACGACCAGTACCTCAGCCGCTAGCGGCGCACCCACGGGGACGGCGTCGGGCCTCGGGGACGTCGTCCACGCCGTCACGGGTGCAGGCGATCCGGCCGGCGCGACCAGCGTCCCCAAAGCGACGACCACGACCGTAGCTACAACCACGACGACGAGTACGACGACGCCCATCGCCGCGGGTTAGCCACCGAGCGCTTCGGGCCACCTGGCCGGGTGGGACAATGCGGAGCGGCCCGACGTTCCCGGAAGGTGTTTAGCGAGGTTGGCGGCTATTTTAGGGACGTTGTGAGCGCGCCCCACGAGCCAAACGAGGGGCCACTGTCCAGTGACGTCAACCCCGGCTTGGCCACGCTGCCCGCCACGCCGCCCGCGAAGCTACCCGGCCCCGGCAGCCCACCCAGCCCAGCGGTCCCGCCCGGCCCCGGCAGCCCACCCAGCCCAGCGGTCCCACCCGGCCCAGCGGTCCCGCCCGGCCCCGCCAACTCGCCCGCGAACCCGCCCGGCCCCGGCAGCCCACCCGGCCCTGCCACCTCGCCCGCGAACCCGCCAAGCTCCGACGACCTGCTCAGCCCCGCCAGCCCGGCAGATCGCGTTAGCCCAGCAGACCCTGGTGCGCCGCCAAACAGTGCGAGCGCGGCGGTCGCTTCCACCGTGAGGGTCCGGGCGGGCGCCGCCGGACGAACACCGAGACCGCTGGCAGCGCTCATCCCTGGCGAGGTCGAGGCCGGGGTCGACGCTGAGGCCGCGAGCCCGCAACATTTGACCGCCCACGAACACCGGCCGGACGGGCGCCATCCGGGAAATCTCTGGCGGACTTGGGCGGTGAGCTTCACTCTGCTGTTCGTTGCCATGGCCGCCTGGGCATTTGCCAGCCCCCTCGGCTCCGG
>DATJMJ010000016.1:0-32353 GCA_035508795.1 Acidimicrobiales bacterium
CGTCAAGATGTCCGTTACGGCGAAGCAGGTCGTGGGCGAGGGGCACGAAACCGCGTAAACCAGCCCAGTTTTGGGGGGAAGGGTGGACGCCTCCCAACTTGCCCCCCCGTCGCTCGTCTTCAATACTGCCCCGCCGAGGCCGGCCGTCCCTCCAACCGCAACACAGTCCTCAGGGGAGGGGCACGAGATGCCTTCCGGTTCGCTGAGACCGCCAAGTTGCCCAACCGTCCAGGATTTGCCGGCGTCGACTGTGCGCGCCACTGCTGCGCTCAGCGTCCCGAGCTGCCCCACGGCGTAGCAGGTCGAGGCGGACGGGCAGCTCACCGCCACTAGCGCGCCGGCAACGTCCACACCGCTCGCCGGGGTGGCCGCTGGGCCTGCCGGCGAGCGCGCAACGCCTGGAGCAGTTGACGTCGCCGAGCCCGACCTGACCTCTGCACTGGAGACGGCAATACGGGGGCTCACGGCTGACATGCACAGCGGCACCATGCTGGCCCCGACCACTACCAGGCAATTGCCCCAAGCCCTCAAGATCGACTGTCTTTCATGCGCCAGGCAAGGGTGCCCTGGCGTTACCCGAGAGCTGTGGGTCGTGGTGGAACATGGGCCAAGCCCCCGCCTCGTCCACTTTGGCGCCGTCGGAACCGCTCAGTTGATAGTGCTCGACTTCTCCTTGGTCGTGCCCGTTGTAGCCGGCCAACGTCACGCCGACGCTGCCATTCGGGTCGTCGGTAACCAATGGTGAGTTTTGAAGGCCCAAGTTCGGCGCCAGGATCGCTTCGGGGTTGCCCGTGCGCCCGTCCAGCACCTCCGCCCCATGGGTGGTCGCCACGATCACGTCTTGGTAACCGGGGCCGAGATCCGCCGTAACGGCACTGCCTATCACTTCGGCGAACATCGCTTGGTGCCACAGCACTGCGCCACTTGGCCCGCTGAGAGCATAAACAGATCCGGTGCCTGCGCCATTGTTGGTCCCCTCGACCACGTCGAGCTGCCCGTTCCCCATCAGGTCGGCGAGCGCGGGGCCCGACGTCGTCGCCCCGTCGAGGCGTTTGGCCCATACGGGGTGGCAAAGTGCGTTGAACGCGAACAGCTTGTCTGTCGCAGCCGCCCCCGGCCAAAACGTACCTGTGCCCACCGCAATGCCTTCTGCCCCACCTGTTAGGAACGGCCCGGCCGCGGGCGACGACTGGACGGTCTGGTCAGGGTTGTACTCGCACTTCAAACCGCCCGAAGGGCTCGAGGTGCCGAGGTTGCCTGTGGGTGCGATGACCCTCATGTGCCCGCCCTGGGTATAAGTAACGCCGTAGGACACTCCCGCGCTCTGGTTGCCGCCTTCGATTATCTCGGTTTTCCCGTTGCCGTAGAGGTCGGCGAGCGCAGGAGTTGAAAAGGCACTCGCGGAGGTGTACCACGGGAAACCCCGCAAAGTAGCCCCAGTTGAAGCGTTGAGAGCGTACTCTTCCTGCCCGAGCGAAGGGGCCACGACATCCAGGCTCCCCTGTAGGTTGCCCACGGCCAAGGATGCTTCCACGGCCTCGGTGGCCCCGGGCCCGCCATAAGGAGAGTTGTACGCTTTCGCAGACCAGCGCTCGGTCCCGTTCGGGTTGAAAGCTTCGTAACCTCCCGAGTGCGGAGTTGCTGCGCTCCCGACCCCGACGAAGACCGTGTCTGCTGGGGACCCCGGTGACAATGCCGCAACAGATGGTGCCGACTCCACCGGGATCCCGCCCGTACTGACGGGCCACCCGGGTACGGCTGCCCCGTTTGCCAACGACAGCGCATAGACGTGGCCGGACAAGTCACCCACCACGACGGCCGGGCCTCCACCAAGGACCGCCAAGTTTGGCGACGAGAGGGCGACGGGGGAACCGGCGTCCGGGAGAGCAACTGACCACGTTTCGAGGAACGTGAGCCCTTGCGCCCTCGCGCTCGTCGGGACCGAGCTAGTACCCAGCGCGGCAAGCGCCGTCGCTACTGCTAACCCACAGGCGCGCCGTGCCGCTCCACGCGACTTCATGTTGCGTGCTCCACGACGGTCCTCCCGGGCCCCCTAGCCCCGCCGGCTTGCCTGTCCGCCGAGTTGGTCGTAAATGTCCAGTAATGGCGGACCACGGCCCCGGGCACAGAAATTGTCACGCTGGCTCGGTAGGTCGCGTGCTCGTCGAGCGGCGAGACCGGGATCACGAACCCGCCGCCGCCACCGGGCCGGGTCACGAACTTCACGGCTACCGCCCCCCCTGGCCCCTCGAGAGCCGCCTTTGTCAGCTTGGCCGAGCCCGGTTGAAAAATCCCGTCCACGAAGACCAATAGGTACGGCCCTGTGGTTGCACCGTTCGGTATGCCGACCCCTACCCCTGGCGGTTGAGGTAGCTCGTCCGCCGTTTCTTCGGGGTAAATGCTGGCACCATTGCCGGGGTATGTCCAGACCGTGTCCTTTTCCGGGGGCGGCCGCAAGTAACCGATCGTCGTGGTAACGCAGATCTCCTCGACCAAGATAGAGCTTTCAGAAAATACCGAGTCGTCCGCCCCGGTTACCGAAAGCCGCGGGTCGAGCAGCGCGAAAAGGTGGCTCGGCCCACCCTCGAAGGGGTTGGTGGCCCAACCTTCCACGCTTGACCCTCCGTCGATGGCAAGCAGCGGCCCCGATTGGGCGACCATGTCGCCCAGGGCACTGTAACCGGGGCCCGGGTTCTCGGAATGGGCGAAGTTGTCGCCATGGAGGTGCTCGTAGTCGTCTAGCTGGTGGCAGCCCTCGGACCAAGAGCTGTTGAGGCTCACGCCGGCGGGGATGAAGTTGGCGGCTCTTTGGGCATTGACCCGGGCCACTATTTGGGCGGCGCTGTAACCCGAGCCGTCGGTGCTACCAGAGCTTGTGAGCGGGCAGGACCAGCTGCCCGCTATTCCCCCCTCGTCGGGCGCCGTCCCGTAACGGGCACTGATCACGCCTTCGTCGGCGCTGTGAAGGACGACGAACCCACCGTTGAGGGCAGCGCTGATGGCACCACCGGTGGCAAGTTGCCCCGAAAGGGCCCCTTGTGCCTTTGCCGGCACCTCGAACATCCCCCCGCCCGAGCCGCTGTAACCGACAATGCTTATCTCGAGGCTCACGTGGCCCGAGCCGACCGGGCCAGAGATGTTTACGACCAGCTGCGGGCCGTCCTGTTTGCAGGTGAGCGCGGCCGGCTGCGTCAGAGAACCCTCGATGGGCCCTGTGAAATTGAGGTCCGCCGTGCCCTGGGCAATGGCCGCAACGCCGGGGACCACCGCCACACCGGCGAGGGCAGCCAGCAACCCTGCCACCACAATGCACCCGCGAGCTCGCCATCGCCTCACAAGCAACCTACCAACGCGCCCCTCAGTGGCCAACCCATTCTGTAACCTGTCAGCCAGAGGTTAGTGTGTCGACGATCGGTTCGTCGGCGCGCTTGGCCCCAGTGCCTCGCCAGTAGTCGCCGACCGCTACGCAAGTGGCGGGAGCACAGGCAACCTCGAAGATATTGACGTCGGGTGACGGATTTCCTTCGGCGGGGAGCGACGGCGCCACAGAGACATGCCACGACGTGCCGGAACCCGTGGCGATCGCAGTGCCGCCGGCGCGGGCCTTTGTGGCGTACATGCCGACGGCTACGCAAAACGAAGAGGACTGGCAGGCCAGGTCGCTCAGGTTGACACCGGTATGGGGGTAAGAGCTTGCCGGGGGCGGGATGGCGATGGGGTCCCAGCTGAGCCCAGAACCGACCGAGATGTAACCAATGTCAGGCTCTGCCCCGGTGTAATTACCCATCGCGACACACGTCGTGCCCGGGCAAGCCAGATTTGTCAGGAAAACAGCCTGGCCGGACTTTGTAAAGGAGGCGCCTGCCGGGACCGGGCCCTCTCGGACGCTCCACGTACCCGCGGAAAGGGAGTATATGAATGCTTCGGTATAGCCGCTGGCGTCCTGGTCGTCGCCGACTGCAAGGCAGGACGAGCCGCTCTTGCAAAGGGCGGCGGAAAAGTTCATATCGGTATAGCTGGAACTGACACCGGGGCCTGAAAGGGTCGGCAGCGTCCTCACGCTCCAGGAGGCGCCGAAGCCAGAAACAACAATAGCGGGCCAGGTATATTGGTGACCGGCCTCTGAATACTGGCCGAAGATCAAGCAGTGGTGCGAGGACGGGCACGTGGCGGTTTGGAGGTTTGTGTCGGGCGGTGTGGCCATCGTCGACAGTTGGGGTGCGGTAACGGCCCGCCAGGAAGCACCGTACCCGGTGATGATGATGCCATGGTTGTCCGGGACGCTCGGATTGGTGTGGAAGTAATAGCCCACTGCGACGCACGACGAGGCCGAGGCGCAGGTGATCGCGTTGAGCTGGATGCCGAGGCCGGCGCTCGCAACTCCGGACGGCAGCGGGGACATGGCCGCAGTCCAGTTCGACCCCGAGCCGGTCAAGATAAACGACGCTGACCTGTTTGCGGAATTGGTGTAGGTGGCAAGTACCGCGCAGTGGGTCGCGTCAGCACAGGTCACGGTCGAGAGCTCGACAGGTGCTCCGGGCGGTGCACCAGGGGGCAATGGCACCGCATGGGCAGTCCACGCCTCGCCTGCGCCGGTTTCTATCACACCCGAAGTGGGACCGTTCGCGCGGTCGTACTCGCCGATCGCGATACAAGTGGTGGCGCCCGGGCAGGTGACCCCCACAAAGCTTGCAGAAGGGTTTGGAGCGGCCCCCGCCGGGAGCGGGAGGGCCGACGCTTCCCATTGGCCAGCTTGAGCGGCGGGTGTTGCCGCGATGGCGGGCGCACTGGCCAGCAAGAGCGGCACAACAACCGTGGCGGCTGGGAAAAGGGCGCGAGCACCTGCCCGGCGCTGGTGGGAGGGCGAGCCCATGTTCAACCCCTCTCTGGAGCATCAGCTGTGCTGACAACTATCGCCCGAGCGCGAGCCCGAGTCACCTAGGGATCTCCCTAAACCGCCTTCAGGACGCGGCTTGCGGGGATGCAATTTCGTCCTCCAGGTCCCCATCGCTGGGACCTGCTCATTGCCACGAGGCTCTTGGGGCAGTGAAGGAAGCTGTCGGTCGGCTGGGTAGCATTGTCGAGCAGTTTCGCTGTTGCCCCACTACCGGAGGTACGCGTGTCCCTGCCTTGTCACTAAGACGTAGGTCAGACCCTATGAGCTGGGCGTTCGTCTAATGTGGCTGGTTGAGGCACGCACGACCTTCACCCGTGCCAGGGTCATTGCGCTGTTGTGCGTGCTGGTCGCGGTCCCGGTTTTCCTCGCCCTGGCGGTGTACCTCTCGGGCGGGCCGGGAGCAGGGCAGGGACCGGCCTTCCTCGACCGGGCGGCCCGCAATGCGGTGTTCACCGCTCTGGCGGGGCTGGCCGTGACCATGCCGATCTTCATCCCGCTCGCGGTGGCAGTTGTGGCGGGCGACTCTATAGCGGGTGAGGCCAGCCTCGGGACGCTGCGCTACCTGCTTGCCCGGCCTGCTGGGCGCTCTCGCCTGTTGCTGGCAAAGGCGACCGTGGTGGCTCTCTTCTGCCTTTCGGCCGCGGCCGTGGTGGTAGTGGCGGGGCTGGTGGCCGGCATCGCCTTCTTCCCCCACGGAGTTGTCGTGACCCTGTCCGGGACGACGGTCCCATTTCTGGACGGCATCGGCAGGAGCCTGCTGGCCGCACTCGTCGTCGGGGCATCGATGTGGGGTCTTGCTGCGATCGGGTTGTTCGTTTCCACCGTCACCGACGTGCCGATCGCCGCGATGGCCATCACGGTCGGTGCGGTAATCGTCTCGGGCATCCTCGACGGCGT
Organism: Acidimicrobiales bacterium; assembly: GCA_035508795.1. Classification (GTDB taxonomy): domain Bacteria; phylum Actinomycetota; class Acidimicrobiia; order Acidimicrobiales; family Palsa-688; genus DATJMJ01. Next base: position 5,795 of record DATJMJ010000016.1, read on the forward strand.
CTCGCAGGTCGCCTTCCTTCACCCCTGGCTGATAACCAACTACTGGACGGCCTTTGCCAACCTCATCCGGGCACCGGTCCGCTGGCACGAGATCGGCCAGGACCTCTGGGTGCAGGCCGGTTATGTGGCCGTCTTCGGTTCGGCCGCCTGGGCACGGATGACCTCGCGGGACGTGCTCGCCTAGGTGCCGTGGCCGCTCAGCGCTCGGTGCTGCGCTCCCAAAGCTTGATGCCCCCGAGGATGCCGGCGGTGTTCTGGGCGAGGGTCACGTCTGGCGGGAGGTCGAGGGTCACGCGCTTCGAGTTGCCGCCGCCGATGTAGCAGTGGTCGAAGAAAACGAGAGCACGCAGCACCGTCAGCGTCTCGCCCAGGCGGGCGTTCCATTTTTTGTTGCCCGCCTTTTCGCGGGCAGCCTCCCCGAGCACGTCGTTGTAATCCGCCCCCTTTTTGGCGAGCGGATGGTGTGCAAGCTCGATATGGGGGGCCAGCATGCCCTTCCAGAACAACGCCGTGCCGACACCCGTGCCGAGCGTTATCACGAGCTCGAGGCCGTCGCCCTGGACAAGTTCGGCGCCCTGGACGTCTGCATCGTTTGCGACCCGGCATGGCTTGCCGAGGGCCGTGGCCAAGCGGCCTTGCAGGTCGTAGCGGGCCCAGGCTTTTTCGAGGGACGGGGACGGTTTACCGCCGGGGCCCTCGGGCGAGATGAAATGAGGCGCCGAGAGCACGTGCCCCGAGCGCACCATCCCCGGGAAACCGGCCGAGACCCGCTGGAAGCTCGGGAGGCCCACTGTCAGCTTCGTGAGGCGCGCCACCAGCTGCTGGGGGCGCATGGGGTATTGGGTGGGCGCGCGGACCGGCTCATGAAGCAACTCACCCTCACGGGACACGACGGACGCTTTGAGGCCGGTGCCCCCGATGTCGAAGCAAAGCGTCCGGGGCAACCCCGAGCTCCGGCGCCTGGTGGCGGGCACCGTCACCTTCGTGGCGGCGGCTTTCGGCATGGCCGCGACGATACTCGTCCCGCCGGCTGCGCCGCCTGCGAAGCGACGGGTCGCCAGCGCGCGTGCTGGCTGTCCCCTGGCCCGGCGGCCAGCGCACGCAGGCACCACAGCGCCGATCGGGCCTTAGGTCGAACAGGGCAGGCCACGACCGTATAGGTTGGAGCGATGCCCACCGAAGCCCAAACTCGGCCGGCGGCGCGCCCGCTCACCGGGCAGCGCGTCGTCGTGACGGGAGGTTCAGGTTTCATAGGCGGCCACGTCGTAGCCAGGTTGTGCGAGCTTGGGGCGAGCGTGCTCTCGGTCGACCGCCGGCCTGCGAAGCCGTTCCGATGCCACCCGGCCGGGGACCACGACGTGACGGTCCTCGAAGGCGACTTGCGCGAACAGCCGACTGTCGATGCGGCCGTCCCCGAAGGCACCCGCGCCATCGTTCACCTCGCCGCCCAGACCCAGGTCCTGCGCTCGATCGAAGATCCTCAGGGCTCTTTCGACAACAACGTCGTCGTGACGGCCGGTCTTTTGGAACGGGCGCGGCTCGTGGCCGCTTCAGCCTTCGTTTTCGCTTCGACCAACGCGGTCGTCGGAGCGGGCACCACCGGCACGATCCACGAGGGGGCGCCGCTGGCACCTCTCACTCCCTACGGCGCCACCAAGGCGGCGGGCGAGATGAACATCTCGTGCTATGCCGCCTCCTACGGGGTGAGGGGCGTATCACTGCGCTTCACCAACGTCTACGGGCCGGGCATGTCGGAGAAGGACAGCATCGTCCCGCGCCTCATGCGGGTGGCCGGGAGCGGTGGCGCCTTCAACATCTACGGCGACGGCAAGCAGGTGCGCGACTACGTCAATGTCGCCGATGTCGTCGACGCTGTCGTCCTCGCCATCACCAACGAAGATATGAGCGGCCCGGTCGTGATCGGTTCAGGTTCGTCGGTGTCTGTGCTCGACCTTGTCGAGCTGGTGGAGGAGGTGCTCGGGGCCACCCTCGACGTCCGCAACGTCCCGGCCAAGGCGGGCGAGATGCCCGCAGTCATCGTGGACAACAGCCGGGCGCGTAGTTTCGGCTGGGAGCCGCGGGTCACGCTCGACAAGGGGCTTGCCGAGGTCGCGGCTGAATGGGGGGGCAGAGTTGGTGCAGCCGGCTGACGCCGGGCTCGAGCCACGGCGGGGCGACGCAGGGCTGAGCGCGCTCGACTTGCGTGAGTCGGCCCTGTTCGCCGACAAGTACGCTTCCCGGCCTCCGTCTTCCATCGCCGTCGTGATCGCCGCCTACAACGAGCAGGCGACGGTGGCACAGGTGGTAAAGGCCGTCCCCGCATCCCTCTGCGGGCTCGCGACCGAGGTGATCGTGGTAGTGGACGGGGCGACCGACAGCACGGCGCAGGTTGGGGCAGAGTCCGGCGCGCTCGTATGCGACGTCCCTGTCAACAGGGGCCAAGGTGCCGCGCTCCGCCTCGGCTATCACCTTGCCCGGTTGCGGGGGGCCAAGTACATCGTCACGACCGATGCCGACGGTCAGTACGAGAGCGGCGACATGGAACGGGTGCTTGCGCCGGTGGTGAACGGGGACGCCGACTTCGTTTCGGGCAGCCGGCGGCTCGGGTCAACGGCCAGCAAGGACGCCATGCGCAATACCGGCGTCGTCGTCTTCGCCCGTTTGATCAGCATCCTCGTGCGCCACCGCGTGACCGACCCGTCCTGCGGGCTGCGGGCGATGACGGCCGACGTTACAGGCCACGTCGTCCTCGACCAGCCCCAGTACCAGGCCTCTGAGCTCCTTATCGGGGCGGCCATGGCGGGTTACAGGCTGAAGGAAGTACCGATCTCTATGAAGAAGCGCCGGGCCGGGAAGTCCAAAAAGGCCGGCAATTTCGTCTACGGCGTGCGGTTTGCTTCGGTCGTGCTCGGCACCTGGTGGCGCGAGCGCCGGGCGCCCGACCGGTCGACGAAGACCCAGCGGTCGTAAGCGAGGTACTTGAGGCCTGTCAGCACCACGATCGAAAACGTGTACGACGCGGTGACAAGCAGGTCCCTCTCGAGGTGGCCAACGTGTTTCGCCTCCACCGCTGCAAACTTGGTGACGACCGTCGAAGCCACGAGGCTCACCAGTGACACCGCAACGTAGAGGCTCGTCTCGCGCCCGACGCCGTCCCTGCCGCGCTGTTGCCACGCCCATCGCCGGTTGAGCAGCCAGTTTGGGATCGCACCCGCGAAGAACGCGACGACCGCCGATGTCGTCGCTCCGAGGGCGAGCCAGCTGAAGCAGGCGTAAAGGACGAAGATGCTGGTGACGAAGGCGACGATCGACCCGGCACCGTAACGCCAGAGCTTGAGCAGCAGGGGCGTCCGCCAGCGGCCGAGCCAGTGGCCGTCGACGAGCCAGTGCACGGGGTGCACCCTTTTACCCGTCGCAGCAGTCGTGGCCGTCGTCGCCGCCGCGGCCGTCTCGAACTCGGCGTGGGCGTCGACGTCCACCATGGCGACGGCGCCGGTGCGCCGACCGGGGCGCCTCAACCCTTCAACGCGGCCGTCAGTAGGATCGCTGAACGTGCGGGACCTTTGGTTTTTCAACGGGGCAAGCATATGTGTTCCCTCCGCCCGGAGTACATTCCGCACGCGGTTCTCAGAGACTTTTGCAACTACAGCGGCGCGAAAAAGCTTAGTCGAGGGCGTTGCCTAGCCAGACCAGGCACGCCGGCCCGGTCCCCGAGGCGCGCCTCGGGGTGGCCGGCCACATGGCCCTATCAGCGCAGCTAAAGCCCACGAGGCAAGCCGGCACCTCCGAGGAAGGCAAAGCGGGCCGCTTGTGGGCGCTCGGCTGGATCCTTCCCCTCGTCCTCCAGTTTTGCCATGCGCTCGCCATCGCGCCCACCTACCACGTCGGTTCCTTCGACGACGACGCCAATTACCTCATGGCGGCGCACGTGCTGGCCCATGGGGGCTGGCTCACGACCAGGATGCCGAGCGGCGCCACCGTCGTGGCGCAGTACCTACCTGGCTACCCGCTGCTGCTCGTCCCGGTGACCTGGGTATGGGGCGGGGCGTTGTGGGCGCCGCGGGCATTGTCGCTTTTGTGCACGTGCCTCCTCTACCCGCTCCTTTGGGCCTGGTTGGGGGAGCGGGGGGTTCCCCGGAGCTACCGCGTCGCTGTCCTCGGCCTGCTCTCCATGAACCTCGTCCTGGCGACCTACGCCACGATGGTGATGGCCGAGGCGCCCTTCCTCGTCGTGTCATTGCTGGTCCTTTTCGCCCTCGACCGGCTGGAGGCGCGCCCGGGGTGGGCCTGGTCGGCCGTAGTCGCCGTCCTCCTGGCCGAGCTCGTCTGGCTCAAAGAGGCTGCGATCGGCCTCGCCGTCGGCTTCGTCGCCTACCAGCTCTGGCGCCGGCGTTGGCAAACGGCAGCAGGCGTCAGCCTCGGCGTCGGCATCCTCCTTTTGCCTGGCCTCGTCGCGCGGTGGGTTACCGGCGCCGCCACCGTCGGCGAGCGCTACGCGGGCGAGATTTCCAACCAGGGCAGGGGGGGCCTCCTGCACCAGCTGCCCAAGGAGGCGGCCGACGCGGCCTGGGCATACCTCCAAAACGTCCTCCGCCAGTCCGTCCTGCCCTCGGGGAGCCCGCTGCCCAACACCGGTCCGGTGCACGTCGTGATCGCGGTGATCGGTGTGAGCGTCCCCGTGTTCTGCGTCGTGGGCGCCGTCTCGTGGTACCGGCAGCACCCGCGGGCCGAGCTGTGGATGGTAGGCGCCTACTTCGTGGAAACGCTCGGCTACCCCTTCACCAACCAGCGCCGGGTGTTGCTCGTGCTGCCGCTGGTGACGGTTTGGTACGTGACCGGCGCCCGCGAGATCGGACGCGCGGTCCTCGTCCTTTGGGGGCGTAACCTCAGCCGCGCTGCGGTCGCCGCCGCCGTAGTGGTGGCCGTCCTCGCCGCCGAGGTCCCGACCGCTTCCGGCTTTACGACCAACTACCTGTACCTGAGCGGTCAACAGAGCTCTGAATTCGCCCATTCGCCGGGCATGGCAATGCTGAAGGCGCTCGGGTCGCCGAGCGATGTCGTCGAGACCGACTACCGGGGGAGCGTCGCTTACTTCACCGGGCACCGCACGGCCTGGACGGCGTTCACGGCCACCACCCCTTATGGGCCTTTCGCCTCACAAAACTCGGGAGCCTGCACCACTCGTACGGTGAAAGGGGCGCTGGCGGCAGACGACGCGAGCTTCCTCGTAGTCGGCAACTTCAACATCCCCGGGCTCGTGGACAGCCCGTGCCTCCTGCAGCTGGCGACCAATCCTTCGACCGGCGCGCAATTGGGCGCGGCGCGCCTCCTTTCGACGAGCCACGACAACACGTCGGTCTTCGAACTGCTCGGCCCGGGCACCGTCCAGCCGTCCCTTGCCGACCGCACGCTGGCTGCGGCACCAAGTTCGCCCGCTACGACTGTGACGCTCCCCCCCAACGGCCAGGGCGACCAGGGCGGCAAGGGGTATGTGGCAACTGCCGTCGGCGCGCAGGTGGTCTTCCAATGGGACCTCGGCGCCCTCGACCCGCTCACGCAGGTGAGCCTCGGGTCGGCTCAATCGGTCCCGAGCTCCGGGCCCACCGCCGGTACGAGCTCCCGAGCTCAGCCACGAGCCCGGCCCGGCTCGCCGCCGCAAGTGACGTCGACGACTCTGTCCGTAAGGCTGCCCGGCGGGCGGTGGGACGCGGTAGCCAACGCGACTGGGCCGGTCGGCGACCACGGCCGCGCCCCTTACTTGCTCGCCGAGCTCCCGCCGGGCACCGAGGCCTCGGCCGTCCGGGTCTCGGTGAGCACTCCCGGGAAGGCGGAAGTCAGCTACCTGAACGCGATCGGCCCCGGCTGACCGGGTGCCGACGGCGCCGGCAAGCTCGTCCCACCGCCTGGCGGCACCGAGGTCAGCGCCCGGGCAGCACGACGGGTTTGACTGCGAGGGGGTCGCGGCGCCCCGCCTGGAGCGCGTCGGCAACTTCGGCGAGCCCGTAATGCCCGCTCACCAGGTCGTCGAGCCGCACGGCCCCCGAGCTGGCGAGCGCGATGGCGGCCGGGTAGGTGTTGGCGTAACGGAACGTGCCCGTCAGCTCGATTTCTTTCCGCTGAACGTAGGAAATGGGCACCGGGATATGAGTTTCGGCCGACATCCCGACGATTACGGCCCGTCCACCCTCACGGACTCCACGCAGCCCCGTGTCGAGCGCGGCAACCGAGCCCGAGCACTCGATGAGGACGTCCGCCCCGATCTCGACGACGGCATCGGCAGAGCTGCGGGCGTCGAGTACCTCGGTCGCCCCCAACCTGGTTGCGAGCGGCAGCCTGGCGGGTTGGGCATCTGTCACGATCACCTCGGCGGCACCGGCGGCTCGAGCCACTGCGGTCGCCACCAGCCCGATCGGCCCGGCCCCTGTCACTAGGACCCGGTCACCGAGGCCGGTACGAGCCTTCCTCGACGCCCAGATCCCGACCGACAAGGGCTCGAGGAGGGCGCCCGCATCGTCGGACATATGGTCGGGGATGGGGTAGCAAAAGTCCTCGTCGTGCACGACGTAGCGGGCGAAGGCTCCGTCCACCGGGGGAGTGGCGAAAAAAGTCACGTCGGGGCAGAGGTTGTACTGTCCCGAACGGCAGGCCCGGCACCTCCTGCACGGCACCCCGGGCTCCATGGCGACGCGCTGGCCGGCACTTAGGCGGCGCGCCCCCGGCCCGAGCGCCCTCACCACGCCCGATGCTTCGTGCCCGAGGACGAGAGGGGCCTCCACCACGAAATCGCCGATACGGCCCTCGACGAAGTAGTGGACGTCGGACCCGCATACGCCGACGGCACTGACTTCTACCAGCACCTGGCCCGGCCCCGGCTCGGGCACGGGGCGGTCCTCGAGTTCGATCTGGCCAGGACGCACCATTACGGCCACCGGAGCTGTAGGCATTGGGCATACCGTAGTTGCCGTGGCCAGGCCAGGAGAGCCCGGGTGGTACTCCGACCCAGACGCGCCCGGTCGGTGGCGCTGGTGGGACGGCGAGGTGTGGACGGAGCACTCCGTGAGCGCATACCCGGCCGGCGCCCGCGAGGGCGATGCAGGCCTTCAGGGTGGAGGTGGGGGGCTCTCCGGAGCGGGGACAAGCCCTGAGAGCGCAGCTGCTGCCGCCACTGAGGTGGTGGGCCCCACTGCGGTGATGGGCCCCGCCGGGTTCGCTGCTGCCAGTGACGTCGGCGAGGCCAACGTTGTCGCAGATCCCACCTCCGTCACGGGCGGGACCGGCGCGACCCGTGCCATGCCGGCCGGCCCAGGCGCGGGTGCCGGCCCCGGTGGACCTGACGCGCCCGGTGCCCAAGGTGGCCGCGGCACCGCCGGTCCCCCTCCCGGGCCCGCCAGCCCAAGACGTCGCGCAGGCGGTCCTAACTCCTCTGCGGGGCCCGGTTCGACCGGCCGCGCGGCGCCATTACAGGAGGGCCCCGGGGCGAGCGGGGCGCCACCAGGGGGAGCCGGTCACTCAGGCAGGCCCCGGGCCATGCGGTCGCAGCCGGCAAGTGTCCTGCTCAAGCGCTGGCTGGCACTCCTCGCCGTAGTAGTCATCGTCGTCGTGGTACTCGTGGTGGCGCTGCAGAACCGGCCCCCCGCCCTTTATTGGCAGGGTGAGCCTCTCACCAATAGCCAGCGCGCCCTCTCCGGAGCGCAGGCCGCCATGAAGCGTGTGGCAAAGGCGGACGAGGGAGCCCTCGCAGCGGGCAGCCGGTGCTACTTCGCACTCCCGCGCAGCTCGGCCCACGATGTCGAGGACCAGATGTGGTGCGGGCCCGTTCTGCTCCCCTGGTCCGAGGCGGCCAAGCCGTGGTTCGTGTACCCGCTCTCGGGCAGGCTGGTCTCCAACGGCGAAAAGCTGACGGTGAGCGTGGAGCCTCCCCCGAGCGCGACGGTGGGCCTTGGCCGCGGGGAGGTGCTCCGCCAACCGGACGGGGCGAGCCCCCCTAAGGGAGACGGGGGGTTGTCGGTGCCGGCGGTCCCGTACCAGGCGCAGGGCTGGGGCGGCGTGCTCAAGTCGGCCCCCTCGGGCCTCACTGCTGCGCCGGTAGACGACCTCGTCGTCGACTGGGGCGAGGCCTACCGGCTCGTCGCTTACGGCGAGGCCCGGTGGTTGAGCGCCGGCCTTGACCCCCGAGCCCTTGCATCTGCGGTCGACCCGCCAGGAAGCTCTTGGGCCACATCCCGCAAAGATGTAACGGCCACCCGGCCGATGGCGACGCTCCTCATGCCCCCCAAAGGCGATGTGTTCGCGATTGCCCAACTGGCACTGAGCCCAGGTGAGGACGCCGGCGCCGTCCCGGTGGGAGCCAACGGCGGCGCCGCAGGGGACCAAGCAGCCATCCAGCTGGTCGCCGGGACCACGCCGATCTCGTTTACCACGGCCGGAGCGGCCCCAGGTTCGGGCGCAAAGGGCAGCCTCACCCTGGCAGCCGTCGTACCGGCCGGCAGCCAGCCGCTCCTCCAGTTCACGGACAAGGGCCTCACGCAGCAGATCTCTTTGACTGACGGGCGCCTCGGGCCCTCGCCCGGGATCCTCTCACGTGCCGGCACCGACGAAGCCTTGTCGGTTACTGGCACTGCCGGGGGGGCAACCGTGCACGTGAGCGACGCCTCTTTGGTTTGGTTCGCAGGTAGCGACGGCGGGACCGTCCCTCCGAACGACGACGACGCCTATCTCCAGATCCTGGCCACTGCCTCCCCGCCCGCCGAGTCCTTCCTGCCGGCGTCGGACTTCACCCTCGAGCTGCCCGGCGGCCAAACGGTGACGGGGCAGGCCCTCCCCGACTCGGACCGCGAAGCAATCGTGGTCGGCTTCGTGGTGCCGGCCTCCTTCAGCGACGGGACCGTAACGGTCTCGGCCGCGAGACATTCGTTCGATTTCCCTGTGAGCTTCCCCTAAAAAGCATTTCAGCGCTAAAGCGGCGGATCCTAGAGTGGCGTCATGACCCTCCAGCGCCGCCTCCCGCGGGACATTCGCGTCCTGTTGCTCGAAAACATCCACCCGGACGCGAGTGCGGCACTTACCAAGGCCGGTTACCAGGTCGAGACCGCGGACCGCGCGCTCGGCGAGGACGAGCTCGTCGCGCGCTTGGCCGAGGTGGACGTACTCGGCATCCGGAGCAACACCCACGTTTCTGGCCGGGCTTTGGCCGCCGCGCCCCATCTTCTTGCGCTCGGGGCGTTTTGCATAGGTACCAACCAGATCGACCTCCAGGCGGCGACCCAGCACGGAGTGGCAGTTTTCAACGCACCCTTTTCCAACACCCGCAGCGTCGTCGAGCTCGTCATATCGGAGATAATTGCCCTCCAGCGCGGCTTGACCGACAAGTCCCGAAAGATGCACGAAGGAGTTTGGGACAAATCGGCCAAGGGCAGTCACGAGGTGCGGGGCCGTCGCCTCGGGATAGTCGGCTACGGCAATATTGGGTCTCAGCTCTCCGTCCTCGCTGAGGGTCTCGGGATGTCTGTCTACTTCTACGACACGGCGGACAAGCTCGCATTGGGCAATGCCAAGCGCTGCTCGTCCTTGGAGGAGCTCCTCGAGGCGGTCGACATCGTCACCCTCCACGTCGACGGGCGGACGTCCAACAAAGGCCTTTTCGGTGAAGCGGAGTTCGCTCGCATGCGAAAAGGCAGCATCTTCATGAACCTTTCGCGGGGTTTCGTCGTTGACCATTCAGCCCTCCGGGCCCGCGTCCAATCCGGCCACATCGCCGGTGCGGCCATCGACGTTTTCCCGACCGAGCCCAAGCGCAAGGACGAGCCTTTCGTATCGGAGCTCCAGGGTCTCCCCAATGTGATCCTGACGCCCCATGTCGGTGGCAGCACCGAGGAGGCGCAGCAGGACATCGGCCGTTTCGTCGCCGGGAAACTCGCCGATTACCTCGCTTTTGGCTCGACGTCGCTCTCGGTCAATTTGCCCAACCTTGTGCTACCTCCCCACGCCGGCGAGTTCAGGCTGACCCATGTCCACTCCAACGTGCCAGGGGTGTTGGCGGCGGTCAACAGCCTTTTCGCAGCGCACGGGATGAACATCGAGGGCCAGTACCTCGGCACCCGCGGGGATGTCGGTTACGTCATCACCGACACACCGAGCGATTTTCCGGGCGACGTGACCGCTTCTTTGAGCGCGATGCCTTCGACGATCCGCCTGCGCGTGATCTGAGCGGGACGCACCCGGCCCAAGGCCGCCCGGCCGCACGCGCGCCCGGGGCGCGCCCAAATGCGCCAGGCAAGGCATGCCAGCGCTTATCATGTCCCCGGGGACCATCAGCCGGTGTGGCCGTGGTCCCTACTCTTCGGGGTAGAGCCCCGTTCTCACCGCACTTTGAGGTCCTTGCTTTGCTGTGCCCGTCGCCTGGCGAGGGGTTATGGAGGACACATTGAGTGTGACCAGACTGCAAGTAGGGCGCTTTGGTACCTGGCTCGAGGCCACGACCGACCTCGGCGCAGGTATGCCGTGAGGGACGCTCTAAGGACGGCGGACGCCGCGCTGTACCCGGTCGAGCGATCATGCAAGCACGGGTACCCGGCACCGGGAGCGGACGAGGGCCCTCACCACGCCCGCCGCCGCCCTTCGAACGTCCCTGACCCCGGCATGGGAGGCCCCGGCCGTTGTTCGGCCAAGGGGAAGGGCGATCAGGCCGGGGCCGCTTCCCAAGCACTTGCTACTTCCCGGGCACGCCAGGTGCTGTGAAGCCCCGTGGAGCTGCGACGGTCAGTCAAGGGGCGCCGGGTACGGGTGCTTTTGGCCCGGTTTGTGCCCGGGCCTACCGGGGCCGCGCCCGAGGAGCATCCCCGCCAGGTCGGCAGCCTTGGAGCTGGCGTCCCGGTCGCTGATGACGACGCGGTCCCAGGTGGTGCCCTCAACGTCGAGGACTACCGCCGGGACGTGGGCACGCACCGCCGCGAACTCACGCCGCCCGCCGCGACGGCATGCCCCGATAGCGAAGGTGCCCGGCCAACTGAGCCCGGGTGCTCGCCAGAGGCAGCGCCCCGCCATGGGCGATTCGTCCACTTGGACCATCCGGAGGCTGGTCAGGGGGATGCGGAGCTGCTTTCTCAGGCTCGCAAGAGACTCCAAAGCCGCCAGCTTGACGACGACATCACCATCTTCCACGCGGATTTCGGCCATCCCGGGCTCAACTCTACGTGTGCTATGCCGATCCCTCGGTCGGGATGAATATTGCCGCTACCACCGCCCATCAGGTCGCTCCGCCACCGGCGCTGTTCGCTCCGGGGCGCCGTGCTCGCACTCCGAGCCCGAGGCCCGCAGGCCCGAGGTTGCCCCAACACCCGCCTCAGCACCTGCCCCAGCACCTGCCTCAGCACCCTTCGCGGGGCCCGGCCGGCAAGCGCCGCTCGCCCCTTGTGGCCCCGGGCCCCAGCACCAGCCTCGTCGAACAGATCACGGCGAGCGCAGGTGATGACCCGGGCCCGGGAGGCTGGTCGGGCGGGTTCGCAAACCAGGCGCATTGGGACCCGGCCCGCTCGCGGGATTGGCGGTGCTGGGCCCAGAGCGGCCCAACCTGGTCGGCTCACTGCGGAGCCGAGGTGGCAGCCGACGACCCCCTCGGCCTCTGCCAGCGGCACCGTAGGTCATTGCTGGAAGACTGAACCGAGCGTGGCCCGAGGGCCGCGATACAGCCCTCCGGGACGCCTGAAAGCCTCCTTAGTGCGAGCTGAGATGTCGCAAGGAACCAGTCATGGGCAGGCCCAGCGGCCTACGGCTCCGGGCCCGGCGGGTTAGGCTGAAATGGTATTAGCTCCGCTGACGGCTAGCTGCCGCGCGGGGAGGAACCCCACGAGAAGGACAGTTCATGGCATCAGGTAAGCAGGGTTCAGGAGGCGGTGACCCGGGCCCTGGGGGTGGTAAAGGCCGTGGGAGCGGCAAGGACGGCGGCAATGTACCGCCGCGGCCGGGCACCCGTCCCTCGGGGGGCGGCAGGCCCAAGCCTTCGGGCCGCCCGGCGGGCTCCGGCGCCCGGCCAGGGCAACGGCCCGCACCCAGGTCATCTGCCCGACAGGTCGCCCAGCGCAGGCGCCAGCGCAACATCTACATTGCCGGCGGGTCAGCCGGCGCTGTCGTCCTAATCGTCGTCGTCATCGTCGGTGTAGTCCTCGGGTCGGGGGGCGGCGGCACCCCCAAAACGAGCACCAAGGACAGCGACACCTTTGCCCTCACGGGCCTCGTCACCCAGGACGACCTCGCCAAGGTCGAGAACGTCCCGGTCAAGGACCTTGCGGCGGCTGCCCTCTCGGCCGACATGTCCAACACCAAGATCGAGGCCGAACCTCCGCAAAAATTGCCCAGCAACAACCCACCCCTGGTTCAGGGCGGCAAGCCGGAGTTCCTCTACATGGGAGGGGAGTACTGCCCCTACTGCGCCAACGAACGCTGGGCGCTGGTGATGGCCTTTTCCAAGTTCGGCACCTTCTCCAACTTGAAAGGCACGACGTCGTCGGTGACCGACACCCTCCCCAACACGCCGACCTTCTCCTTCTACGGGTCGAGCTACTCGAGCAAGTACATCAGTTTCGTGCCTGTCGAGCTCTACACCAACAGCGGGCAAAACCAGTCCACGGGCGCGTACCCCACCCTGCAGGCCCCGACCGCTCAGCAGCTGGCCCTCATGACCAAATACGACGCACCGCCGTACGTCCCGTCGTCGGAGGACTCAGGCGGCATCCCCTTCGTGTACATGGCGGGGCGCTACGTATTTATCGGCCCCCAGTTCGTCTCGCAGGCACTTTCGGCAATACCTTGGGACACCGCTGCGGCCTTGGTCACAGCCGGCAACAACTCGACGTCTCAGGACGCCGAGGCTTCGGCCGGCTTCTTGGTCGCCGACATTTGCCAGATCACAAAGGGCCAACCTGGCTCGGTCTGCTCACAGGTACCAAAGCTCCTGTGGGGCATCTCGACTTCGACGCCGAAGATCAAGGTATCCAGCAAGGCTCCGGCTACCACGACCACAACAGCCGCCAAGACCACGACGACAAAGGCTAAGTAACCTTGGCTACCCGGACCCCGCCCAAGTCAGGGGGCAAACGCCGGGCCCCGCAAGCGGGCACGGGCGGGCGAAGGTCGGCACCGGCATCGGCAGCGACATCGGCACCGGCGGAGCCGTCAACCCCGACCAAGGCGCCGGCGCCGGCCCAGGCAACGGCCCCGGTTTCGCCGAGGGCCCCCAGCGCCGATGCCAAGGTTGTGCCGCCATCCCCGTCCGGTGCCGAAGGCACCGCCACTGCCCGTGCCGCTGCGGGGGGCGATGGTTCGGGCGTGACCGAGCCGGAGCCGAGCACCCGAAACGGCGCTGTCCCGCCCCGATGGGCGGCTCCGGCTTCGATGTTGATATGCGCTCTTGCGGTGGCCGACTCGGCCTGGCTGACCTACGCGCACTTCACGTCAGCGACCGTGCTCATTTGCCCCACAAAGGGTTTCATAAATTGCGGCCTGGTAACCGAGAGCTCGTACTCGCACCCCTTCGGGATCCCCGTGGCGGTCGCGGGCCTGGTCTGGTCGGTGGCGATGTTGGCCCTTTGCACTCCCTGGGCATGGAAGGCGGCTTCACCGTGGGTAAGCCGGGCTCGTATCGCAGGGTCGGTGCTCGGGGTACTGACAGTTTTCTACCTTCTATGGGCAGAGCTGATAAAGCTGCGCCACCTCTGCGAGTACTGCACTGGCGTCCACATCCTGACGATCGCGTTGTTCTTCGTGGTGATCTTCGCTACGGCTTTGACGACGCCTGCCTGGACCGGAGACATCGCGGACGAATAGGCACCGGAGCCCGCGGACGGGTAGCCGGTCAGCCGCCGGCGGGGGCCACGACGAGCGTTCCCCACGGAGCGAGGCTGAGTTCCTTGCCCACCTCCTGGCCGGGTCCTGCGTCAAACGTTGAGATCACTACCCTCGAGCCGGCGAGCTCGGGCAGGCGGACTTGGGCAGGCTTGGAGGAAAGGTTGGCAATTGTGGTCGCATTGCCGACTCTGTAAGCCCAAACCTGGTCGTCGACAAGGGCCCGCTCGAGCTGGTGGTCCCCGCCGATAGTGCCCGACCGGCGCAGGGCGGACAGGCGGCGCCAGAAGTTGAGCACCGAAGCGGGATCTGCCTTTTCGGTCTCGACGTTTGTCGTTGAGTAGTCGCCGAGCGGCAGCCAGGGCCGGACATCTTTGTCCGTGAAGCCTCCATTTTCGCGAGGAGCCCACTGCATCGGTGTACGGCACCTGTCCCTGCCCGGCCGGTCGGGGTGGGCCATGCTTATGAGGTCTCGCCTGAGCGGTTGCGGGATGTCGACATCGGTCATACCGAGCTCGTCGCCGTAATAAAGCACAAGGACCCCCGGCAGCGTCGCCAGTACGACGAGGGCGGCTTTGATGGCCCGGACGTCGCCACCGCACCAGCGCGTCGCGAACCTGCCGGCGTCATGGTTGGACGCAGTCCACACAGGGCTTGCACCGGGTGGGAAGTGGCTGAGGGCCCCTTCGACGACCTGGGAGATTTCACGAGCCTTCAGCTCGGAGAAAAAGAAGGGGAAATTGAACGCCAGGTTCAGCTCAGGGCCCTGCCTGCCGTAAAAGGACGCCAGGCGTTCGTAGTCGAAGTCCCAGGTCTCGCCGAGGAGGATCCGCCCCGGCGAGTAGCTGTCGGCTATTGCCCGCCAGCGCCGGTAAACCTCGTGCACCTCGGGGAGGTTGGCGTTGTAGACAGCGCGCAGGTTGCCGCGCAGGCTAGCCGGGTGGTCGCCTGGCTCGGCGAGCGGGTTGTCGCGGAGCTGGGCGTCCTTGTAGAGCCCGTGCGCTACGTCGATCCGGAAGCCGTAGATCCCGCGGTCGAACCAAAACCGCAGGATCCGTTCGAACTCCTCGTGCACCGGTTGGTGCCACCAGTTGAGGTCGGGTTGTGTGGGCAGGAAATTGTGGAGGTAGTACTGGCCGCTCTGCTCGTCGAAGGTCCATGCGGGGCCTTCGGTGGCGGACAGCCAATTGTTGGGCGGTGCCCCATCACTTTTGGGAGGAGCCCAGACGTAGTAGGGCCTGTGCGGGGCGGCCGGCCCCGACTCTGCGTCAACAAACCAGGGGTGCTTGTCGGAGGTGTGGTTGGGCACCAGGTCCAACATCACCGCCATGTCCCGGTCCCGGGCCTCGGCGACGAGGCGGTCCATGTCGTCGAGAGTGCCAAGCTCAGGGTGGACGTCGGTGTAGTCGGAGACGTCGTAGCCCCAGTCCGTGTCGGGCGAGGGCATCGTCGGGCTGAACCAGACGCCGTCCACTCCCAGCCACTCGAGGTAATCGAGGCTTTGCCTGGCACCCTCGAGGTCACCGAAGCCATCCCCGTTTGAGTCGCGGAAACTGCGTACGTAGAGCTGGTAGATCGTGGCTCCTCGCCACCATGGAGAGCTTTCTGGCATCCCGACAGTCTTCCAGAGCCGACGGCGCACCCGCTTCCCCGCCGCGCAACCCGGCCTTGCCTGGCTGTGGTCGCCCGCAGCCGCCCTTAAGGCGGCAGCGACCCCGTCAGCGGGCGAGGTAGTTACGCAGCTCCGCCGGGTACTCGGGGAAGTAGCGGCCGATCACGTCGAGGCTGAAGCGTGTGAGGATCGAGCTGGCCGGCTCGCGGTCGAGGAGGAAGGCGAACGACGCCCGGACGAGCTCCTCCGCAGGGACATCGGTAGCCCCAACGCTGTGTGCGAGCCCCTCGGGGATAGAGACCGTGTGGCTCGTCTCGGACTTGCCGCCACGGACTTTTACCGAGAAGCCGCCACCCGCTTGGCGGGCAACGAGGACCGTTGGCTGGGCTGGCACTCGACCAAAGTACCGGTGGACGGCCGCTCGAGCCCAATAATGGCCCAATTATGGACACGATCGAACTTCAGCTCGATACATCCGGCAGGGCAATCGTCGATATCACGGGCGATGTCGAGCGGTTCTGCGGTGGCCGGGGCGATGGCCTTTGCTCGGTCTTCGCACCCCACGCGACCGCCGGGCTCGCCCTGCTCGAAACGGGATCGGGGTCCGAGCAGGACCTGGTCCACGCCCTCGGGTCGCTGTTGCCCCGCGACATCCGTTACCAGCACCGTCATGGCTCGCCGGGCCACGGCGCAGACCACCTCCTCCCTGCGCTCCTGCCCCCCTCGCTCGTCGTGCCCGTCTTCGGGGGCCGCCCGGCGCTCGGCACCTGGCAGAGCATTGTCTTCGTCGACACCAATCGGGACAACCCGGCACGAAGGGTACGACTGAGCTTCCTCGCCGGCTAGGGGCCAAAAGCCCGGCCGCCAGAGCCAGGGGCCGCCGGGCGTCCCGACCACATGACGGCTCAGCCCGTCCGCCTGACGGCTCAGCCTGACCGCCCGGCTCCCTCGACGCCCGGCCGACCGGCCCATCAGCCCTCGGCGCACCGCGCGCCGGCCGGCCGGAACCACAACGGCTGCGGCGGCAAAAGGGGCTGCTGGCGCGTCAGCCGGCCGGTAGCAGCATCGAGCGGATTTGCTGCACTTTGTACGGCAGGATCTGCTCGGGCTGGTCGACCGGCCCGAGCGGCACCGTCTCGGTGACGCCGTACCCTTGGAAGGTGTAATCACCGGCCCAGGCGACAATGACGCCGGCCGAGTAGGTGCCCGGTTGTACGTAGGTGTGCGTTGCCGAGGCCGCCCCGGCGTTCCCGGGTGCCCCTGAGCCCGAGCTCCTGGCCGAGGTGCCGTCGCCGAAATACCAGTAGTAGTCGACGGGGTGCGCCGTCAAAGTGACCCTGTAGCCGTCGATGCCGGTCGCGACGGTAAGGGTGGCTCCCCCGGCGTCGTTGCCCAGCCAAAACCAGCTTTGCAATTGGGTAACTCCGTAGCTGCTCGGGCTGGCGGCGATCTGCGCCGCTGGTAAAGGCACGTACTTCCACACCATTGCGGCACTTGGTGGGGCAGGCGGCGGTGAGGAATGCCCGCCGCACAAGGTCTCGCCGACGTACCCGACGACGTTGTTGTTGGCTGTGCTCACGATCTCGACGTACAAAGGCACGCTGTCGCCGGCGGGCAACTTGTTGACCGGGTCGGTGCCGGGGGCGACCGGGATGAGGCCGAGTTGCCCGTTGCGACGGCAGATTTCGCCGTTGAGCGCGCACTCGTCGCACGCGACCAGCCGGTAGTAGTAGGGCGGCACCGACGATGGAGGAGGATCGGGTGGGGTAGCCGGTGAGCCTGACGGGGTGGCGGTGGCAGCAACACCGACGTTGAGGCCCTTGGGCCCGATCTGTCCCTCGCCCCCGCCATGCTTGCCGGTCCCCGCAGCCGGCGCCGTCGCCGCGAGCGGGAAGGCAAAAGCGAAAGAGAAAATAAGGGCAAACAGAAACCCCCGCGAGGGGGCCCGTAACGACGTTGACGTTGACGACGGCCTTGACGACTGCCTTGACGACGGCCTTGACGACGGCCTTGGCATGGGCGGGTCCTTTCCATCCCTTACCGGCCTCGCTCGGTCAACCTTTTGGAGAAATTTCCGGTCGCTCGCCTAGGCGGCCGGTTCGCAGTCGCCACGGCAGGCAAGCACATGCCACCTCCGCCTGACCGGCACTGCCTGATCGTGCGCCTCCTCAACTGCAAAGCAGCCGAATGTCCAGTGAGGCAGCGCTAGTTTGGCCGGCTGTGGGAAAGCGCGCGCTGGCGATAGATCTCGGTTCGTCGTCGGTGAGGGCGATCGTTTTCGAGACCGGGGCCAAGGGAGTGGTCTCAGCTGTCGAGGGGGCGACCGCTCGACGGCCGCGCCACCTCCGCACCACCCAACCAGGCCAAGCGACCTTCGACGTCGACGAGTACCTGGCCGACCTCGTCGCCTGCCTCGACGAGCTCCAGGAGAAAGGCTTTCTCGACGGCGTGTCCGACGTTGCTGCCGACTCCCAGTGGCACTCGATCGTACCCGTCGGCAAATCAGGCAAGGCTCTCGGCGAAATGATCTCCTGGGCCGACACGCGCCCACGCCACCGTCTCGCTCCGGCCGAGCCCACAGAGCCCACAGAGCCGACAGAGCCCACAGAGGCCACAGAGCCGACTGACCCCGCGCAGCCCGGCCGGCCCTCGCAACGGGGTGGGGCCGCGCACCGGGGCGCGCCGAAGCGTGCCGGGAGTGCTGCAGCCCTTGCCGAGAGCTTCGAGCCGCTCCGGCAGCGAACAGGCTGCGCCTTTGCGTCTCAGTACTGGACATGGCGAGCCCCCTGGTTGCTCGAGCAGCTCGGCCAACGCCACGTCGCCCGCTTCCTGGGCCTGCCCGAGTACGTCGGCATGCAGCTCCTGGACGACCCATCCACCTCCGTTTCGATAGCTTCGGCGACCGGCCTTCTCGCAACGGCCCCCCTCCAATGGGACGGGGAGGCTCTCGAGCTCGCCAACCTCAAGCCGGCGATGCTCCCCCCGTTGGCGCCACCCGATTGGCGTGGCAGGCTCGGCCCGCACTGGCGGCGACGCTGGCCCTCGCTTTCCGAGGCTGATTGGCACCCAACGCTCGGCGACGGGGCGGCGGCCAACATCGGTGTGGGTTGCGACCGGCCTGGCCGCGCTGCCATGACAGTGGGTACGTCGGCCGCGGTCAGGGCTTTCCGGGCAGCACCCGACAGCAGGCACCTACCGGCGGGCCTGTGGCGCTACTGCGCCGACGCAGGCCGGGTCGTCGTCGGCGCCGCGTATAGCAGCGGGGGCCAGCTCTATTCCTGGGCGCTTTCGCTGTGGGAGGGCACTTCGACGGCCCCTACCGGGACAGCTGGAGGGGCTGCCAGCATCGCGGGGAGCGTCTCGCATGAGGTGAGCTACGACCTGCCGATGCCGGTCGGCGCAGGCAGCGAGGGGGTGATCGTCCTCCCGTGGCACGCCGGCACCCGGCCGCCGTCGCCGGCGGTGCCGGGAGGCCAAGGCTGCGTCCTCGGGCTCGGCCTCGGTCACACCGGCGCCAACATAGTGTCGGCGGCAGTGGAAGCTGTTTGCTTCCAGCTGGCGGGCGGCCTCGCGGACCTGGAGCGGGGGGGGCGGGGCGCATTGGAAGTCGTAGCCAACGGCGGCGCGATCGACCGTTCCGACTGGTGGAAACGCCGGCTCGCCACCGTGGTCGGCAGGCCCGTCCGCTTTCCCAAGGCCCCCGAGACGACCGCCCGCGGCGCAGCGGCACTTGCCCTCGGCGTCGAGCTGCACGACGACCCGGGCGACGACGAGCTGGTCAAGCCCGACGATGACGATGCCGCGCCCCTCGAGCACGCCCGTGAACGCTGGCAGGCCTGGTACGAGGCGCTCCTGCCAATTGCCGGTGCGAGCGGGCAGCGAAGGGCACAATAGGACGGTGAGCAGCGAGGGACCGCCGGCAAAAGGTGCCGGTTGTGTCAAATCTGTCAATGTCGGGCTTTTGGTGCACGGCTCGGCCAAAGGCATTCCCACCGCCATCGACAAGCGGCCCGCAGGGGGGCCGGTCTGGGTGAGCGACCCCGGGCCGGGCAAAGGGGCGAGCGGTGTCGAGGGGGACTTCATCGGCGACCACGAGCACCACGGCGGCACGGGGCAAGCCGTTTATGCATTTGCCCGCGAAGATCTCGACTATTGGCAGGGCGAGCTGTCACGCGAGCTCCCCGACGGCATGTTCGGCGAAAACCTCACGACGCTCGGGATAGATCCCAACCGGGCGCAGATCGGGGAGCAATGGCAGATCGGGCGGGAGCTCGTGCTCCAGGTCACAGCGCCGAGGATCCCTTGTAAAAATTTCAGCGACCGTATGGGGGAAAACGGCTGGGCCCGCCGGTTCACAGAAGCGGGCCGCCCGGGCGCCTACCTGAAGGTCATCAACCCTGGCCCGGTGAGCGCGGGAGACTCGATCACGGTCCTGCACAGGCCGAGCCACCAGGTCGACGTGACGCTCGCGTTATGGGCCCTCACGATAAAACCCGAGTTCTTGGGGCAATTGCTCATGGCCGGGGACGACCTCGGCACCGACCTGCGGTCCGAGGTCGAAGAAAAGCTGCAACGAGGCCCGCACTAGGCCGGGAACAAGGAACAGGCACCAGGCACCAGGACCAGGCCACCCGTGCACCGCGACCGGCTGCGCTCCGTCTATTGCCCCCCAAACTCCTTGCCGTCGAGCACCTCGCTGTACCCCAGCTTCGTCAGATCCTCTTGTTGTTTCCTCGCGTTGCGGGCGCGCCGGACGACGTTGAAGACCGTGCCCGGGTCCCGCGCCCGCCGTGCGCGGGCCGCCGCAAGGCTGCGCATGAGCTCGTCTTCGTTCGCACATGTAACCGCGACCCTGTGTTGCCCCCGGCCAAACAACGCAGGGTCGACTAGGTCGCAGACCCTCTCGAAGCCGATCGAAAAACCGCACATGGCGAGCGCCGGTGCGCCGAACCTGGCAGTCATCCCGTCGTAGCGCCCGCCCCCTGCGAGCGAATAGCCGATATCCGGCCGCCGGACCTCGAATATCTGGCCTGTGTAGTAACCGATCCCGCGCACGAGAGCCGCGTCGAACTCGGCAGCGTAACCCTGATCGGCGAGCGACCTCAAGGTTGCCTTGAGGGCTTCGGAGGTCTCGGGCGGCGCGGCGTCGATATCGCCTTGCTCGAGCCACTCGAGCAACCCTTCGACACCGGCGGCGTCGTAGCCGTCGAGGTAGCGCCGAACAGCGCTCGGGCCGTCGCGTTCGAGCTTGTCCAGCTCGATATAGACCGGCGTTGGGTCTTCGAGGGGGCCGAGGTACTTCTCGACCACCGCTCGCAGCAGCCGGCGGTCGTTGAGCTTGACGGTGCAACCCTGCACCCCGACCCCTGAGAGGGCATCGAGCGTGGCGCTGCACAGCTCCACCTCGGCAGCCGCGCTCGGCTCGCCGACGATATCGATGTCGCACTGTACGAATTCACGGAAGCGCCCACGCGCCGGCCGTTCACCGCGCCAAACGCTTGCCATGTGGGCGACTTTGAACGGCATCGGCAGATCGTTGAGATGGTTGGCTACAAAACGCGCCAGCGGTACGGTGAGGTCGAACCTGAGGCCTGCGTCGGCAAGTTCGCCGCCCCGGGAGAGCTCCTCGTCGAGGCGTTCGCCTCGCTTGAGGATCTTGAAGACGAGTTTCTCGTTTTCCCCCCCGCCGCTGCCGAGCAGCACTTCGAGGGCTTCGAGAGCGGGAGTTTCGATGAGCTCGAAGCCGTAACGGGCGTAAATGTCGAGGATGGCGTTGGCCACCCGGCGCCGCAGTTCTCCTTGCGGTGGGAGGATGTCGCGCATCCCGCGCACGGGTTGAGCTAGTTGAGCCATCGGGCTAGCCTCGCTTTCGTGGCGGGGGTTGCGCAAGACGGGGTGCCGGTACAAGACGGGGTGCCGGTACAAGACGGGGCTCCGGTGCACGACGGGATCGTCCTTGTGGGGCTCCGCAAGTCCTTTGGGAGCGTACGTGCCGTACGCGGTGTCGACATATCAATCAAGCGCGGCCAGACCGTTGCCCTCCTCGGGCCGAACGGCGCAGGCAAAACCACGACGATAGACATGCTCCTCGGTTTGCTCCCACCCGATGCTGGCAGGGTATCGGTCTTCGGGCTGACTGCGTCGGGCGCGGTCAGGGCCGGGCTTGTCGGAGGCATGCTGCAAGTAGGGCAGCTCCTCCGTGACCTGTCGGTGCGCGAACTGGTGAGCATGGTGGCGGCGCTCTACCCAAATCCTCTCGATGTCAGTTCAGTCCTTGCGACGGCCGGTATAAGCGAGATCGCCACCCGCAGGACCCAAAACCTGTCGGGAGGCCAGGCGCAGCGGGTCCGGTTCGCCGTGGCCCTGGTGGGCAACCCCGAGCTCCTCGTGCTCGACGAACCGACGGCGGCTCTCGATGTCGAAGGCCGCCGCGACTTTTGGGCGTCGATGCGCGGAGTTGCTGCTTCGGGCAAGACCGTCCTGTTCGCGACCCATTACCTCGAAGAAGCGGACGCGTACGCAGACCGGGTCATCCTGATGGCTCGCGGCAAGGTGGTCGCCGACGGCACTCCGACCGAGATCAAGGCGCGTGTCGGGGCGCGCATGGTGCGGGCGACGCTGGCCGGTGCGGACGCGGGAGAGCTCGCGGCCCTCCCGGGCGTTTCGGGCGCCGAAGTTCACGGCGACGGCATCCAATTGCGCTGCAGCGACTCGGACTTGGCGCTGCGGGCATTCCTCGCGGCGTACCCGGCCGCCAAGGACATCGAAGTAAGAGGGGGCAGCTTGGAGGAGGCCTTCATCGAGCTGACCACCGACGACGAAGCCGCAGAGCAAGACCGGCTGGAGGCGTCGCTGTGACGGCGCTCACCTACGCCCGTTACGACTTGCTGAGGGTCGTCCGCAACAGGCGTTATTTCATCTTCAGTATCGGCTTCCCTCTCGTGCTGTTCCTGGTGATCGCCGGCTCCAACCGCCACTCGACCATTGCAGGCATACCTTTTCCTGTCTATTACCTGACCGGCATGACGGCGTGGGGGAGCATGAACGGTGTCGTCTCGGGCGGCGGGATCATTTCCCTCGAGCGGGCGGTCGGCTGGACACGCCAGCTCCGCGTGACCCCTCTGCCGGCCTGGGCCTACATGGCGAGCAAAGTTGCCCGGGGTTATGCAATGGCTGCCCTGACGATCATCGTGCTCTACGTGGCCGGCCTGTCGATGGACGTACACCTCACCGCTTCGGGTTGGCTCCTCATGACCGGGCTGATCTTCGTCGGGCTCCTCCCGTTCGCCGCCCTCGGGATCCTGCTCGGCCACCTGTTGAGCCCAGACAGCCTCGGCCCCGCGCTCGGCGGGATCACTGCCCTGTTCGCGCTCCTGGGGGGCGCCTGGGGCCCGCTGGCGCAGGGCGGGACTTTCCACGACATCTCCAGGCTGCTGCCGTCCTACTGGATGGTGCAGGCGGGTGAAGCCGGCCTCACCCATGCCGGATGGTCGGCGTTCGGGTGGCTCGTCATCCTCGTGTGGTCTGCCGTGCTGACCCGCTTGGCGTGGTTCGCCTACCGAAGGGACACGGGTCGGCCCTGAGGCGCAGGCAGCCCGACGGGCAACCCCCTCCGGCCCCCGCTCCGGCCGCGCCGAGCCGCGGCGGCGGGCGCCTCAGCGGATCCTGAGGTCGGCCAGCGAGCGGCCGCCGGGGATGGGCCACCACAGCACGAGGCCGGACATGGCAGCCCCGAGCGCTGCTGGGGCAAAGGCGAGAGCCGGGTGACCTGTGGCGTCCCAGAGCAGGCCGCCCGCCAGCGGCAGCACGAACGCCGCCACGTAACCGATCGTCGACGTGGCGGCGGCGAGACGGTGCACGTCGTGCGGCTCGGCGAGCAGAGGGGGCAAGGTGAGGGCGATGACGAACGCGACGGCCGAGCACGTGCCGATGAGAGCGCATGCGCCGACAGCCAAGGCGGACGGCGAGGCGACAAAGGCGGCGAGGCCGCCGAGCGCCCCGAGGGCGCACACCGCCAGAGGCCAGTGGGGACGGGTACTGCGCCTGGCGAGGAAAGCGACAATGAGCGAAGCGCTCAGCTGTGCGGTGTTGAGCGCGGCGAGGCAGGGTGCCACGAGGCCCGGGTGGTGCACCGCGTGGAGCTCGGTGGGGATGAACGCGTTCGTACCGAAATAAAGGACCGAACCGCCGGCCTGCAAAAGCCCGACGCGCCACACGACCGGGTCGGACCAGCTCGGCCACCATCGCCGGGCCTGCGAGGTCGCCGGGAGCGGGATCTCGGCGAACGGCAGCGCCACGAGGGCGGCGGCGAGCAAGGCTGGGACGCCCCAAAGTGCCAGCGCCAGCTGCCACGAACCTGCCAGCGGCAGCACCAGCGGGAGCGTGAGCGAAGCCGAGGCCGCTTCGCCCACGACCAGACCGTTGGTGTAGATGCTGGTCGCGAGCCCGGACCGGGCGGGGAACCAGGCTTGCGCCGTGCCAGGCATCGTCGGCTGGAGGATGGCGATGCCGGCGCCGAGGGCAGCGCTCGCCGCGAACAAGCCGTAGGCGCCCCCGAGGCCACGCGCAGCCGAGGCGGCCCCGATCACCACCAGTGAGGCGAGGAGGGCCTTCCTGGCCCCGAGCCTTGCAACTGCGGCCGACCCGGCGAGGGCGCCAAGCGCAAGCATGAGCACGGGCAACGTCGTGAGCGTCCCCACGACGCTCTCGCTGATGCGGAAGTTGCGCTGGATGTCGGGCACGACAGGCGGGAGCGCCAGGACCGCCATCCGGAGGTCGGCCCCCATGAGCCACAGGAGGCAGAGGCGGGGGAGAGCGCGGGGATCAGACTTTTGCAAGCCCGACGTAGTTTTCAGCCAAGGTCGTCGCAGCAGCTCGAGATGTGGAAATGTACCGCAACTGTGCCAACTGGAGCTTCACCTCGAACTCGTTCCCGTCGTCGGGCCTGTGGAGCATCGACGTCATCCACCACGAAAAGTGCTCGGCACGCCAGACACGTCGCAGGCACCGCTCCGAGTAGTCCTCGAGGAGGCTTGTTGCACCGTTGGCGAAAAACTCGGTGAGAGCCTCGGCCAGCAGCCTGACATCGTGGAGCGCCAGGTTGAGGCCCTTGGCGCCCGTCGGGGGGACGATGTGGCAGGCGTCGCCGGCCAGGTAGAGGTGCCCGTACTGCATCGGCTCGTAAACCAGGCTCCGCATCGGCGTTATGCCTTTTTCGAGCACCGGCCCCTCTTTCAATTGCCAGCCGGGTAGGCCGAGGCGCAGCTGGAGGTGCTCCCAGATGCGGCTGTCGGGCCAGTTCGCGATGTCCTCCTCCGGCCGGCACTGCAAGTAGAGCCGGCTCAACGCAGGTGAGCGCATGCTCGCAAGAGCGAACCCCGAGCGGTGGTGGGAGTAAATGAGCTCTTCGTTGGAAGGTGCCACGGCGGCCAGGATCCCGAGCCACGCGTACGGGTACTCCCTGCTGTAGCTGCGCAGTGTCGAGGCCGGCACCGAAGCCCGGCACGGCCCGTGCGAACCGTCGCACCCGGCCACGATCTCGCAGCGCAGCTCGTGCTCCTCGCCCGCGTGGCGGAACGACACAGACGGGGGGCCGGGCCCGATGTCCTTCAAGACGACGTCTTCGACTTCGAACAAGATCGGTGCCCCCGAGGCGACCCGCGCAGCGATGAGGTCCTTTACGATCTCGGTCTGGCCGTAGATGACGATGCTGCGGCCCCCGGTCAGGTCGCTGAGCGCGACGCGGAACCTGTGGTTGTCGAACTGCAGCTCGATGCCCGAATGGACGAGGCCTTCGCGCCGGAGGCGGGCGGCGACCCCGGCCTCGGCCAGGAGCTCGACGCTGCCCTGTTCGAGCACGCCGGCCCTTATGCGCTGCTCGACGTACTCGCGGCTGCGGTCTTCGAGGACGACCGAGTCGACCCCTTGACGCTCGAGCAACCGTGCCAGCGTGAGCCCGGCAGGGCCGGCCCCGATAATGGCGACCTGCGTCCTCAGCCGGGCCACTTGCCGTACCGCTCGAACAGCGCAGCCTGGCCCTGCCCCACGCCGACGCAAAGGGTCGCCAACCCGTAGCGAGCCTTGCGGCGCGCCAGCTCGTGCACGAGCGAAACGACAAGGCGCGCCCCGCTCATCCCGAGGGGGTGGCCGAGGGCGATTGCGCCACCGTTGACGTTGACGACCTCGTGGCGGAGCCCGAGCTCGCGCATCACGACGATGCTTTGGGACGCGAAAGCCTCGTTGAGCTCGACGATGTCTATGTCGCCGACGCTCAGGCCGGTGCGCGCCAGGAGCTTGCGGACCGCCGGCACGGGCCCGGTCCCCATGATGCGCGGGTCGACGCCCGCCACCGCCGAGCCGATGAAAGCCGCCAGCGGCTGGCGCCCGATCTCGCGTGCCCGGTCCTCCGAGGCGATGACGACGGCCGCTGCGCCGTCGTTTATGCCCGAGCTATTGCCAGCGGTTACCGAACCGCCGGCGCGGAAGACCGCAGGCAGCGAGGCGAGCTTTTCGAGGGTCGTGCCGGGCCGTGGGTGTTCGTCCCGGGTCAGTTCCCCCACAGGTACGAGCTCGTCGTCGAACCGCCCGGCCTCGGCGGCCCGTGCCCAGCGACGGTGCGACTCGAGGGAGAAGCGGTCCTGGTCCTCGCGCGTCACCCCGTACTGTTCCGCAACATTTTCGCCGGTTTCGCCCATGGTTTCCAACGGGAAAAGCTCGGCCATCCGCGGGTTCGGGAAACGCCAGCCGAGCGTCGTGTCGTAAAGCGTGCGGTCCCCGCGCTGAAAGGGCTTTGCGGCCTTGTCGGTCACCAGCGGGGCGCGCGACATCGACTCGGCCCCGCCGGCGACGAACAGGTCGCCCTCGCCCGCAACGACGGCGTGGCATGCCGCCACGATCGCCGAAAGGCCTGACGCGCAAAGCCGGTTGAGCGTCACCCCCGGGACGGTTTGTGGGAGCCCGGCGAGAAGCGCAGCCATCCGCGCTACGTTGCGGTTGTCCTCGCCTGCCTGGTTGGCCGCGCCGAAATAGACATCTTCCACCTCCCCCGGGGGGGCGCCCGAGCGCTCGAGCGCCTCGCGCACGACAAGTGCCGCCAGGTCGTCCGGGCG
>DATJMJ010000017.1:0-2517 GCA_035508795.1 Acidimicrobiales bacterium
CGAACAACGCCTGGGCGGTGTCGTCCACATGCCAGACGACGACCGCAGCAATGTCGATCGGGTTGCCCGCCCGGTCGTTCACCTTCAAGCGCTCCCCGTTGAGGGTGCGTGCGCGCAGCGAGATCTTGTAGCGCGGCAAGCGCCGTCCAAACTGCTCCGGGCCGCTGCCACGACGGGCGGAAGAGAGCCTGCCGAGAACCGAGCCTCTGTTGCTGAAGAACGGGTTGGCCCACAAGAACCCGACCTGGCGAGTCGTCCCCGTATACCGGCCGAACAGGATGAGCGCCCGTGCTTCGTTGGGCTGCAAGGTGAAAAAGCCCATTGAAGTTGCTGCCGCCAGCGCGATCGCGCCGACGCCGGCCCAGACCTCCCACACCCCACCATGGACCAGTACCCCCGCGGCGAAGGCATATAGCGCGACAGTCAAGGCGAGTACAGGCCAGCCCGGCCAGGCGCTCGCCTCGCGTTCCTTGCTCACTGAGCCTCCATGGTCACACCGGCCTCGAGCCGGCTAGGTATCTCTACAGTAGCATAATGCTAGCAACGACAGTTGAGGGTGCATTCGAGGGGCGGCGGTATTGCGCCTCCGCCGGTTTGGGCTCCCGCTTGCGTTCACGCGATCCTAGTGATATCATTTTGCTTTGACAAGGATACAGCCCAGCTAGCCGGGCAGAACGGAGCGAAAGCAATGACCAGCACACTTGCGGTGAGCCTTCCCCGGCAAACGGAGCCGTACGTTAGCGGTGCCCCCTCCGAGCCCGCCCTCGTGGCCCGGGGCCTGACGAAGAGCTTCGGCGAGCGCACCGCAGTCGACGGGCTGTCTCTTTCGGTGGCCAAAGGGGAGGTCTTCGGTTTCCTCGGGTCCAACGGGGCGGGCAAGACGACCACCGTGCGCATGTTCGGGACGCTCATTGCCCCGACCTCGGGCTCGGCGAAGGTGGCCGGGTTGGACCTCGTCCCGGCAAACGGGACCGAGATCAGGCAGCGCATCTCGGTGATGCCCGATTCGCCCGGGCTCTACCTCCGGCTCTCCGTCACCGAAAACCTCGAGTGCTTCGCCGGCCTCTATGGAGTTGCCGACCCCTCGTCGCGCATAAAGAAGGCCCTCGAAGCGGTCAACATGGCCGGCCGTGCCAACGAGGCCTGCGGCACGCTCTCCAAGGGGCTGCGCCAGCGGGTTTCCCTGGCCCGGGCACTGCTCAACGACCCCGAGGTGGTCTTCTTGGACGAGCCGACGTCTGGCCTCGACCCCGTGGCCGCCCACGAGGTGCACGAGCTCATCGACGGGCTCCGCAAGCGCGGCGTCACGGTCTTCCTCACCACCCACCGCCTGGAAGAGGCCGAGCGCCTCTGCGACCGCGTGGCCATCTTCGCCACCACGTTGCGCACTGTCGGGCGGCCCGACGAGCTCAGGGACCGCCTGTTCAGAAAGGAGCTCTTGGTAGAAACGTTGGCCCCGCTGCCTTCACCCGCCGCCGTTTTTGGCACGGTTGCCGCCGTGGAGGGCTGGGAGGCCGCAGGCCCGTCCAGCTACCTCCTGTCGGTGGCCGGGACCAAGGCGGCCGCTCCCGAGGTCGCCCGGGCACTCGTGCACACCGGGGCCGACATCGTGTCCATCTCCGAGCCCCACCGTTCTCTCGAGGACGTCTACATGCAATTCGTCGACCAAGACGTGGAGGTACTGCACAAATGAAAAAGATCGACATTGCGCGCGTGCGGGCGGTCGCCCGCAAGGAGTCGAGGGACTTCCGGCGCAACCGTTTCGTCGTCGTAACCATGGCGCTGTCGCCACTTGTGTTCGTCTCCTGGGCGCTCATCAGCATCCTCCTGATGCCCGGTACAGACCAACCGAGCGCCGCCCTCAACCGCCAGGTGGGGATGTCGGTGCTCTTCATGCTGCTCGTCCCGGCCGTAGTGCCCGCGGTGGTCTCCGCCTACTCGGTGGTCGGGGAGCGTGAACAGGGGACGCTCGAGCCCATCCTGACCACCCCGGTCAGCAACGAAGAGCTCCTCCTCGGCAAGGCGCTCGCCACCCTCGTCCCGACACTTGCGATCTCGTACGCCATTTTCGGGGTCGTGCTTGGCTGCGTGGCGCTCTTTGCCCACCCGGGGGTGCCCTCGGCCGTCTTCAGGGCGCCCTTGATGTTCGCCCTGGCGTTCTTCACGCCGCTGATAGCAGGCTGGTCCGTCTGGGTTGGCATAGCAGTATCTGCCCGCTCGCGGGACGTACGAGTGGCCCAGCAACTCGCGACCTTTGCCAGCCTCCCGCCCGTGGCTGTGGCAGCGCTCATGGCTTTTGGCGTGCTGCCCCAGGACCTGTTCGTTGCCCTTGGGGTCGCCGCCGTCCTCTTTGTCGCCGACACCCGGGGTTGGCGGGCAGTTTCGGCCATGTTCGACCGCGAGCGCCTCGTCACGAGGTCGTGAGGGTACGGGCGTACAGCCTGCCCGGGTAGTGTCGCCCGGTGCAGGTGGTCTTCGTGCTCGCCCCCGGCCACGGCCACCTCTACCCGACCTTCG
>DATJMJ010000018.1:0-4802 GCA_035508795.1 Acidimicrobiales bacterium
CCGAGTTATGCCGGCGCGCCGCGGCACGCCCATCGAGGACGTATTCCCCGACGACCACATCACCGGGTGCGTGGAGGACTCGCTCCGCAGCCTCGGGGTCGATGTTATCGACCTTGTGCAGTTCCATGTCTGGCAGGACGAGTTCACCTTGCAGGACGGTTGGAAACAGACGATCACGAAGCTCACCGAAGAGGGCAAGGTCAAGTACTGGGGCATCTCCGCCAACGACTACCAGCCCACAAACTGCGTGCAGGCGCTGGCAACCGGCCTCATATCCACAGTCCAGTTCATATTCAACATTTTCCATCAGCGGCCCACCGAGAAGCTCCTCCCCTTCGCCGCTCAACATGACATCGGCCTAATTGCCCGTGTCGTGTTCGACGAAGGAGGCCTGACCGGCAACGTCACCGCCCAAACCGTGTCGGCAGACGGTGATTTCAGGCCGATGTACTTCAGCGGCGACCGTTTGGCCCAGTTGGACGAGCACGTCCGGGGCCTAACGTCCCTGCTGGGAGAAGAAGCCAGGTCGCTCCCCGAGCTTGCCTTGCGTTTCCCGCTCAGTTTCGACGAGGTCTCAACCGCAATACCGGGGATGAGGAAGGTGCGCCACGTCGTGTCCAACGTCGCCGTTTCGGACGGCCGGGCGCTGAGCCAAGAGTTGATGGCCCACCTCGAGGCACATGCCTGGGAGCGAAATTTCTACCCCAACCCCGATCCTGCCCTCGCAGACACCAACTTCATGGAGACCTAGGTCCCGCCCGGCAGCCGCATGGCCAAAACTCACGGTTCCCGCCATCGTGGCGACGTCGTTTTGGGCGGGAACAAGGACACCTCGCACAGGACCATCCGAGGCTGACCGGACTCGAGCCCTTGGCGGATCGCCCTCTCCAGCTCCGGTCCGACCGACGTGACCTTAGACGCCCGGATGCCAAATGCCTCGGCCAACTTGAGGAAATCGGGCCTCACC
This sequence comes from Acidimicrobiales bacterium, assembly GCA_035508795.1. Classification (GTDB taxonomy): domain Bacteria; phylum Actinomycetota; class Acidimicrobiia; order Acidimicrobiales; family Palsa-688; genus DATJMJ01. The sequence continues at coordinate 968 of DATJMJ010000018.1, forward strand.
AGGTCTGCGCCCGGCACAGGGCCCGCCGCCGGGGCATTCCCGTAACGGAGCATCCCGTAACCCCCGTCGTCCACGAGCAAGATCGTGATCGGAAGGTCTTCCTGAACTATCGTGGCGAGCTCGCCCACGGCGAACATAAAACCACCGTCACCGCAAACGGTCAGTACGGGCTTGTCGCTCCCGAAAGCGGCACCGATCGATGCGGGCAAGGCGTAGCCGAGAGTGCCCCAGCCCACCGGGTACTGGACCGTGCGCGGCCCGGGCGCCCTGTAATAGTTGCCGAGCCAATAGCCGGGGATCGTCATGTCGTTGACTATGACAGCCTTCCCTCCAGCCGCCGCGGCCGAGCACCTTAGGAACGCCACGGCTTGGCTCGTCCGGGGGTCGGCGGCAAGCCTCGCCCAAACGCGGCTCTGCAATTCGGCGAGCTGGTCAGCCGGCCCCACGCTGCGCGGCTTTGCTGTCTCGAGGAGGTACCGCAATGCGACCTTGGCGTCCGCTATCACGGGGACCACGCCTTGGTAACCGGCCTCGGTGCGCTCGCGATCGACATTGATATCGAAGATCTTCGGCGGCAGCCTCAGGGTGGCATTTTTGGTCATCATGCCGTCGAGGTCGGTCCCGATCGCCAATAGCAGGCCGGCGCCGGCCAACATCTCCTCTACCTCCGGCTCGTGCGGCGGGAGCACCATGTCGCACTCGTGGTCCGGGCCGAGGATGCCTCGGGCGCTGAACGATGTAACGACGGGAGCCCTCAAGACGCAAGCGAGCTCGGCAAGTTCGGCGTCCGCACCCGAAGCCACGACGCCGCCGCCGGCCCAGATGACAACAGAGGCAGCGGATGCAATGGCGCGCGCCACATCGTCGAGCGACCCGCCCGCCCCTGGCCCGTACGCGCCAGCGGGCCCGACGACAGCGCCCTCGCCGCCAGCCGCCCCATCAGCGCCTCCGAGGCCTGGCAGCGTTGCCGGTGACGAAACTTGGCCCAAGGGGGCGCGGAGCACGTCGGCAGGGATGTCCAGGTAAACGGGCCCTCGCGGGAACGCCAACGCCGTGGCGACCGCTGCGCGCACCTGGCTTACCACCTCACTTGGCGAACGGGGCGTGAAGGTGGCCTTGGCGAGCGGGGCGAAAATGGCAGCTTGGTCACGAGATTGGTGCAAGGTCTTCTGCAGCCCGGCCTCGACCAGCGCGAGCGGCACCTCGCTTGCGACGAGGACAACCGGTGAGCCGCTCATCGCCGCCTCGCCGAAGGCGGCAACTGTGTTGGCGGCACCAGGGCCGGTCGTGACGACGGCTGCCCCGAGCTGCCCAGATGCGCGAGCCCAGCCGTCCGCCGCGTAAACGGCCGTCTGCTCGTGCCGCACGTTTACCACCCGCGCCGACGGTGCCTCGGCCCGCCAAAAAGCCATGTTGTGGACGCCGGGGAGCCCGAAAACCCTTCGCGCACCGCCGTCGCCGAGGGCTTGCAGGGCCCAACCCGCTACGGTCGTCGCAACCAATGGGTACCTCCGCTAAACCTCGTCGCACAATGAACTTGCTACAAAAAGGCTAGCAAACATGGGCAGAACCCGGTAATCCCCTGCTCCTCACGGGCGCGCCGCATAGTAGTATCCTCCCCTAGCTGTTCGTCACACCGCGAGAGCCCTTTCAAAGAGGTCGAGAGGTCCAAAGGAGCCGTCATGACACAGGTGGTCCTGACCGGAGGTACCGGGAAGCTTGGCCGAGCTTGCCTTTCGGAGTTGCTGGAGCACGGCTATGCCGTTACCAACGTGGACCTGGTCCGCCCCCAGGACGACCCGTGCCCGTTCGCCCGGGCGGACCTCACGGACATGGGCCAGACGATGGAGGTGCTACACCAGGTGGACGACCGCCATCGCGGCGTCGACGCCGTCGTGCACCTCGCCGCCGTGCCTGCTCCCGGATGGGCCCCGGGCGCCGAGCTGTTCCGCAACAACACGGTTAGCACCTACAACGTGTTTGCCGCGGCCCGCCACCTCGGCATCCGCAACATTGTGTCTGCGTCGAGCGAGACCGTCCTCGGGCTCCCGTTCAATGTGCCGCCTCCGTACGCCCCCGTGGACGAGGAGTACCCGCCCCGCCCTCAGACCTCTTACGCGCTCTCCAAGACGGTGGGCGAGGAGATGGCGCGGCATTTTTGCCGTTGGGAGCCCGAAATGAAGATAATCAGCCTCCGGTTTTCCAACGTTATGAACGTCAAGGATTACGAGGTGTTCCCGTCCTTCGAGGAAGACCCGGCGCGCCGTAAGTGGAACCTGTGGTCGTACATCGATGCGCGAGATGCCGCTCAAGCCGTCCGCAAGTCTGTCGAAGCGCCGCTCAAAGGGGCGGAGGTCTTCATCATCGCCAGCCCCGACACCGTTATGACGACACCCATCACCGAGCTCATGGCAAAGTACTACCCCGATGTACCGTGGCGAGCGGAGGTAGGGCCGCACGAGACGATGTTCTCGATTGGCAAAGCCCGCCGCCTGCTCGGTTACGACCCGCAGTACACGTGGCGCACAGAGGTTGGCGCCGCCTCCGGCTAACCCGATCGGCGGACCGCCTCCGGCGAGAGCATCCCCGCAATAAGCGTGCCAAGTTTGCCGTTCACTTTGGCGAGAGGTTGGCGAGAGGTTGACGGAGGGGAAGGCCCGGCCCCGCTCGGAGAGTAAGCGGGCCGGGCCTTTCTTGGGGGAAAGCGATCGCCGGTGCCGGGGCAGGGTCAGCGCGGCCGTGTGAGCGTCACTGACCGGATGAGGTGTCGTTGGAAGACCATAAAAAGCACGGCCAGGGGCGCGAGCGTTATCACCGAACCGGCCAGCAGGTAGTTCCACTGGGCGCTCATCGTCGTTTGGAACAAGGCGAGCCCGATGGTCAGGACGTAGTGGTTTTGGGTGTTCGCGACGATCAGCGGCCAGAGGAAATTGTTCCAGCTGAAGACGATCGCGATCAATGTCGCCGTGATTATCACCGGCTTCGAGAGCGGGACAATGATGCGGAAGAGCACGCGCACCTCGGAGGCCCCGTCCACGCGTGCGGCGTCGATCAGCGACTGGGGGATGTTGCGGAAAAACTGCCTCATGAGGAAGATCGTGTAAGGCGACCCGAGCACGTAAGGGAGAAAAATAGCCCAGTACGTGTTGAGCAGGTGCGCCTCGTTCATGATGCTGTAGAGCGGGACCACTGTTACCGCGTTCGGGACCATGAGCGTCACGAGGAACATCCAAAATATCTTGTCCCGACCGGGAAAACTGAGCCGGGCAAACGCGTACGCCGCCAGGACACCAAAACACACCTGGCCTGCTGTCAGCACGGCAGTGACCCCGAAGGTGTTGAGGAGGTAACGCCCGAACATTTCGTTTGAGAAGTCGTAGGAAATGTTGTGGAAGTCGAGCGACGTCGGCGGGTCCCACGGCGGCTGGCTGAAGATCTGCTGGACGGGCTTGAAGGCCGCGAACAGGGTAAGGGCGTACGGCACCAGGAACACGCACCCCATCGCCGTAAGGGTGGCGTAAAAGGCCGTCAGTTTTACCGTTCGAGCGGGAAAGCTCTGGAGCAACCTGCGCCTCCCGGCCTTCAGCGCCGGTGCCGGTGCCTCCGGCCCCCCCCGCCCACCACCATCACGACCGCCATGGGCCCCACTCACGTCGAAGGCGGGCGCCGTCATATCTGGTACTCGTAAGTCGTGCGGTGCCTGAAAAACCAGAACTGGCCGATGCTGAAGACAAGGATCACGGCGAACAGCAGCACAGACATGGCTGCCGCCTCCCCCAACCTGAAGTCGACGAAGCCGAGCTCGTAGATCTGGTAGTTGAGCACCTGGGTCGAA
>DATJMJ010000019.1:0-15511 GCA_035508795.1 Acidimicrobiales bacterium
TCAGCCACCGTCGCCACCGTCGCCACCGGGGCATTGTGGACAGGTCCGCCAGCATGGTCCGCACCGTCGGCACCGTCGGCACCGTCCGCACTGAGTGAAGGGTCGATTGCGACGCGGGCGCACACTTTCCAAGGGGAGGCCGGTGCATCGCACGCGGGTGCCTCAGGAGCACCTGTTCGGTCGCCAGGGAGGGTCGAGGTCGTCACATTCTCGGGTTCGTTCCAGCCTGACGAGGTCACGGCCGGCGGCGGGTCGGTTTGGCTGGTGAGCGAAGGCCCTCAGGGCTCGGTTAGTGGCAAGGGCTGCAGGGTCGGAAAAGTCAGCCCGGAGGAGCTCGAAGTTGCCACTTTCCCCCTGAGCTCGTGCGGGTTCAATGTTGCCGCGAACGGGTCATCTCTTTTCCTCGAGGTAGCCACCCCCGACATCAAAGCCGATCTTTATATTGTGCGCATTGAAGAGTTTTCGATGACGAGCGGCGAATCGCAGATGTTGCCTGCGGTTTCGGCGCGTTTGTTCCTCGGGAGCGACATCGCGCACACCCAGTTGGCCTTTGCCGACGGCGCCCTTTGGCTCTACCTCGAGGGCCAGCCGGCCCGGGTGCTCGAACTTTCCCCGTCGACCGGTGGCGTAGTGCGGGTTTTCCGGCCAGTCTCCCCGGTCGGGGGGGCCGAGCCGCTCATAACGGCGTCGCATGGTTACGTTTGGTTGGCGGGCGGAGCTGGCAGCGGCGCCGATTTCGAACGCATAGACGCCGCTGACGGAACTTCGCAGACCTATGACCTTGGGGGCGGGTACTCCTCCGTTTACGACATCTTCGCAGTGGGCGGGCGGGTCTATTTCCTTTACCTGGCACCGGTGACGAGAGCCGAGGGCTCAAAAGAGCGCCAAACGACGGCTCAACCTGTCCAGCTCGGAAGCTTCGTAGGGGAGCTGTCGTCCCAGGGCAGGCTGGTCAAGGCTTCCCGGGAAGAAGAGGTAGGTGGGATGCTCGCCGATGTCCGCGGGCAATTGGTTTCCGCCGGTCCCGGCAGCGCTTGTACCGGGCCTGAGATGGTGTGGCGTATCAACGCCAAGACTCTGGCGACGACGGTGTTCACGACGTTGGGTGTTCCCGGCGACTCGTGCCTGAACGAAGCGGGCCCGAGGGAGGTGGCGACGGCGGGCAGTGCCCTTTTTGTCCTGTACGCCGGCGGCTCGGGTGCGACCTCGCTTTACCGGGCGGCTCTCGCGAGCACCTAAAGGGAGTGCTCCGCGCCCCTGCCCCTCAGGACTGAGCGCCGGGTGTTGCGGCGCGAAGGAGCTGCGCTCCCGCCGCGGGACGAGGCGCCACTCAGAAGAGCCCTTCGGCCCTAGTTGGCGCCACCTCGGGCGAGTTTTGATGTTGCTATAGGGCTCCAGAGGTTGCGCTGTCTCCTCGACCCGCTCTCCCTCGGAGCACAGGGAGGAGCCATGCGAGACAAGTCGGTTGGGTTGGCGGTTTTGTTGACGGTCCTCTTCGGCCCACTGGGGCTGTTCTACGTGAGTGTTTGGGGCGCAGTCGCCTTGATCGCGGTCGCCGCGATAGGTGTGGTGCCCACCTTCGGGTTTGTCCTTATCTTTGTGTGGCCGGCGTCCGTCGCCTGGGCAGCGATCGCAGCCAGCGGCGCCCACAAAGCGTGGTTGCACCGGCCAATCTGAGGCTTGCAGGGCTCACCGCGACGTCTTAGACGACGGGGATACCGAGCCCCTTGGCACCTCTGGCTGACTGGACCAGCTCTGAGTCGAGGCGCCTGACCCATTCAAGGGCAATAGTCGCCCGGCGGACCCGCTCGCGGACCATCGATAGGACGTCGTTGCGCAGGTGGCCTCCGCTCGGGTACAGGCCTCTCGAGTTGCGGAGGCCGAACTTGGCGTACATCGGAGCGGCGACCTTGACAAGCTCCCCGAGCTCGTGGCCACGGACAACGCCCCCGAGGCTGTCGGGCGACTCTACGTAGAGGTCGATCGGGAGCTCCGAGACGGACCTCAGCTCTCCTAGTTGGCCGATCGTCATGTCTGAGGGGACATTGACCGTCGAGGCCCCAAGGCGTTCGAGTTGTGCGAACGATGCGGGGTTGCCAGGAGCCAGGTACACGGACACCTTCCAGACGATTTCCGCCGGCAATTCGCCCCGGCGTTGGGAGTCGACGAGGGTCTCGAGGAGCCCCGGGTCGGCGACGAGGAAGCTCCTAATACCCTGCTCGGCACCCCGCGCTACGTCCTCGAAGGCGTAGCGGAGTTGGCGCGCACCGCGGACGATGCCCGACAGGGCCGCACCGTCGGGGGCGCGGGACGAAGCACCCACGTCCCACTCTTCTCTTGGCCCGATGAAGAGCGAGACTTCGATCCCCTGATCGGCACCGATCCTCGCCATCTCGTGAAGCTCACGCTCCGTGAGGAGCATCATGCCACTGCCCTGTGAGACGCGGTTTACCGTCGTCCCCAACCGTTCGGCCTCTTCCACGACGGCTGCCAACGCCTCGGGCCCCTCGACGCTCGGGATCTCGACCCTGAAGTGGGCCCCGTCGGGAAAACGGTGAGGGCTCTGGGCCGGGGATGCCTCCGGTTGGATGCCCAGCCTGCGGATGACATCTGCGCCTGTGGGTACCTCGGGGAACGGTTGGCCTGACGGCATTTCCCCACCTCCTTAGTGCTCCTGGATGGTGCCAGACTATTCGTGGTCAGCTTTTTCTGCCAGGCCCGGCACCGCCCCGTCTAAGCACGCGGCCCGGGCCGCTCTAGCCCGGGCCTAGGCACCCACCCCGCGCTGGCCGGTCGCCCTGCCCGACCTAGCCAACCCGGCACATCGAATTAGCGCCGGCGCCGGGCCGCGCCCTAAGCGACGCAGCGCCAGCGTGGCCGGGGAGGCGGCCCAAGCAGCCCAGCTATGATCACCGCCATGGCGCCCATCAAGGAGCACACGGCCGAGGTCGCGCTCGACGTGCACGCCCAGCTAGGCGAAGGGCCTGTCTGGGACGAGCGCAAGCAGCGGCTCTATTTCGTCGACATAATGGGCCACCGGGTCCACGCGTTCGACCCAGTTACCAAGGCCGACGTCAGTTTTGATGTCGGGCGGCCTGTCGGGGCCGTCGTGCTCCGGGAGGACGGCGGCCTTGTACTGGCAGCGCACGATGCGTTCTTCCTGGCTGAGGCGGACGGGAGCGGTACTCGGCCCTTCGGCAATGCGGACGTCGACGGGACAGCGGTGCGTTTCAACGACGGGAAAGTCTGCCCGCGCGGGCGCTTCCTCGCCGGGACGATGGCATGGACGAAACGAAGCTCGGTTGGTTCCCTTTACCTTCTGGACGGCGATGGGTTGGTGACCGTGCTGCTCGAAGAGGTCACGATTTCCAACGGTCTTGCCTGGAGCCATGACGGCAGGACTGTGTACTACATCGACACGCCGCGCCACAGCGTGGATGCGTTCGATTACGACCTGGAGACGGGGTTGATTTCCAACCGCCGGGTGGTCTACGAGGTCCCGGACGCCTCCCCCGACGGTATGACGATAGATTCCGAAGGATTTCTCTGGGTTGCCGTTTGGGGCGGTTCGCGCGTCGAGCGTTTCGACCCCGCAACTGGCCGCCTCCAGGAGGTGGTGCACGTCTCGACATCGCATGTTTCAAGCGTTGCGTTCGGGGGCGCCAACCTGGACGACCTGTTCATCACGACTGCCCGGGAGGACCTCACCGACGAAGAACTGGCGGCAGAGCCCGATGCCGGGAACCTGTTCGTGGTCCGGCCAGGTGTGAAGGGGCTCCCCGCCAACAGGTTCAAGTTGCAGGCGGAGGCGGCTTGAGCGCGGCCCCGGCCCCCGCCGAGACCGCAGCCCCGGCCCCCGTCGAGACCGCAGCCCCGGCCCCCGCACAGATGACAGCCCCGGCGCAAAACACAGCCCCCGCTTCGGGCCCGGGTACGGCTCCGGGCGCCGCTCAAGCGAAGCCTCCTCGGCGGAGCCAAGCGTGGTTCGGGGCTACAGGCCGCTCAGGCATGGTCTACCGGTCCTGGGTCCGCAACCAGGGTTATGGGCCAAGGGTTTTCGATGGGCGGCCCGTGATAGGCATCGCGACGACCTGGTCGGAGCTTGCCCCCTGCAATGCCCACTTGCACCGCGTTGCCGAGGCGGTAAAGCGCGGGGTATGGCAAGCGGGTGGCTTCCCTCTCGAGTTCCCGGTGCTTGCGACCGGCGAGACGTTGATGCGCCCGACGGCGATGCTTTACCGCAACTTGCTGGCCATGGAGGCAGAGGAGCTCATCCGAGCCAACCCCCTCGACGGCGTGGTGCTCCTGTCGGGGTGCGACAAAACGACGCCAGGCCTGCTAATGGCGGCGGCAAGCGTGGGCCTCCCGGCGATCATGGTGACCGGCGGCCCGATGCTCAACGGGAAGTACGAAGGCCGCGACGTGGGGTCGGGCACGCACGTCTGGAAGTTCGAGGCTGAGCTCAAGGCCGGCCGCATGACGCAAGAACAGCTTTACGTGGCCGAAGGGTGCATGGCCCGGTCGGACGGCCACTGCATGACCATGGGCACCGCGTCGACGATGGCGTGCATGGCCGAAGCTCTCGGCATGCAGTTGCCGGGGTCTGCCACTTGGCCCGCCGCCGATGCTCGCCGCTACGAGGTCGCCCAGGACGCCGGGGTACGGGTCGTCGCCATGGTGGAAGAGGACCTCCGTCCCGGGCAGGTAATGCAGCGCGCTGCGTTCGAAAATGCCATCCGGGCCAATGCCGCCATCGGGGGCTCGACAAACGCGATCATCCACCTGAAGGCGATCGCCGGCAGGCTGGGTGTCCAGATCAGTCTCGACGACTTCGACAACCTGGCCAGGGTCGTGCCGACCCTCGTCGACTTGATGCCCTCGGGTACTCATTTGATGGAAGATTTCTGCTACGCAGGTGGCCTTCCCGCCGTGCTGCGCGAGCTCGACGAAGCGGGACTGCTCAACGGGGACCAGGTCACGGTAACTGGCAAGAGCGTCCGTGAAAACGTGAAGGATGCCCGTTGTTGGGACCGCGATGTGATCAGGAGCGTGGACGAGCCCTTCCAGCCGCCGGGGACCGGGACAGCAGTCCTTTGGGGAAACCTCTGTCCCAATGGTGCCGTGATCAAGCAGTCGGCCGCTTCCCCGGAGCTTCTCAAGCACCGGGGCCGAGCCGTTGTTTTCGACTCCCCCGAGGAGTACCACGCCGTTAGCGACGACGACGACGTCGACATAGAGGCGAGCGATGTGATAGTCGTCCGTTACGCCGGCCCGAAAGGTTACCCGGGGATGCCCGAGGTCTCTAATGTGGTGTTGCCGGCGAAGCTGCTCAAAAATGGCGTCACTGACATGGTCCGCATCTGCGACGGCAGGATGAGCGGGACCGGGTTCGGCACCGTCGTGTTGCATGTCTCGCCCGAGGCCGCATTGGGCGGGCCACTTGCACTTGTGAAGACTGGGGATTTCATCGAGCTCGATGTGGCGGCGCGTTCGCTCCACCTCGAGGTAAGCGACGAAGAACTGGCTCGCCGCAAGGCAAAGTGGTCACCCCCTGCCCCCAAAGCCTCCTCAGGCTATTCGTGGCTGTACGTCGCCCACGTCCTCCAAGCTGAAGAGGGCGCCGATTTTGACTTCTTGCAGGGAGCGCGTGGCTCCGAAGTGCCCCGCGACTCGCACTAACGCCTCGATCTCGTACCGGAGCGGCCGGGACTGCACGAGGGCTCTATCGGGACGGCCTGTGCGGCACCTGGTGACCAAGTGCTACGGTTACGAGCGGCCTGGGGCTGTGAGCCTGGGGGCTCGAGGGCCTGAGGGCCTAACGGGCTGGGGGGTGCTAGCACCCTTGGCGCGCCGACGCCGGTTCTCCTAACGTAGGGGCGACCGGACGTGCCGAATGCCGGGGTAGATGACTTCCGGGGTAAATGACCTCCGGGTTACTGGGACCGAAATGCGAGGTAAAAAATGTCCAATTCGCGCAAAGTGGTAAAGCGCCGAGCCGTCGCAGGATCCTTGGCGGCAATAACTGGCGTTGCCTTGGCCTGTGCACCAACAATGACAGCGTCTGCCGCAACAGCCATCATTTATGTCTCTCCAACCGGTGCGGCAACCGCAGCAGGGACTTCGTGTTCCAGCGCGACCTACTCCAGTATCAACGCCGCCCTGGCGAAAGCCCTACCGGGCGACACCGTCGTGGCTTGTGCGGGCACTTATCGGGAAGACGTCTTGGTCCGCACACCGTTCGTGACCCTCGTTGGCCAGTCGGCCACCATTAACGCGGCAGGCCTTGCGGGCAGCGCTGAAGGTGCCATCCTTGGCCAGGACCTCTACAACGGGATCACCATCGAGGCGTCACGGGTGACTGTCGAAGGCTTCACAGTGACAGGCGCCGAGGGTGAAGGGATCCTCGCGGTCAACCCGAACCCCGTAAAAGGGCCGGTGATCGAAAAGATGCAGCTCTACACGGGCCAGCCGCTCACCCACGTGACCATCCAGGACAACATCGTGACTGGTAACGACGTCGGCTTCAACGACGCGAAGTCGCCCTACCGCTTCTGCACGCCCAAGGGCGGGAGCGACTGCGGGGAAGGCATCCACCTCATGAGCGTGTCCGATTCCCAGGTCGTCGACAACCAATCCGTCACGAACGCCGGCGGGATCCTCGTCACCGACGAGTTCGGCCCGAGCCACAACAACCTGATCGAGGGCAACTACGTAGAAGGCAACACCAAGGACTGCGGGATAACGCTCCCGGGCCACAATCTGGCGCTCAACCCCGAGACCGGACAGCTTGAGCCTTCTTTCGGCGGCGTATATTCCAACCGCGTCATAGACAATGAAGTGATCGGCAACGGTGTCAAGGGCTACGGCGCCGGGATCGGCGTTTTTGCACCCGAGACGGGCACAGGCGCATATAACAACCTGATCGAGGGCAACCTGATCGAAGGCAACGGCCTTGCCGGTATCTCGGTGCACAGCCACCAGGCCTTCGCCGACGTCAACGGGAACGCATTTGTCGCAAACACCATCGGCGTCAACAATGTCGACCGAGCCGATGGCACGGACACCAAGCCGACAGACCACAACACCACGGGGATCCTGATCTGGTCGGACAAGACCGTTTACCACTTCACGGTGAAGGACAACAGGATCCTTGGCGATACCTATGGCATCTGGTTGACGCCGTCGACGGTGAGCGTAACGGGCCTGAGCACCAACTATTTTTCGAGCGCCACGACACCCGCTTACGACGCGAAATAGCGGTCGCGGCTCGTTAGCCGGCTGTTAGCTCCAGCCGGCCATCGACCCGGCGCGGCACCAGGTACCCGGGTGCAGGCTCGTCTCTCAGTTCCTCTGGGAGGAATTGCTGAGGGACGTTTTGGAAAGTGAGCGGGCGCAGCCATCGCCGTATGGCTGTCGCCCCCACCGATGTGTGCAACGGGCCGGTCGTCGCCGGGTAGGGCCCTCCATGGTGCATTGCCCATGTGACGGCGACACCGGTCGGGTACCCGTCCCAGACGAGCCGGCCCGTCCTGTCAGCGAACTGGCCGAGGACGGCGCGGGCAAATGCCTCTTCGTCCTCCCCGGCATGAATGGTCCCGGTGAGCGCACCGGGCAAATCGGCGAGCATGGTCAGGAGTTGTTCGGTACCCCCGTAGCGGGTGACAACGGTCACGGGCCCAAAGCATTCGTCGGTGAGCGGCGAGCCTGGCGTGGTCAGCGCCGAGGAATCGGCCTCCAGGAGGACCGGCGCACCCAACCAGCCTGCCCTCTCGCCGTTAGCGGCACGCTCGCCGCCGTTGGTCTGCCCGGTCACGCCCGCTCGGTCCACGCTGCCCCCGGTCTCGGCCACGACCTGTACGCCCCCGGTCTCGGCCACTACCCGTACGCCCGGGAGCCGCCGGAGCCCGGCGGTCCCGGAGGCGAACCCGTCGGCGATCCGCTCCGTGAGCATGTGGCCCGGCCTAAGCGCGCGCACGGCGTCGGCCAGCGCCGCCAGCAGCTGGTCACCGGCAGCGCCCCTTGGCAAGAAAACTAGGCCCGGCTTGGTACAAAACTGGCCGACGCCAAGGGTAAAGGACGCGGCCAGGCCGGCTGCGATCTCGCCCGAGCGTCCCGCCGCGGCTCCCGGGGATACGACGACGCTGTTGAGGGCACCGAGCTCGCCGTAGAAAGGGATCGGGTCCGGCCGTCCGTTGGCGAGGTCGAAGAGGTAGCGGCCACCGGCCAACGAGCCAGTGAACCCGACCGCTTTGGTCGCCGGGTGCCTGACGAGGGCCACACCGGCAGGTTCACCGAAAACGAGGGACACAACGCCAGCGGGAGCACCGGCGCGACCGGCACCTTCTACGAGGGCTTCGGCGCATGCGAGGGATGTTGCCGGATGAGCGTCATGGGCTTTGACGACTACCGGGCACCCCGCAGCAAGAGCCGAGGCTGTATCCCCACCGGGGACCGAGAAAGCCAATGGGAAATTGCTCGCCCCGAAAACTCCGGTCAAGCCGAGTGGTCGCAGCATCCGCCGCAAGTCGGGTTGGGGACCGGCAGGGGTGGTGCGGGCGTGGTCAATTATCGCCTCGAGGTAGCCGCCGTCGTTGACCACCTCGCCGAAAAAGCGGAGCTGTGTGCAGGTCCGGGTGAGTTCGCCGTTGAGCCTCGTCTCACCAAGCGCGCTCTCCCGGTCGGCGAGCGCGACGACCTCGGCGCGGCGCCGTTCGAGGGCGTCGGCCATCTCGTCGAGCATGCGCGCCCGCCCGCTGCGGCCAAGGTCCTCGAGAGCGCCGGCGGTAGCGGCCGCCCGCTCACAGATCGCGCCGACCTCGGCCTCTGTCGTCTCTTGAGCCACCTCGGCCACCAATTTGCCGCTCCGCGCGTCAAGGCTTCTGATCATCGGCTTTGTTCCTCCGCTAACTGCGCTTGGTCGTCGGTTATTGCGACGGTGGCGCCGCTAAGCGGGCATGGCCGAAGCGATCGCGCTCGGCCAACGCACTTCGAAATCGAGGATCCTGACTTCGGTCGGCGTAACCGCTATGCGCGCCCAGCCCGTCTTGAGCGCCGACGCCTGCTCTACCCAGGCCTTGCCCTGTTGGGGGCCGAAATAGCGCTCTGCGGCTTCGGCGTACTCGGGCACCACCCCGTCCCTGCGCTCCACTTTGGCAGTGCCGCGAACGAGCAGGACGCGCGCCGGCCAAGTATTGCTGTCGATCGTGATGGCGACACCCGGCTTTGCCTCGAGGGCCTTGACCTTGGGTGCTTTTGCGGGCGATGCCAGCACGATCTCGGACCCGGTCCAATGGAACCAGATCGGTACCACCCGCGGCGTCCCGTCCTTCCAGACGTAGGCAAGGCGCGCGAGCTCGCGTGAGCCCAAGAGCTCTTGGGCGACTTTGTCCTGCAACAGATCCTCCACCGGCATGGCGACCCCCTGTCCAGCGTCTCGCCAACCGAACCTACACCCGCAGGCCTGCTATTGCCTCGGCTAAACGGCCCTTGCACATTGCAGGGGTTGCCGGGGCCGAAGGACCACTCGGGGCCTCTCCACTCAGGGCCTCTCCTCGAGTTGGCCGGCCGGGGGTAGCCCCGGGGCGGACTGCGGGGTTATCTGCTGGGGCGGCCTGGGGGGACGGTCTGGGGGAAGTGGCGGGGGAGGCTCAGAGGCGGGCGATCGGCCGCGTAGGCGATAGTGGTCCCTCGCCGGATGCCGGCACGCTGGCTCCGAGCCCAGTCCCGAGGTTGTCGCCGGCGCGGTTGCTAGCACCGACCCCGATGTCGTTCCAGGCACTCGCGCCGGCACCGGCACCAGCGCCGGCGCCCGCCCCGAACCCAACTGCGGCCCCGACGCCAACGCCGACGCCGACGCCGACGCCAACGCCACTGCCGACGAATACCCCGGCTCCCTGCTCCCTCTCGGCCAGCCAGCGAGTAACGACCGCCGGCGGGACAGGCTTGCTCAAGTGGTACCCCTGCGCGAGGTCACAAGACATCATCTGGAGCCTGTCCCAGCTGATCTGGTCCTCGACGCCCTCAGCCACGACAGACAGCCCCAGGTTGTGCCCGAGCTCGATTATCGATTGAACGATAATGGCGTCGCCCGAATCGGAAGACATGCGGAAAACGAAGGATTTGTCGACCTTTACCTCTTGCACAGGGAGACGCTGCAGGTACGAGAGCGAGGAGTAGCCCGTACCGAAGTCGTCGACCGACAGGCGGATCCCGCAAAAAGCAAGGTGTTCCAGTACATTTATCGTCCTGCCGGGGTCGGCCATGACACTCGACTCCGTGATCTCGAGGGTAAGGCTTTCGGCGGGCACTTCGCATTCCCTGAGCAGCTCGTTGACCTCGTGCGGCAAATTGATGTCCAAGAGGCTGCGGATCGCCAGGTTGACCGCCACGCCGAGGTTGTAACCGCCTCGCCTCCATTCGGCGCACTGGCGCAGCGCGACTCGCAGCACATGGTTGGTGAGCGGGACGATAAGCCCTGTCTGCTCAGCTGCCGGGATGAACTCGTCCGGGCTGAGCAGCCCATGCTCGGGGTGGCGCCACCGGACCAAGGCTTCGGCACTGACGATCTCCCCGTCCGACACCCGCGCCTGAGGTTGGAAATAGACAACTATGTCGCCGCTTTCGATTGCGTGCCTGAGCTCGCCGGAAAGCGCCAGTCGTCTGGGGCTGTTGGTGTCCTGTTCTGAGGAGTAAAGTGCCGAGCCGCTGCGCGAACCCTTGGCCCTGTACATCGCTACGTCGGCTCTTTGGAGCAACGTGGCGGCATCTACGCCGTGCTCGGGTGCCATAGCGATGCCAATGCTCGCGCCGACGTCGAGCGACAGTTCGTCTACCAGAAACGGTTTTTGGAACCCCTTGAGCACGAGCGACGCAAAGTGTTCCGCGGTCCGGGTGTCCGAAACTCCCGGCAGCAGCAGGGCAAATTCGTCTCCACCAAAGCGGCATGCGAAGCCCTCCTCCCCGAGGCTGCTTACCAGGCGCCCCGCAACCTTGCAGAGGAGCAGGTCGCCATTGTGATGTCCCAACGTGTCGTTGATCTCTTTGAAACGGTCGAGGTCCATCAGCATGATGGCGGCCGCACCCTTGCTCAAGACTTCGTCTACCTGCTGGGAAAAAAGGGCGCGGTTCGGGAGCCCCGTGAGGGCGTCGTGGAGAGCTTCCCGGCGCCGCTCCTCGGCTTCTTCGCGAAGGCGGTTTACTAATTGGCTGTTCTCGAAGGCGATGCTCGCATGGTTGGCGAGGGTCTCGAAAAGCCTGCAATCCGACGAGTCGAACGTGCTTACAGCTCCCATCCGGTTCGCTACGAGTATTGCCCCGGTGATCGTCTCGTCCGAGCGGAGCGGGGCGACAATGAAGTCCCGCACCCCGAGCTTCTCGCGCAGCGCAGCGCGCGCCGGCGCCCGTTCGGCGCGGCTGACGAACATTGCGTGGCCCCCGCCGACCAGTCGTGACCAGTCGAGTTGGCTGAGCCCTGCCCCTCCCGGCCCTCCCCGCCCTCTCGTTCCTCTCGCGCCCACCGCTCCAGCCCCCCCAGCCGGTCCTCCAGCCCCGCCGGCGGCACCTGCCGCGGCTGGACCTCCAGCCGCTGCACTTCCCGCGGCCGCAGCCCCCCGCAGCGAAGCGTCGATGCTCCTGCGGCGGAGAGCGGGGTTCGTCTCGTCACGGTCGAAAATGACGGCCTCTGCGACCTCTGCCCCTAGCAGTTCCCTGGCTTTTCCGAGGACGTGGTCAAGGACGGCTTCGGCGCTCATGTTCGCACCCACGGCTTTAGTGAAGTCGTAAAGCAGTTTGAGGCTCGCGTACCTCTTGGAAAGGTTGGCGTACCCGCGGTAAGCGAACGAGGTCATCAGCAAGACCGTGAGCAAAAGGAAGATCGCATGCGGGATCTTCCAGAGCAATATGGCCGCCAAGAGCGCCAGGTTGACGTTTACGACCGTCGTGGCGATCGCAGCGATCACAACATGGCTGAGAAGCGCCTTGCCACCGTGCCAACGGATGGCTAGCGAAACGGCTATTACACTCACGAGATCTGCGAGCGCGACAGCTGCGAAGACAAGCGGCCAGCTCACCCAGCTGAGCGGTGAGCGCGTCCCGACGAGTTGGTGGAAAACGACAAGGGTCACGACCGTTTCCAGGAAAAACATCGCCAGGTTGAACCCGAGCTTGACGCCGCGCTGCTTCCTTCGCAGGATCTGGAAAGCGGTGTCGCCAAGCAGCCGGCCGACTATCACTGCCCAAGGCGCTGCGAACAGGCAACCGAGCACCAAAGGGACCTCGCTCAGGGTGAAGGTGTGGACCTCGCCCCGGACCTCGAGGTGAAAGCCGAGCTCGTCTGCCAAGGCAACAGCCGGGACGAGCTCCCACCACTTGACGGACACCGGTGCGATCGGTTGGCTCCAGCGCAGGCTGTAGACGGCCAGGGCGCAACCGGTGAACGCCATGGCGAGGGCCAGTGCCAGCGTCCGCCGCTGCGGTACGGCGCGCTTATCCTCCCGGCGGAGGGGTCCCCCCTGATGGGGCGTTGCTGGGCTCTTCAATGAACCGTCCTCTCCGCGCATGGGTGGCTGTAGATAAGTCGGCGCGGATTTGCCTCGACATGAGATTGGCGGAGCGCACCGCTGGCGGTCGCATAGCAGGCGGGCCGCCTACCGGGCCGGCGACCTACCAGGCGGGCCGCCTACCAGGTGAGCGGCCTACCAGGTGAGCGGCCTACCAGGCGGAGCGCCCACCGGGCCGGCTGGGCCGGCTGGGCCGGCTGGGCCGGCTGGAGCCCATTGACCGACCCGGTCCTGCCCTTTCACAGGCTGGGCGGGATGGGCCAAGGACCCCGTCAGTGACGATGGAGGGGCCCAATGCGCTCAGTCGGCCGGTGCGGCACCCCACTGCTGGCCGCTCCAGGCGACCCCGTTCCAAGCTGAGCCGCTCCAGGCGACCCCGTTCCAAGCTGAGCCGCTCCAGGCGACGCCGTTCCAAGCTGAGCCGCTCCAGGCGACGCCGTTCCATGCCGACCCGCTCCAGGCGACGCCGTTCCATGCCGACCCGCTCCATGCAACCCCGCTCGGAGCTGCCGTGGTGGCTGACCTCTCTGATTGGCTGGCCTCCAGGTCTTTCCAGTTTGCTGAGTCCCAGCTCGACCCGGCCCATGTCGTGCTGAGGTTGACCGAGGTGCCGATGTCGTTCAAGGAGATGGGGACAACTTTGGTGTTCCCGAGGGGGATGGCGAGCAGGTCCCCGGCCCCCGACAAGAAGGTCACCTTTTCGGCGCTAGCCGTGTTGGTCGATATCAGCGCGCCCGAGAAGGCGGCTGTGGCGCCCAATCCTGCGGCGAACATGAGGCCGCCAGAGCAAAGGTTCGGAGCCACGGCCTCGCCTTGCAGGGTCGATGCCGCCGGGTAGGCCGCGCCCGAGCCGGCGGGGATAACGTAGGACTCGGTCGGGATGTCCACCTGGATCTCGCCCACGGGGGCGCCGAGGAGGCTGCAAGCGACCGGGACGGAAAGTTCGCCGCCTGCCAGAGAGCTAGTGGCTGCAGCGTGAGCCCCGTTCATCTGGAGGGTGTAACCCGCTGAGAGAATTGCCCCCGGTGCCACTACGAGGTCAACCGGGAGGGGTAGCTGCACGTAGGTTTGGCCGAAGTCCTGTTGGAGAGCCAGCCCTCGTGGCTCGCCCGCTGCCGCCGCCACGTCGAGCAAGCCATGGCCGTCGACAAAGGGGTTGCCGACCGGCCCCGGCATGGTGCTCGCAAGGAGGTCGGCCTTCACTTGATCGGGCTGCAGGCTGGGGTTATGGGCGAGCAGTAGCGCCACAGCGCCAGTGGTGATCGCCGAGCTGAACGACGTGCCCGAGCCGACGAAGTTGCCGTTGCCAACCTGAGCCTGCGGGTAGTTGTCGGCGATTGTCGAGCCTGGTGCCATCAAGCTGACGAGGGAGGTCCCCGAGGTGACCAGGTCGGGCTTGAACCATCCGTCGGGGTTGGTGGGGCCGACGCTCGAGAAGCTGGCCATCGTGTCACCTGCGGGTGAGACGTTGCCGTGGTCGTTGATGGCACCGACGGTGATGACGAATGGGTCGTCGCCGGGGGAAAGTATGGTGCCGTTGAAGGGGCCGTAGTTGCCCGCAGCGACGACTACTACTATCCCTGCTTCCCACGCCTGCTCGACCGCCTGGTCGAGGGGGTCGACGACCGAGGACTCCTGGGGGACGTAACCGAGCGAGAGGTTCATCACCCGGATGTTGTCGACCGCCCTGTTGGCGATGACCCAGTCGATCCCCTCGATGACCGTCGAGAGAGTGGTCTGACCGGAGGCCCCCGCAACCTTCACCGAAACCAGCCCCGCGCCGGGCGCCTCACCTTCGTAGAGCCCCGAGGAGCTCGCCCCATTGCCGGCGATGAGCCCGGCCACAAATGTGCCGTGCCCGTACTGGTCGTCGAAGGGGTTGTTGCCACCTGTGAGGTCGACACCCCCCACAAGGCGGCCGGCAAAATCGGGGAGCGGGTCGATCCCCGTGTCGACGACCGCGACGTTGACGCCCGAGCCCGAGTCTCCTTCCGACCAGAGCTGGGTTGCGCCTGTCTGTTGGGGGAACACTGCCGCCGGGGCGGCGCCGCTCAATGTCGCCGGCGTCCCCAGCATCGTCACCGGGTAGTTGGGCGTGACCGTGACCCCCGGGATGTCCTCGAGGAGGGATACCTCGGCAGCCGTCAGGGTCGCGACGACCGCATCTGCAGCAGGCAAGCTGGCGCCGAGGGCCCCGCCTATCAACCGGGTCGCTGCAACAGCGGCGCTCGATCCCTCCGTGGTGCTGTCCGAGACGATGTACTGCGCCGGTGAGCTCGCGGGGGCTGTCGCCGTACTCGCGGCCGAGGTGGGTGCGCTCGCCTCAGATGGGGTCGCCTGAGCCATGGCGGGGAACGCCAGTAGCTCGAGGGTTACCAGAGCGGTGGTTGTGGCGGCGGCGCACTTCCAGACCGTTGCACGCGGGTGCATGCTCAGGGTGTGCCCTTGCGACGAGCCCATAGCCTCTCTCCTTCGAAACGGGAGGGGATGGGTTCGCCACTAGCTCCGCCCGGCCAAGGCGACCAACTACAGACCGAGTTTCTTCGCTCACCCTCAGTAACTACTGACCGACTCATGGTGGGGGCAGTTCCGCCAGCTCGCAAGCGGGACCCGGTGTTAGGTGCCCCTAATGACGTTGATCGGCATGGATTTCCGCCTCGGCGCGGAACTTTCCGAAAAGCCGGCAGGCCCAAGTGCTGTTGAAGAGCACATCATTTCAACCAGAAGCACCTGCACACGGGGCATTTTCACCGCTCAGCGTGGTAGCGTTGCACACAGAGTGGTCGCGCCCGGTCCGGGCCCCGAGTCCGGCCCAGCATCGCGCCCCCGTCCGGGCGCCGAGTCCAGCCCGTCCGGGCCCCGAGTCCGGCCCGGCCGGGCTCAGCCCAGCGCCAAACCCGAGGCCGACGGACCCGGGCATGCACCTCGCCCGGGTGCGTCTTACGACGGGACGG
>DATJMJ010000020.1:0-2954 GCA_035508795.1 Acidimicrobiales bacterium
AACAAGAACAGCAGCACCCCCACGACCCATGCCACCAGTGCAGCGCGAGTGAAGCGGCCCTCCATCACATGGCCTCGAAGGCGCCGACGGCCCGCGCCCCGAGAAGGTAGGCCACCATGACGAGTATCGGCACAAAAGCGAGAGCGGCAGCGAAGGGGAGGTTGTTGGCCAGCCCGATGTTGTCGTAGATGACATTGCCGATCAGGTTGGTCCCCGAGCCCGAGCCAATGAGCAAGGGCGTGATGTAGTCGCCGAGCGTCAAGGAGAAGGTGAAGATCGACCCCGCCACGACCCCGGGCAAGGCGAGAGGAAGCACGACGTTGCGGAAGGTGCGCAGGTTGTGCGCGCCGAGATCTGCAGACGCCTCGATGAGCGACCCCGGTACCCTTTCGAGCGCGCTGTACACCGGCAAGATCATGAAGGGGAGCCATAGGTAGGAAAAGACCACCCACATGGCGATCTTCGTATAGGCAATGTTGGGCTGGCCGAGGCCGAGGCTGCTCGTGGTCCAGTCGAGGGTCCCGTCCTTGGTGAGGATGACGATCCAAGCGAAAACCCTGGCGAGGTAACTCGCCCAGAGCGGCAGGAGCACAGCTACGAACAGCGCGTTGCGCACCCGCGGCCCCGCCACCCGCGCCATGAAATAGGCAAACGGGAAGGCAACTACGGCGTCGGTGATGGTAACCAAGGCGGCGAGCACGACCGTCCGCCCGATTATGTCGGGGATGGGCGAGTCGAAAATGGCGCCGAAATTGGTCAGCGACAACTGGTGCTGAAGGTTGTTCGTAAACGGGTTAACGGTCCAAAAAGCAGTTACGAGCATCACGACGAGCGATGCCAGGTAAATCACGAGGAACCACGCAAGGGGAGGGGAAAGAGCCAGTGTGGCCCTCAGCCACGTCCTGCGCCAGAGCGCGGCTGAGAGCCTGCTAGCACCGCTGAGCCCAAGCCTCTCGCGGGGTGGTCCCGCTACGACATGGGTATCTGCCATTTGCCCCACCCGGCGGCGGTCAGCTCGAGCCTGTCAGCCTGTGATCTGCGTCCAGGCCGTCGCCCAGTCCTGGAAGGGCACACAGTCGGGCTTGCCGTTGTCGCACTGTGCCAAGGGGGTCTTCCAGAACTTGATCGTCCTGAAGTAAGCGTCCGGCTCGTTTGCGTGCAACGATTCGCACGAGCCCTTGGAAATTCGGTCCATGAGAGGGCAAGCCAACGAATTATCCGGAGTCTCGCCGTACGAGACGGCCTGCTCGGCTTGGACCTGGGGCGTTGTGATGTAGGCCATCCACTTGTAAGCGCAGTTCGGATGCGGTGCTTTGGTCGCAAGCAACCACGAGTCAGCCCACCCAGTGGCACCCTCGCTCGGGATGGTGTCGGCGACCTTGTCCCCGGCAGCGACAAGCTGACCAGTCTGGTAAGGCCACGCGGCACCGACGACAACCTCGCCGTTCTCGAAGAGCGAGATCTCGTCCGACGCCAGGTTCCAGTACTTCTTGATGAGAGGCCTTTGCTGCTTGAGCAGGTTGACGGCAGCGTTGAACTGCGGTTGGGTGAGCTCGTAGGGGTCGGAGATCCCGAGGCTGCGGTCGTGGACGGAGAGGTACAAGGCGGCGTCGGCTATCTGGATGGGGTTATTCGGGACAGTGATGCGCCCGGCATACTTCTTGGAATATATGACCGACCAGGATTTGGGAGCAGTCGGGAAGGCAGTTGTGGAGTACAGCAGGTCGTTAGGCCCAAATTGGAGCGAGACCCCATAGTGGACGCCGTTGATCGTGTTGAAGGCAGGGCTCTGGAGGAAGGGCCGCAACTGCTACCAAGACGGGATCAAGCCGACGTTGACAGGCTTTACGTCACCACCGTAGATGAGGCGCAGGTCCGCATCCCCCGAGGCTGACACGAGGTCGTACTGGCCGCCGCCACCATTGGCCATCAGCGAGACCATCTCGCTCGAAGATCCGGCGTATTTTGCGTTCACCTGGCAACCGGTCTCTTTTTCGAAAGGTGTCACCCATTCCGGCTGCGTGTAGCCCTCCCAGGCGATGAGGTTCAACTGCCCCTCGCCCTTGCCTACCGACTTTTGTGGCGCCATGCCCTGCGTCGGTGGTGTCAATGCGCTCGACAAGCTCCTCCCGGAAGGCCCGGGCGTCGCCGCGGCCCTTGTGGCGAGGCCGCTGAGCAGCGGTAGCGCCATGGCAATCGCCAGCGCACCGCTTGACAGACGTTTCACGATGTCCCGATGGTTCATTTGTCTCTCCTCTGTGATGGCTTCAAGGACTTTGCACTCTGACTACCGCGGGCCGGCCGCCGTCCCGGGGCTACCGGGTAACCGGTACGCCTGGTCGGGCCGCCAAGCGACCCGGACGCTCCGGCCCCGGGTCTCGAGCACCTGTGCGGCAACTGTCTCGAGATTTTGGCGGACCGCCACCAGGTGACCCCCTCCTTCGAGCTCGACCCTGTAGCGGGTGACGACCCCCAGGTAGACCACTTCGGCTATCACCCCCTGCTCCACGTGGGCACCCGGCGGCGCGGGCTCGGAAGCCTCCAGCAAAAGGTGGACCTTCTCGGGCCTCACGGTAAGCCTGTGGCCGTCACGGTCGATTAGGTTGGAAACACCGATGAAACCTGCGACAAATTCGGTAGCGGGTTGTTCGTACACCTCCACCGGGGTGCCAACCTGTTCGATCTGGCCTGCGTTCAGGACCGCCAGCCGGTCGCTCATAGTCAGCGCCTCTTCCTGGTCGTGCGTTACGTATATGAAGGTGATCCTCACTTCGCGTTGGATCCTCTTCAATTCGGTCTGCATTTCCTGGCGTAGCTTGAGGTCGAGGGCGCCGAGCGGCTCGTCGAGCAGGAGCACTTCGGGCCGGTTGACAATGGCGCGTGCAAGTGCGACCCGCTGCCGCTGACCGCCTGAAAGCTGGGCGGGTTTGCGGCCGCCGAGCCCTGAGAGCCGG
>DATJMJ010000021.1:0-39854 GCA_035508795.1 Acidimicrobiales bacterium
ACGGCCCGCCGGGAGGCGGTTCCGTAGACTGTGCCACTGCCCGGCTGACACTTATCAGGGCGCGTGGTGAAATCGGTAGACACAGCGGGCTTAAACCCTGCCGCCTCAGAGCATGAGGGTTCGACCCCCTCCGCGCCCACACGGGTACCCGGGACCTCTCGTTTATCTCCGTCAGCGGGCGACGCCCGGGCCCCTAACCGGTCCGTTTCGCCCGCCGCGCCCAAAGGACCGACGCGACGAGGAGGGCAACGACCAGCACGGGGAAGCCAGCCACGGCGACGCCGTTGAGGCCTGGGCCCTTCACGAGCAGGGCCACCACGCCAATGGCGGCGAGAGCTCCGATGAGAAGCTCGGGGGTTTCGCCCACGAGGAAGTCCCACCAAAAGGCTCGAAGGCTTTCAGCCAGCGCAAAAGGGGAGGCACAGGCCCTGGCTCAGGCGCTGGCTCGGGAGCTTGGCCTTCGACGGGGCCGCCTTCAGGCACGTGCGGCCTCGCGTATGCCTCTGCGAGACGGCGCCTGGAGGAACCTCACGAGAGCGAGCGTAAAGACGGCATATCCGCCCACCAGGACCGGGATCGCAAGGTCGCTCCCCGGCCAGTGCACGCCAAGGCCCTCCCCCGCCCAGAAGGTCCCGAAGGAAATGAGCATCACCCCTACAACGGTCTTCATCAGGTTTTCGGGGACGTCCGAGAGCTGTCTTGCTACCAGTGCCCCGATCCCGGCGACGACGAGCGCGGCGGCGCCCGCGGCTGCGCTCGCCAGGCCGAGTTGGTGGTCCCCGCCCCCTAGGCCCAAGACGATTATCGCCACCTCGAGGCCTTCGAGGAAAGTCCCCTTGAACGAAACAGCGAAGGCCGCAGGGTCACGCCGGCCCTTCACCGGGGCACCTTCCCCGTCCCGGCGCAGTGCCTCGACATGCCTTGTGAAGATCACGTCTTCGTCGTGCTTGGCCTTCAGCCCGACCGCCCTCAGCACGGCCTTTCGCAGCCATTGGAGCCCGAACACGAGCAAGAGCGTCCCGACCACGCCTCGCAAGACCGAGATCGGCACCCAGTAGACCAACGCGGGCCCGAGCGCCCCGACGAGCACGACGAGCAGGACCAGGGCTGCCGCCATCCCTTCGAGCGCCGAGCGCCAACCTCTCGAGACTCCAGCGGCGACGATGATCGTGAGGGCCTCGACACTTTCGACGGCGCTCGCCACAAAAACGGCGACCGCGAGAGATAGGTCACTCGACGTCGTGCTGTGCATCCTCCTCCCTAGTTTGGAGCTGTGGCGGCCGCCTGCGGCGGCTCTGGTCGATCTTCGGCCGGGAGCACGAGGCAGCCCTCGGGGCTCAGGCGGACTCCCACCGAAGTTCCCCGGGGCCAGCGTTACCCCGGGCTCCGCCTAGCGCACCAGCGCGAGGACAATGACGGGCGGAGTTGCTAGATGCTCCAGAGCGCCTCGGTGGGCTCCATCCGCGCTGCCCTCAGGGCAGGTACCAGGCCGGCGACCGCACCTATGAACAATGCCGCACCGAAGCCGCCGCCCCACGCGAGTGGGGGCACAACAATGAGCCAGCCTTGCGTAGAGGCGTAAATTGCCGTCGAGAGCGCACCGGCGGCCACGCCGAGCGCGCCGCCCAGCAGCGAGAGCAATATTGCCTCCGACATGAACTGAAGGCGGATATGGCCCTTTGTGGCTCCGAGGGCGCGCCGTAGCCCGATCTCGGAGCGCCGTTCGAGCACCGAGATGATCATGATGTTGGCCACGCCCACGGCACCGACTAGCAAAGAGACAGCCCCGAGGCCGAGAAATAAGGTGTTCAGGGCGGCTTTGGCATCCGCTTGGGCGGTCAGTGCCTGCGATGGCTGGGAGACGTCGACCTCGTTCGGTGCCTCGGGGTTGGCCGCGTCGGCAAGCACCGAATAGACGGCATTGACTTGCGATGTCTCGCAACGCAGGTAGACCTCCGAGGGGTGACCGTCGAAGCCCAGGTAGGTTTCCGCCGCCGGGAAGCCAACAAGCACGGCGGAGTCGATCTCGGGCGTGAGGACAGCTGGGTTGAGGATGCCGATCACGTAAAACCACATCCCACCGAGCCAGACCCGCTGGCCGGCGTAAACGTCATCGATCCCGAGGCGCTGGGCGGCCGCGGCACCGAGGACGGCGACCGGCTCGTTCTGGTTTGCGGCGTTCAGGTATGCGCCCTGGGCGACGGTCGTACCCACGGCTGCCGGCAAGGCCAAGCTGGCGGCGTCGACGGAGATCGCGTTGGTATCGACCGCCGGTACGAGAGGGCTCTTGAAGACATTGGCACTACTTATCGCTCCGACATACTGGACCTGTGTGACCGGGCCGATCCGCCCGATCATGCCCGGCGCCGCTTCGGGCAGTTCGGCCGTCTGGCCAAAAAGGGTCTGGCCATTGGTGACGGTGAGCAGGTTGGTGCCGAGCTTGCTTATCTCGGCCAGGAGCCCCGCCTGAGAGGAGGCCGACAGGCCGAGCACGGCGACGATGGCGGCGACGCCGATGGCAATGCCGAGCGCCGACAAGCCCGCGCGGAGCTTACGGGTCCGGATGCCCACGCTCGAAAGGCGCGCCAGGTCGCGCGGGTGGAGGCGGGCCGGCGACGGTGGCGCCAGGTTGCTCATCTCGCCGCCTGCCCCAGTGCCGGCGGGAGAAGTGAAGGTGCTCCGTCGGAGACGATGAGGCCGTCGAGCAGGCGCACCACCCGGTTGGTGCGCGCGGCGACGCCCAGGTCGTGGGTGATCACGGTGATGGTGGCGCCTTCGGCGTTCAGTTCGGCGAACAGGTCGAGCACCGACGCGCCCGCCGCAGAGTCGAGGTTGCCGGTCGGCTCGTCGGCCAGCACGATCGCCGGGCGGCCCACTATCGCTCTTGCGATCGCAACGCGCTGGCGCTGCCCACCCGAGAGCTTGGTGGGCAACGAGCCCAGCTTGTCGCCCAGGCCGACACGGAGCAGTGCCCGTGAGGCGGCCTCCCGCCGCTCTGACAGCGGGGCCCCCGCGTAAAGGAGCCCGTCGGCCACATTGTCGAGGACCGACTGGTGCTCGGCGAGGAAAAACTGCTGGAAAACAAAGCCAATACGCGATGCGCGCAAGGCCGACAACTGCCTGTCGGCCAGGGCCGCGACGTCCAGGCCCGTGACCAGTACCCTCCCGCTCGTCGGCCGGTCGAGTGCACCCATCAGATGGAGCAAGGTTGTCTTGCCCGACCCCGAAGGCCCCACTATGGCAAGCAGCTCCCCTTGGTGGATGCTGAAGCTGACGCCGCGCAGGGCGTGCACGGGCGGCTCCACCGCGTACGTCTTGGTGACGTCCTCGAGCTGGAGGACAGCCGGCGGCGTCATACCTCTGGCACCACTACCCGCTGGCCGTTCTCGACACCCGACCCGCTCACCTGGACGTTGCCGTCGGCGTCGTCGAAGAGCCCGACGGTGACAGCCTCCAGGTAGTGAGGGCCGTGCGCCGGCGCTACCTCGAGCGCATAGCCCCCACCTGCCAGTGCCACCAGCGCGTCCACCGGGACCACATAGGCGCTCGAGACGCTGGCCGTCGTGATCCAGACGTTTACCGGGAGGTCGTCGAGGTTGCCGGTTGCGGCCGGGTCGGACGGGGTGACGTCGACGTTGATCGTGGGGTTACCGGAGCCACCGTTCTGCGAAGACGGCGTGGTCGCCACCGTCCCGACGTAGGAAACGACGCCCGGGGTGGTCGAGTTGTCAGGCATGACGATACTGACCTTGTCGCCCACCTCGACCTCGGACTGCTGGGAAGCGTCGAGGGGTATCTGCACCTGGCGGGCCGTGAGAGTCACCTGGAGCACGCCCTGGCTTGCCGACGGCGCGGAACCGAGTGTCGGGGTCACCGAGTCCACCTGGACGGCGCCCGGTTGGAAAAGCACCGAGCCGAGGGGCAACTGGCCGGTCACGTCCATGTGGTCCGCCGACTGGAGCGACCTCACGGCCGCCTCGGTCGCCTCTGTGAACTCGTCCCCACTGAGGTCCTTGCCGAAGCCGAGGGTGTCCAGGTTGGCGTTGAGGGCCGCTACGTCGGAGCCCGGAGACATCCCGGGCACGAAGGCGCGCCATGGGGTTACCTGGCCGTACAGCAGGATGCTGGGCTGGCCGTCGATTGCGAAGAGCTCCTGGCCGAGCCGGATGACCTGGCCCACCTGGGGGAGGTAGGTGTACGTCGGGCTACCGGTCCCACCGGCCGTCCCCACGGCAGTGTCGGCGCGGTCTTGGGCGAGGGCCGACTCGTCCTGCGAAAGGGCCAGCCGTGCGGCTGCCATCTGCGCCTGAGCTTGCTGGGCCGACTGCGCGTTCTTGGTCTTGGTCGAGGCGACGGTCGCCTCGGCGGTGGTCAGCTGCAGCTGCGCCTGCTGCGCGGTCTGGTCGTTCTTGGTTGCCGTGGCGGATACGCCGACCCGGGCCGACTGCAACTGCGACTCGGCTTGCTGCGCCGACTGGGCGTCCTTGGTCTTTGTGGACGCCACGGCTCCCTGAGCGGTCAGGAGCTGGGCCTGCGCCTGCTGGAGCGACTGGGCGTCCTTGGTCTTGGTGGAGGCGACCGTTTGCTGGGCCGCCAGCAGCTGGGCCTGCGCCTGCTGGAGCGACTGGGCGTCCTTGGTCTTGGTGGAGTCGACGCTGCCTTCGTCCGATTGGACGGCAGCCTGGTCGGACGTCACCTTCTGCTTGTCACCGGTGACCGCCGACTGCCCCTGGCTCACTTGAGCCTGGTCGGTCGAGCAGGCCGAACCGGTCGCCCCCGTCGACCCGGTCGAGCGGGTGCCCCCGCCGCCGGGAGTCCCCGCGCCGCCCCCAGCGCAGTCGACTGCCTCTTTTTGCTCGTCAGCAGACAACATCGCCTCGTCCGAGGAGAGCTGCGCTTGGTCAGAGGCGAGAGCCGAGCTCGCATCTTGGAGCTGCTGCGTAACCTGGGCGAGCGACTGGGAGTTGCTCGTTTCGGTCGTCTTCAGGGCGGAGAGGTCCTGGCCGACGGCTTGTTGTGCCTGGGCGAGCGACTGGGAGTTGCTCGTCTCGGTCGTCTTCAGGGCGGCGAGGTCCTGGCCGACGGCTTGTTGTGCCTGGGCGAGCGACTGGGAGTTGCTCGTCTCGGTCGTCTTCAGGGCGGCGAGGTCTTGCGCCACGGCTTGTTGCGCCTGGGCGAGCGACTGGGAGTTGCTCGTCTCGGTCGTCTTGAGGGCGGCATCGTCTTGCGCCACAGCTTGTTGTGCCTGGGCGAGCGACTGGGAGTTGCTCGTCTCGGTCGTCTTGAGGGCGGCTTCGTCGAGCCCGACGGCCTGTTGTGCCTGGTCCAAAGCCTGGGAGTTGCCAGTCTCGGTCGAAGCGAGGTCAGCCTTGTCCGAACTGCTGGCTTGCTGAGCTTGCGAAAGGCCTTCGGCGTTGGACGTCTCGGCCAGCGCAAGACTGGCCTCGTCTGCGCTCACAGCCTGCTCCGCTTGGGCAAGGCTCTCGGAATTGGAAGCCTCGGTCGTGAGCAAGGCGACCCGGTCCGCCGAGAGGCTTTGGCTTGCCGTGGCGACGAGCTGCTCCTCCTGCTGGACCGTTGAGGTGGCGGTGCCTGCGGGCAAGACCACATTGGCCGTCGTGCTGCTGTCGTTGGTGCTCGCGTAGGTGAGGGTCCCCGACACCTCGGTCTGGGACTGGAGCGGTTCGAGCGCGACGTTGGCGTAGCTGATGGGGTAGGTGTTGTCGGTTACGCCGCTGTTGGAATTGGACGGGCTGGCAAACGGGTTGGTCACCGCCACAACGACACCTGCCGCTGCTACCAGGGCCACGGCCGCGCCGCCGGCGACCCACCAACGCTTGCGCCGCCTACGCTCCGCGGGGCTCGGGCCACCTGGGGGAGCGCCGTCCTCATTATCACCAACCTGAGCGCCGAGGACCTGGTAGCCGCCCGGGCTGGTTTGAGAGCTCGTCATTTTCTAAGGGACCTCCTTGAGCACCCGGGCGGACCGCCGCTCCGGGCGTGAGAACTCCTCTTTCTCGTTTTGCAAGTAAAACCTCGGCAACCTCTCACGAGGTTCATTGGCCCTCGGAGGAGGCGCTGTAGGGGAGGCCGTTGGGGATGAGCTTCTGGCAGATCTCCCGCGCCGCCTCGAACTGGGTGGAGTTGGCGTTCATGCCGGGCGGCAGAGGGAACTCGACACCGCCGCCGGAGAAGTCCGGGTCCGGGAAGCCATTGATGCCGTGCGACCTCATGCACTGCGCCGCTTTCAGGTAGTCGGCCTGGTCGGCGGGGGTGATGGCCTGGGGTGTCCCCTTGCTTGGCAGCAAGTGCTGGCACGCCGCTTGAGCAGTCTTGAAGTGCGGGTTGCCGGCGATGCTCGGGTTGATCTCGAGCCTGATGCTGCTTGCCGAAATCTGCGGGTTGGGGAAGTTGGCCACGCCGTGTGAGCGCATGCATTGCGAGAACTTCATTGCGTCGGCGCCCAACCTGGCAGGGTTGGGCGGCCCCCCGCCCGAAGAAGCGCCAGGGCTGGAGCCGGCGCCCGCGGCCGTGGTGGTCGTGCCGAGATGTGCCACCGCATTGGAAGATCCGGCAGCTCCCTTGGCGCCGCCGCCGCAGGCCGATGCGAGCATGGCGACGGCTGCCAGGGCGACCACCGCGAGGCCGCTCCTGTACCCCTTCTTGTGCCCATTGCCGGTTTTGCCAGCCTTATCCAGCATTTTCGCGATCCGCTCGTCAGTGTGCATGACCCCAGTCTCTCTTCGGTCCAGCTTCGGGTGGTGTTTTTGTTCCGCCGGTCCGCCCATGTGCGGTCCCGGAGGCGCTGAGACGTGCTGGCTAAGGGGCCTTGGCCCCGAAAGCGCCGCCCATGATGCCCTGGCACGCCTTTTGGGCCGCCTCGAACTGGGGGTTGTTGGGGTTGAGGTCACTGCCCGGGCCACCGCGGATGCTGATGCCGATCGCGCCGCCCGGCCCTGATTTGGGATCGGGGAAATCGCGGATGCCATGCGAACGCATGCACTGGGAAAACTTGAGCGCTTGCGCCATGGCCTTAGCCTGTTGAGCCGGCGTCGGCTTCCCGCCGTTCGGCATGAAGTGCCGGCAAGCGTTGCTCGCCGACTGGAAAGAGGGAGAATTCGGGTTGAGGCCACTTCCTTGGATCACCCCTTGCGAATTGGGGTCAGGGAAGCTCGGCACCCCATGAGACCGCATGCATTCCGCAAAGGCGAGCGCGTCGGCCTCGTTGCCGCCTGCAATAGAGAAACCGCTTTGGCTGCCCGACCCCGACCCGCCGCTCGGCGCTGCGCCGGCGCTCGGACCGGAGGCACCGCCCGTAGCGCTCGTCACCGCCGGCGAGCTGGTGGCCGCCGGACTGCTGGCGTTTGTTGTCGTCGTGGTCCCGAGATGGGCCACCCCGGCGCTCGTCGGGCTGCCGCCACAAGCGGGTAGCAAAAGGGCTGCGCACCCGGCTAGGACGACGCTCAACCGGACGGTCCGGGGCCGTTTGGTACAGGCCAATGGGGTCGGCGGTTTGTCCATGGGCTCCGTTATAAGCGGTGCGCGGTAACAGGAGCGCAACAACGGCAGTTAACTTGCTGTTACCAGCCATCGGGCACCCTGGTGTGGGAGGAGGGCCTCTAGTGGCTCCAAGATCTTGGTTGCACTTACCTCGCAGGACGGTCCGGCTCCGTCTCACCGCGCTCTATGGAGGGCTCTTCCTGATATCGGG
The DNA here is from genome assembly GCA_035508795.1 of Acidimicrobiales bacterium. Lineage (GTDB taxonomy): Bacteria > Actinomycetota > Acidimicrobiia > Acidimicrobiales > Palsa-688 > DATJMJ01. The sequence continues at coordinate 7,712 of DATJMJ010000021.1, forward strand.
CGCCGTCCTTTTGGCGATCACCTACGGGCTCGTCGTCGGCCGGCCTGAAGTTACAAGTTTCCGGGTCCAAAGCGCCAGCGGAGGCATCGTCAAAGTAGTTGCCGGTCAGGTCTCGGGCGCCGTGCCGGCCTGCCTCGTGCCAGGTGCCCCTGCCTCCCAGTGCCCGCCAGGCCTGGTTCTCCCGAGCGGTGCGGTTGGGGGACAATACGTGAAGGCGGGCGCCGCCCCCAGTCCTTCCACGATACGTGCCATTTTTGCCACGCTCCCGACGCCCAGCGAGCAGCACAACCTCTTCGTGGTGTCGATAATTGCCCTCGGGATAATGACCTGCATATCGATCGGCCTCGGTTGGGTGATGGCCGGCCGGGTCCTCCGCCCGCTCCGCTCGATGACAGCGACGGCGCGTGAGATCTCCGAACTGAACCTCAACTGGCGCTTGGCCGTGCGTGGCCCCGACGACGAGCTGAAGGATCTCGGGGACACCATCGACAGCCTTCTCGGCCGCCTCGAAACGGCCTTCGAGGCCCAGCGAAGGTTCGTTGCCAACGCCTCCCATGAGCTACGCACGCCCCTGGCCATGATGCGCACCTCCGTCGACGTCGCTGTGGGCAAACCTCACGCGCCGGCAGAAGTCAAGGTGCTCGGCGACAAACTGGAGGAGGGGCTCAACCAGGCGGACAAGCTCCTCGAGGGGCTCCTGCTGCTTGCTCGGGCGCAACGAGGCGCGCTCGGCGAGATCACCGATGTCCCGCTTGGGGATTTGGTGGCCGCGGCATTGGCCGCCGAGCAGGACGAGATCTCCCGGAAGCACCTCGACGTCCACGACGAGACCGGGCCGGGTGAGGTCCGGGGCAACGAGACTCTCCTGACGAGCCTTGTCGCCAACGTCATCAGCAACGCCGTCTGCCACAACGTCGATGGGGGCACCATCACGATCACAAGTGGCGCGCACGACGACAAGGCGTTCCTCGTGGTCGAAAACGGAGGCCCGGTCCTCGCCGGGGAGGCGGTGCGGGCGTTGGCGCAGCCTTTCCAGAGGTTGGGCCCGGACCGCGTCGCAGACAACAACGGTGCCGGGCTCGGGCTGTCGATCGTGAGGGCCATCGCCACGGCCCACGGCGGGGCGCTTTACCTGCGGGCCCGGCCCGAAGGAGGTCTCCACGTGTCTGTCGAGCTGCCGGCGGCGCAGCGGCCGGGGGTGCGCCCATGAGGGTCCTGGTCGTAGAGGACGTCCACAGGCTGGCCGACGACATCTCGGAGGGGCTCCGCGACCAGGGCATCGCAGCCGACGTCGCCTACGACGGCCTCGAGGCAGTGAGCAAGTTAGAGCTCAACCCTTATGACGTAGTCGTACTGGACCGGGACCTGCCCGGGCTTCACGGTGACCTGATATGCCAGATGATCGCTGACGGCGACCGCCCGGTCATGGTGCTCATGCTCACGGCCTCGGCGACGCCGGGCGACCGGGTATCGGGGCTAAAGCTCGGCGCCGACGACTACTTGAGCAAACCCTTCCATTTCCCCGAGCTTGTGCTGAGGGTCCGGGCTCTCGCGAGGCGCCAGCCGGCGGCACAACCCCGGGTGCTGCGCGCCGGGGGGATCGAGCTCGACCCGCTTCGCCGGGCGGTGAGCCGGGACGGGCGCGAGATCGAGCTTTCGGTCAAGGAGCTTGCGGTGCTCGAAGCCCTCATGAAGGCGAGCCCAGCCTTCCTGTCCGCCGAGGACCTGCTCGAACAGGTCTGGGACGAAAACGCTGACCCTTTCACCAAGACGGTGCAGGTGACCATTGGCCGCCTACGGCGCAAACTGGGCGAGCCGCAAGTCATCGAGACCCTCACGGGAGCTGGTTACCGGGTCGCCTAGCGACCCCTATGCTGGCACCCGGACCACGTCATGCCCCAGCACAATTCCCTTCCCATATGCCGGACTTGCGGAGCCCAATACTCTGCCCCGCGCGCGGACTGCCCGATCTGCCTGGACGAACGCCAGTACGTGGGTTGGGGTGGGCAGCAGTGGACTTCGCTCGAAGAGCTGCGGTCCGGGGGCTACCGCGGGCACTTGGCCGAGGAGGGCCCTGACGTGATGGGTGTCGGGTGCGAGCCGTCGTTTGCCATCGGCCAGCGCGCTCTTTTGCTCAGGTCGGCCAACGGCAACGTGCTCTGGGACTGCACCCCTTACCTCGACGACGACCTCGTCCAGTCGGTCAAAAGACTAGGCGGCATCAGCGCGATCGCCATCAGCCACCCGCACTTTTACGGTGCCATGGTCGAGTGGGGGAAGGCCTTCGGGGCACCGGTCCTGGTCCATGCCGCCGACCGTGAGTGGGTCGCCCGGCCCGACAGCACGATCTCTTTCTGGGACGGGGCCAAGCACGACATCGCCCCTGGCATGACGTTGGTCAATGCGGGCGTTCATTTTCGGGGGGGGACCGTGCTGCACTGGGAAGGGGATGGCAACCGCCCGGCGGCCGTGTTCAGCGGCGACATCTTCCAAGTCGTAATGGACCGCCGCTGGGTGAGCTTCATGTACAGCTACCCGAACCTGATCCCCGAACGGCGGTCCGTCGTGCAAAGGGCCGTGAGGCTGCTCGAGCCCTACGATTTCGAGCGAATTTACGGGGCTTGGTGGGGGCGCGTCGTGCAAGCCGACGGTGCAGCCGCCTTGCGCCGGTCTGCGCGACGCTACCTCGACTACACGAGCGTCGACGACGCCGGCCATGCTGCTACCAATTGAGCGACCGCGCCGCAGGGGCGCCCGAGGCGCACCCGGTGCCATCCTCGAGCGCCTACAAGCGGCGTCCCACAAGAGTTGGGGAGCAGGGCGTCAGGCGCCCCGCGACGCCCTCAGCCCTTCTTTGTCTCCCAGAAGATCCGGTCGATCTCGGCGATCTGGCGTAGAAGGTCGTCCGCTACGGCGACGTCCACCGAGTGCTTGGCTTCGCCGGCAGCCTTTGTGGCCTTCCAGAACAGGTCGTGCAGCTCGGGGTACTTCTCGAGGTGGGGCGGCTTGAAATAGTCCGTCCACAGCACCCAGAGGTGGTGCTTCACCAGCTCGGCCCGCTCTTCTTTTATGAAAAGCGCGCGGGCACGGAAAACCTCGTCCTTCGAAGCCTGGTACTTCTCGATGATGGCTTTCACCGAGTCGGCCTCCACCCGCGCCTGGACCGGGTCGTAGACTCCGCACGGCAGGTCGCAGTGAGCGTGAACGGCCCGGGGCTCGCTCACCCGGTCCGCCAAGACCAGCAGTCGCGCCAGCAAGGTCATGAAATGGGCTCCTTCTTGAGCGTCGTCGGTTTGTGCTAAGGGGTACGTCGATTGGGACGTGACCCGTTGACACGCTATAGCCGTTCGCGCCGTACCCGCCCAAATGCGCACCCGGCACAGGCAACCCCGGCTGTCGCCGGCAGACCCGTGCCGAGGCCGCCAAGGCAGCCAGGAGAACGGGAGCGGCGGCGAGAACGGGGATGGCGGGGAGAACAGGGAGCGGGCCCGGCGCCGAGGCGAGCGCCAAAGACCTCGGCCACGCGTGCGCCCATGGTGCCGCCGGCGCTCGTGCTGGCCAGTGCGGCCGCCGCTGTACTCACGTGGTCGTTGGCCCTTCGACGTCTCCTGCGGGTCGCCGTAGAAGGCGAGAGCATGGCGCCCGTGCTCCGAGACGGGGACCACCTGGTCATCTGGCGCTCTCGGCAGGTGCGGCCTGGCGACATCGTCGCCGCGGCCGATCCCCGCGACCCGGGACGCACACTTGTGAAGAGAGCGCAAGCCGTTGGCCCCGAAGGGATCTGGCTCGCCGGTGACAACCCGGCACAGAGCACAGACAGCCGCCATTTCGGCCCGGTGCCGCTCAGTTCGGTAAAGGGAAGGGCCGTTTACCGCTACGTCCCACTGGCACTGGCCGGCTCGGTCCCGCGCGCTCCAGCCCAATAGCCCACCCGAGGCTGGGCAATTTCAGCGAAGCGGCAACAGCCAGTCGCGCAAGTACTCTTCTCGCATTTGCGCCCAATCCTCGGAGGTGATCGCGAACCGGACGTGGTCTTCCCAGGCTCCGTTGATCTCGAGGTAGCGCACGGCCGTGCCTTCGTTGCGGAGCTTCAGTTTTTGGGCCACCCTCAGGCTGGGGCCGTTCCTCGGGATGATCGAAACCTGGAGGCGGTGGAGCATCAGGTCCTCGAAAGCGAACTTCGCTATCACGACGAACGCTTCGGGCGTATACCCATTGCCCGCCATCGCCCGGTCCACCCAGTAACCGACATAGGCGTTTTGGAAGGGCCCCCGCTGCACCGAGGAGATGTTTATCTCGCCCGCGAAGCGGTCGCCCACAAAGACGCCGAAGCCGTAGCCGGTCCCGAGCTCACGCTCGCGGATCCGGGCGTTGCAGCGGGCACTGAAGGCGCGCTTGTCCACGGTCGGGTCGGCCTGGCCGGGCAGGGGCCGCGGCTCCCACTTGACGAGCCAATCGTGCGAGCGGAGCCGCACTTCGCGCCAAGCCTCGAAATCGCCCGCGACCAACGGCCGCAGCAGGACCCTCCGTCCCCGGAGCTCCGGGTTGACCATTGCGTGGCCCCAGGTCATCGTCGGGAATGCTATCCGCCGCCCACTTCGGCCTGTCTAGCCCGCGCGAGACGTCTGATGAGGCCGTCCAGGATGTCGGCCTCGGAAACGAGGCACTCGTTGTAACCGAGGGCAGCCATGAGCGACGCCAGGACGAGCGTGCCCCCAACCATGTAACGGGCGCGCCCGGGGTCGATCCCGGGTATACCGGCACGTTCCGTGCACGTTTGGCCTGCGAAGCGCTCCAGCGCGCCCTCCACGAAATCGAGGGAGAGGCGGTGGTGGTGGACGGCATGGGAGCCGGCGCTCGAGATGCCCTTGTCGGAGCGGGCGAGCGCGAGGACCGTGCCGGCGAGCCCGACAAGGGTAGAAGCCTCAGCCAACGCGGGGACTTCCCTCGAAGCAAGTGAGAGCTCGCCGATGAGCCATTCGCGAGCGGCCTCGAGTTCCTTGGCAGCGGGTGGGTCGTGCGCGAAAAAGCGCTCCGTGACCCGGACGCAACCCATGTCGAGCGAAACGGCAGAGGATGGTGCACGCAGCTCGGAGGGCACACCTGCGCGACCAAGAACCGAGGAGCCCGGGGCCGGTCCCGCCGGGCCGACGGCCAGCTCGGTAGACCCGCCGCCAATGTCGGCTACCAGCCACGGGGCAGGCTCCGCCGCGAGCGCGGCGGTCGCGCCGTCGAAGGACAACCCGGCCTCTTCTTCACCCGTCAACAGCTCGAGCGGGACGCCGGCTACAGACGCTGCGGCGGCAGAAAACGCCCCACGGTTGCGCGCGTCGCGCAAGGCCGAGGTCCCGATCATCGCGGCTGCTGATACGTCCAGGTCGTCCATGACCTCCCGGTAGCTGCGCACGACGGCGAGCACCCGGCCGACAGCATCGGGAACGAGGGCCCCCGAGCCGTCGACGCCCTCGCCGAGCCCCGTGATGGTCGAAAGGCGCGCGAGGGTCGTCCCGCTGGGCGCCTGGACGAGCAGCCGCGTCGAAAGCGAGCCGCAGTCCAGCGCGGCGAGGTTGCCTCCGGGGCCGCTGCCGCCGGGTGCGAACGGTTTCAACGTTGTGGCCGGTCGGCCTCGCCGCCGAGGGCACCCGCCACCCACCGCCCGACAGGGTCGTCACCCCCAACCAGGTACCAGGCGTAGTGGGCGTGCAGGCACTTCACACCCCTCCTCGTCCCGCCCACTCCCCCGCTCGGCCGCGGCCCGGCCCAACCCGTCGGGATGGCCGCATCGCGCTCGGCCGCATAGAGGCGGTGCGCCCGCTCGAGCTCGTCCGCTGGGACGGCCGCCTCGGCGGAGGCGACCCCGCCGGCAGACTCCAGGCGGTCGACGGCCAGGCATTGCTTGCGGCCGACAAGCCAGTAGCGGGTCGGCATCGGAGAGCCGTCGGCGAGCACCGGCCCGTTGCGGATCACGATCGGCCACCCTTCAGCGTCGCTCAGCACGATGTCGTAGGGCTGGCGCGGCTCCCGCCCGAGCAACAAGGCAAGGCGCCCCTGCGGCCCGCCATCGTCGCCCCCAGGCAGCTGGTCGAGGACGGCTCGCCTGCGCGAGGTGCCGTCCGTCCGCATCAGGCACCAATCCTAAGGCTACCGAACCAGCGCCTTTGCGCTCCTGACCCGGGCGCCGGGACCGTCCGTACTGCCGAGCGGCGGCGCAGTGAGAGCTGGCGCTCAGAGGCGGTCCCAGACCTCCAAAGGCGCGTACCAGGGCCGGTGCGTTGCGGGCCGGCGGACCTGTACCACTGCCGGGGCCGGCGACGGGAGGACCATGAAAGCCTGTTGGCCGGGCATGACGAGCCCGTACTCCTCGCGGGCGATCATCTCGATGGTCGCGTTGTCCCGAAGGGCTGAAGTTTGCGCCGAAAGCTTGCCGTTTTCGGCGCTCAGCACCGAGACGGTGTGTTCCTCGGCTGCAATTGCACTTCGTTGGTCCAGGTAAGTGCGCGTCGGGAACGCGAAGAGGTACATGACGCCGAGCAGGGCTGCCATGGCGAACCCAAACTTCAATGTGAAACGCATCCGCCCCGACCTGTGGCTCGAGTGACAGCTGTTGTTGGAGTGAGTAGAGAGCTTAGTTGACAGGGCCTTTGCCGGGCGGACCAAGACCCTCGGCCCGCTCGCCGGCCTTGACCTCTACCCAGAGCTCGTCCAGGGCCTCGGGGCCGAGCGCGGGTAATTCCAGGCCGCGTCGCCTGGCGAGGGCCTCGACTGCCTGGAAGCGCCTGCGGAACTTGGCAGTCGATTCGCGCAGCGCTGCCTCCGGGTCGACCCTCAAGTGCCGTGCGACATTGACCACGGAGAAGAGGAGGTCCCCCAGCTCGTCCCGTACGGCCAGGTCCCCCGGCTCCGGGGCCCAGGCACCGCCCGTACCGGGCGAGAGGCTTTCGGGCCTCGCCGCCGACACCGCCTCCACCAGCTCGGCCAGCTCTTCTTTCACCTTGTCGACCGGGCCCTCGGCACCGTCCCAGTCGAAGCCCACCGATGCCGCCTTGCCCTGGATCTTGTCGGAGTACAACAACGCCGGCAGGTTGGACGGGACGTCGTCCATCACGCCGTGCCGCCCTTTTTCCTTGCGCTTTATCTGCTCCCAGTTGCGCGACACCTCTTCGGGGGTGGAGGCGTCCACGTCGCCGAAGACGTGGGGGTGGCGCGCGACGAGCTTGTCGTGCACGTTGCGGGCGACATCTGGGAGAGCGAACTGACCCTGCTCCGACGCGAGCGTGGCGTGAAAGACGACTTGGAACAGGACGTCGCCGAGCTCCTCTTCGAGGTGCTCGAAACCGGCACCGTCGTCGCCCAGTTCCTCGATCGCTTCGAGGACCTCGTAGGCCTCCTCGAGCATGTAGCGCGTCAGGCTCTGGTGGGTTTGCTGGCGGTCCCAAGGGCAGCGGGCGCGCAGCGCTCTTGCGAGCTCTTCGAGGTTGGCCATCTCGGCGGCGAACGGTGCCGGCAACGCCGGCACCCATAGGCTCGTCAGATGGTCGGGCACCACCGCCCGGTCGAGGTCGTCCCATCGGACCGCCCGCACCACCTCGTCGTCGAGGCCGAGGCGCTGTAGCGCGGTCACCATCAGCTCCCCGCCGGCCCCGGGAAGGTTGTCCAGCGCCGCTCCGAGCGCAAGTTTGACCTGCGACAGGACCTGGACGGAGTCGCATTGCCCCACGAGGAACGGCCCTTTGCCACCTGCCACCTCGGTACCGAAACGCTGGCCGTCGACAAGCGTCGCCCCTGCCTCAAGGGGGTCGACGCCGAGCCGGGCGAAGGCGAGGTCGACGAACGACACGGCCGCAAGCACCTCCACGTCGACGCGGGGGTCCAGGCGCAGGAGCTCGACGCTGCGTTCGGCGACTATGGGCGAACCCGGGACGGCGTAGACGACGCGGCCCTCGCGTTCGGCCGAGGAGACGAGGGCTTCGACTATCCCCGAGTAGACCTGCTCGAGGTCCTCCATGGACTCGTAGAGGTAGTCGAAACTGCGGGCGTCGGGCACCAGGGCCGCAGATGGGTGGCGCGAGGTCCGCACCCAGCGGACTGGAGCTGATGTTATTGCGGCGAGCGACTCCGAAGTGGCAAGCCCGAGCGGGCCGGGGCCAAGCCCGACCACGGTGACACGACCACGCTCCCGCGCGGCGCCGCCGTCAGCGACCTGGCGGGGAACTGGTCCCGTCCATCCCGTCCGAGAAGTCCCGGCCCCTGGCACCCGAGGGCGACGTCAGCTGGAGGAGGAGCACAGCGAGCCGCCTTCGAGCGGCAATATCTCCGGCGGGCAGGGCGCGGGAATGCTCGTGGACCAGCTGCCGTAAGCAGGGTTGACCTTGATCTGCGACCCGAGCAGTACCGCGATCACCTTCGAGTCGCTCGCGGGTAACGCTTGGCTGCCCCCATCGGTGGCGACGATGTCGATGTCGCCGGCCACCTGGCTGTCAAATGCCACAGCCGCCCTCGAGCGCACCTCGACCACCTGGTCTTCGTAGCTTTCCGGCAACACAGCCGAGTGCCCGGGGTTGAGCCCGCTCACGACTTTGCGGAACGCCGCCGGCTGTTCGATCAGCTGCTCGGGCGAGTCGCAGTAGAGGTTCGCCCCGAGCACAGCCGGGGCTCCTTGCGCCCCATGCCCGCTCAGCTCGGAGGCGATCGAGGCGGCTTGGGCTCTCGCTGCTCCGGGCCCAGAGCTGCTTACGGGGACGTCCACGACGGTGAGGCAGACCCGGGACCAGAAATAAGACGAGTGTGCCCGGTAAAACTGCGTGTCGGTCGTAGCGCTGTTGCGCGCTGCGCCCTCGACCAGAGCGTGGTCGGCGTCGTAGAGGGCGCCAGCCGTGCGGGCGCCGGGAGTAAGGTCCTGCCACTCCGTCGGGTTGGCGGCGTACTCGCTCGCCCAAGCAGCCGCCAGCTCGGTCGCAGTCGGCGACTGACCCTCCTTGGCGACATGTTCCTCCACAGCGAGAGCAGTGATCATGTCCGTGAGCACGAGGCTCGTCCAGGTCATGCCGTAGATGGCCGGGCCCGAACCGAAGGGTGCCTCCACGGTCAGCTCCGGGGCCTGTTCGCCGTTTTGGGTCTCCTCCTCGTACTCCTCGAAGAAAGCGTCATCCTGGGCCTTCACGTAAGCCGGGTCGGAGGCCAAGACGTGCAACTGTTCCGCCAGCTGCTCTTGGGAAATGGTCTGGCCGTTGACTGACGCCGCCGAGGGTGCGGTGCTGCAGCCCGACAGGGCGGCCGCAAGCAGGCCGAGGGCGACGGCGGGAACCAGCGTCTTGGCGGCCACGGTAGCCCGGGCGTGGCGCGCAGGGGCGCGGTCGAAGTAAGGAAGGAGCAGGTGTCTCACGGCCGAACGCCATAGTAGTTACTCGACGGTGGCGAGTCCTTGTCGAGGGCAGGGACGTCTAGATTGAAACCAACCACCGGAGCGCGCCCATGAACCTCGACCCCGACAAGCTCATAGTGCTTTTCGTCATAGCGATGATCGTGCTCGGGCCCAAGCGCCTCCCTGAAGCGGCCCGCACCGCCGGGCGTTGGCTGGCCGAAGTGCGCAAGTACAGCGCAGGCCTGCGCAACGAGATGCGGGACCTGCTCGATGACCCTGCCCACGAGGGCGCAGGCATGCGCGACGAGCTGCGAAAGGCGTTCGCAGAGCCTCGCGAGGCCATCGAGGCAGGTGCCCGGGAGATGAGGAGCGGGTGGCACCCCGAAGCGCCCTCCGCTTCACCCACCTTGGCGCCGCCGCCGGTCATGTCTGGCGCAGTGGAAGGCACCGAGGCTGCACTGCCTGTCCCTGACGACCCGACCCTCAACTAGCCATGACGCCAGGCGACCAGGTGCCGGCCGCCGAAGCTGCCGGCACGGACATACTCGGCGAGGCCTACGAGACCTCTTCCGGCCCGCTGCCCACGGCCGAGGAGGCGGCAACCTCGGCCGCGACGGCGACGGCGACGGCGGCGGCCGGCAATGGGTCGGGCGCCAGCTCCAACGGCCATAGCGCCACGGGGGAGCTAGACGGCGACGGCGGTCGCATGACCCTCTTCGAGCACCTCGCCGAACTGCGCAAGAGGGTCCTCATCTGCGCCACCGCGATAGTGGTTACTTCGATTGCCGGCTACTTCCTGTACAACCCGGTCCTCCACTTCATGACAGGCCCGTACCGCAGTTTTTACCACCACCACAAGGGCCTTGTGACGAGCGACCTCGTGATATCGAGCCCGGTCGAAGGTTTTACGACCCGTATAAAAGTCTCGCTTTATATCGGCCTCGCATTGGCGGCTCCGATATGGCTCTGGGAGATGTGGCGCTTCGTGACCCCCGGGCTCAGGCGCAACGAGAAGCAATATGCCGTCCCGTTCGTCCTTTCGGCGCTGTTCCTTTTCAGCCTCGGTGTCGTCACCGCCATCCTGGTCTGGCCCAAGGCCCTCGATTGGCTCATCAGCGCCAGCGGCAGCGGGGTGACGCCTCTTTTCACTCCTTCTGGGTACGTGACCCTTTACCTCCTCGTCTGCTTGGTTTTCGGCGTCGTTTTCCTCTACCCGATCGTCGTGGTGTTCTTGATGCTGGCAAGGGTCGTCCCCTCGGCGAAATGGCGCAAATGGCGCCGGCCCGCCATCGTGGTGCTCTGCGCCGTGGCGGCCATCGTCACCCCGTCGAACGACCCCTTCACCTTCCTCGGGATGGCAATACCGCTCGTGATCTTCTACGAGATTTCCATCCTCCTCGGCCGCCTGCTGAAGAGGTAGGCCGCCGGGCCCGTCGCGAGGCTGGGCGACCCTGCGCTGCCTCTCAGCCGCAGGTCGCAGCCGTCTAGGCCTGGGCCGGTCCCGACTCGGGCGGTGCCGGCGGCACCAGTGCCCGCAGCAGGTCGACGAGCGCCTGGGCGGGGTCCGGGCTTTTTTTGAGCGGGCCCACGAGCTGGCCCTGGTCCTCCTTGTAGACGGCCCTCGGCCAGATCCGCGACAAGCGGACCTGCTCGCTCGCCCGCAGTGCGAGGGGCGAGATCCTGGCTGTGAAACCACCGAAGGGAGTCCCTATCCCCCCGCTCACGACAGCGACTTCTCGTGCGCCGAGGCGGGCGCACTCAGCCCGCAGCCGCGCGATCGACAGGAGCGCATTTGCCTGAGCGGGCAATGGGCCGTACCGGTCGAGCCACTCCGAGGCAATGTCGTCGACCTCTTCGGGCGTCGTGAGGGTGGCGAGGCGCCGGTAGGCCTCGAGCCTGAGATCCTCGCGCGAGACGTAACTTTCGGGGAGGTTGGCCGTCATTGGGAGGTCGAGGCGGATCTCTGCCGGCTGCTTGAGCGTTTCGCCCTTCAGTTCGGCAACGGCCTCGCTCACCATCTGGACGTACAGGTCGTACCCGACGGCTGCAATGTGGCCCGACTGGTCGGCTCCGAGCAGGTTGCCCGCGCCGCGGATCTCCAGGTCCCGCATTGCGATCTTGAAGCCCGAGCCGAGCTCGGTGTGCTCACCGATGGTGCGGAGCCGCTCGTAGGCCTCTTCGGTCAGCTTGTGGTCCTGGGGGTAGAAAAGGTAGGCGTACGCTCGCTGGTTTGCCCTGCCCACCCTGCCTCTCAACTGGTGCAACTGGCCGAGCCCGAGCATGTCCGCACGGTCGATGACCAAGGTGTTGACGGTGGGCATGTCGATGCCCGACTCGATGATGGTCGTGCAAACCAGGACGTCGTAACGCCCCTCCCAGAAGTCGAGCACGACCTTCTCGAGAGACCCCTCGTCCATCTGCCCGTTCGCTATAGCAACCCGGGCCTCCGGGACCAGTTCCCGCAAGCGCGCCGCCACCTTGTCGATGTCGAAGACCCTGTGGTGCACAAAAAAAACCTGGCCTTCCCTGAGCAACTCGCGCCGGATCGCTTCGGCCACAGCGTGCTCGTCGTACTCGCCGACGTAGGTGAGGATCGGGCGGCGTTCCGCCGGGGGGGTAGTGATGAGGGAGAGGTCGCGCAGCCCTGTCAGCGACATTTCGAGCGTCCTCGGGATCGGCGAGGCCGTCATGGTGAGCACATCGACGTTGGTGCTCAGTTTTTTGATCGCTTCCTTGTGCGTGACGCCGAAGCGCTGCTCCTCGTCGACCACGAGCAAACCGAGGTTCTTGAAGGTCACGTTTTCGGCGAGCAGCTTGTGGGTGCCGACCACGACGTCCACCGAGCCCTCTGCAAGCCCGTCGGTCACCGTACGTGCCTCGGCCGAGGTGAGGAACCGAGAAAGCATCTCGACTTTTACGGGGTAATTGGCAAAGCGTTCCGAAAAGGTCTGGAGGTGCTGCGAAGCGAGCAAGGTAGTCGGGACGAGGATGGCGACCTGCTTGCCGTCCTGAACGGCTTTGAAGGTGGCCCGTACAGCCACCTCGGTCTTGCCGAACCCGACGTCGCCGCAGACGAGCCGGTCCATCGGCACCGGATCCTCCATGTCCGCTTTGACGTCTGCTATCGCCTTTAGCTGGTCGGGCGTCTCGGTGTAAGGGAAGGCCTGCTCCATCTCAGCCTGCCAGGGCGTGTCGGGCGGGAAAGCGTGCCCGGGCGTGGTGGCACGTTTGCGGTACAGGACCACGAGCTCCTGGGCTATCTCGCGCACCGCACTGCGCACCCGGGCCTTGGTCTTTGCCCACTCGCTCCCGTTGAGCCGTGAGAGCGACGGCGTTTCGCCGCCGGTGTACGGGCGGAGCGCGTCGACCTGGTCGGAGGGCACGTAGAGCTTGTCGCCGTCGCGGTACTCGAGCAACAGGTAGTCGCGCTCCACGTCTGCGATCGACCTGCGGACCATGCCGGCGAAGCGCGCCACGCCGTGCTGGAAATGCACGACGTAGTCGCCCGTCTTCATGTCGTCGAAGAAGGTCGGGACAGCTGCCGCCCGTGGCCGCGCCGCGCGGTGCGGGCGGCGCCGCCCCGTGAGGTCGCTCTCGGCGAGCACCGCCAGCCCCAGGGTCGGCGCGATGAAACCTCGGTCGACCGGGGCGACTACCACCGACATGGCACCGGCCCCGCCAGCCGCACCCGCCGCGCCGGCGCCACCGGCCCCAGCCTTCACGGTACCTCCTCGTGCCGCGACCTGCCCGGCCTCCGCTGCGACCGGGGCAACCGGCGCCACGAAGCCCTCGGTCGCCAGCGCGCTCGACAGGCGAGCCGCACTCAGTTGGCCCTCGGCGCAAACCACGATTGTGGACCGCTTTGCGCTGAGATCTCTCAGCTGCGCCATGAGGTGGTCGGTGCCTCCGAGGACCGGCTGCCAACCCGTCACGGCGAACACAGTTGTCCCGGGGCCTTCCGGGGCGGCGAAAAGGGAGGCCACTGAAGCACCGGTCCGGGCGAGGAGCCGGTCAAAAGGCAAGTGCAGCTTGGGGAAATCGCTCCCCTCGGCGCCCCAGGTCGTCGCGAGCGCTGCGGCCAGGTCGGCTTCTTCCTCTTCGATCTCCAACGCTCGTTCGCGCATGCGCCGCGGCTCGACCAGGAGCACTCTCGCTTGCTCGGGCAGCAGGTCGACAAGGAGGTGCTCGTCCTCTGTCAGCCACGGGAGCCAGGACTCCATCCCGTCGAAAGTGAGGCCCTCGCTCAGCCGCTCCCATGTGCCAGTGCCCCAGGGTTCCCTGCTGACGAGCTCGCCAGCGCGCTGGCGCACCTCCGGCGTCGCCAGGAGCTCACGGCACCCGAAGATCAGCGCCTCGTCGAGGTCGCTGGTCGAGCGCTGGTCGGCGACCGAGAAAACTGTCAGGCGGTCGACCTCGTCACCCCAAAGGTCGATGCGTACCGGGGAACCGCCCGTCGACGGGTACACGTCCACGATCGACCCCCGCACGGCCATTTCCCCGCGGTGCTCGACCTGGTACTCGCGCCGGTAGCCGAGCCTGCCGAGGTCCTCCACCAGTTCGTCGAGGTCGACCGCAAGACCGCGGCGCACCGAGACAGGCTCGGTGTCCTCGACGTGGGGCCCGAGCCGCTGGAGCAGGGCACGGACGGGAGAGATTATGACGGGCGGCACAGCTGCATCGGGGGCACCGTCGCGAAGCCGGCGGAGCCGCCACATGAGCTCGAGGCGCCGGCCCATCGTCTCGGGGGCGGGGCTCACCCGCTCGAACGGGAGCGTCTCCCACGCAGGGAAAAGAGCGACCTGGCCGGGCCCGGCCCACACGCCGACGTCGTGGGCGAGGTGTTCGGCCGTCGACGCGCTCGGCACGGCGACGACGAGCGGCTGGTCCCCCGCGGCCAATGCAGCTATTACGAACGGCTGCGCCGCCTCGCCAACAGCGAGCGAGGTGTGTGATCCGGCCGCTAGAGCAGCCAGGTCCGGGTCCTCTTGAGCGCGCGCCAGCAGCGCGCTGAGCGCGCCGTGCGCCACGCGTGGACCTTCGACTGGTTGGCCCCGGGTTACCGAAGACATTTGCTATTGCCCATTAAACGGGTCATCGGGGGGCTGGCGCGAGTTGAACTCGTTCTGGGCCGCGGCCACACCATCGGCCAGGACCATCTCGACCGCGTCCGCAGCCGTCGCCACCGCCAGCTCCAGCTTGCGCCGCTCGAGCCGCATCGGCGCCGAGAGCACATGGCCTATCCCCGACTCCTTGCCCCCGGGGGGTTTGCCAATGCCTATCCGCACCCGGAGGAACTCGTCGGAGCGCAACCAGGCTTTCACCGAACGGAGCCCGTTGTGCCCGGCCAAGCCACCCCCCGCCTTCACACGTACCGCCCCGAGCGGCAGGTCGAGCTCGTCGTGCACGATGACGAGCCTGGTCAAGTCATCGAGCTTGTAGCGCCTGACGAGTTGAACGACCGAGCGGCCCGACTCGTTCATGAAGGTTTGCGGGAACGCGAGCGCGAGCCGCCTGCCCTCGACCCTCACTTCGCAGACAAGCGCCAGCTCTTTGCCCTGGCGCAGGTGACCACCGTGGCGCTCCGCCAGCAACGCAACGACTTCCGCCCCGACGTTGTGACGCGTCTTGGCGTAGCGCGGACCGGGATTGCCGAGGCCGACGGCGAGCAGGTCGGCGCCGGGAGCGGTCTCTTGCTTTCGCAGCCTGAACAGCCCGGCTCAGCCCTCGGCTTCGGCCCCGCCGGTTGAGGCCGCTTCGCCGCCCTCGCCGGCCGCCTCCCCAGCTTCTCCCTCGGGCGCCTCTGCCGCTTCTTCCACCTCGACCCTCGCTGCTGCTGCCACGACGACAGCCTCGTCGGGATCGGCATCCGTCCTCACCCCTGCGGGGAGCTGGAGGTCGCGGACCCGGATCGACCCGCCGATCTCCAGGTCGCTCACGTCGACCTCGACTTGCTCAGGGATCTGGTCGGGAGTGGTGCGGATCGGAAGGCTGGTGAGGGCGTGCTCGAGGACGCCACGCTCCTGTTCGACCCGGGTGGCCGTGCCGACAAGGACGATGGAGACCTCGGCGCTGACGATCTCGTCACGCCGGACGACCTGGAAGTCGACGTGGGCGACCGTCCGCTTCACCGGGTGGCGCTGGAGCTGGCGTGCGAGGACAAGATGGGTGGCCCCGTCCAGCTGAAGGGTGAGCACCTGGTTGACACCGTGAGCCGACAACGCCGAGCGCAGGTCCCGAGCGCCGACGGAAATGGACAGCGGCTTCATGCCATGGCCGTAGACGACCGCCGGTACTCGTCCGCTGTGGCGCAGGCGCCTCGAATCCCTGGAGCCGATAGGCCGGCCCAGTTCGGCTGAAAGTGTGATCTCTGCTGGCATCGTTCGCTCGCGCTCCGCTGTTGGTGGCCTGCTGGTTGGCCGGTCGAGGGACCACTCATGATACCTGCTGGCAGCAGGGGCTGCGGATGGCGGCCTAGCCACCGACGTCTGGCGCGGTGTCCTCCCCCACTTCGGACGCCGCCAGCTCGACTAGCCGGCGCTGGTCGCCCTCGACGAGGGCCTTCACGAAATGGACCAGCGGCGTCTGGGCGCAGCCCCGCAGCGCTTTTGCCCTGGCTGCCTCGACGCCGTAGTCGATGCGCCGAGCCCCCGAGCGTGCGGCGTGCTCGACCAGCTCGTAGAAGACCATCGAGAAGTAGACGGGGATGCCCTCGATAGCCGCATAGTCGGCGCCGCCCGTCCGTGTGTAGAGGTGGTCTCCCCAGACGTGGAACTCGATGAAGCTGACGGGCTTACCCGCACGTTCGGCGACAAGCGCATGGGCGCTCCCAGGGAGGATCCGCTCGATCAGCAAGTGGCTGGCAGCCGCCTGCTCGGGCGTAGTGGCCCGGCCGTAGCGGCGCAGGTTTTGCGACTCGAGCGGCACGAGGCGTCCGGCCAGCTCGTTGTCCAGCCGTTGCACGGAAAACTCGATGCCCGCCTCTGCGACCTTGCGCCTTTCTCCTCTCAGCTTTATCCGCCTCTTCGAGGGAAATAGTGCGAAATACCCCTCCAGGCCGTCTGCCGGCACATCCAGCGTCGAGCGCACGGGCCCTTGGAAACGGGCGAAGCCGAGCTCTTCCACTACTCCCGCGAGGATCCTGTCAGTCGAATCGGCGAAAAGGATGCTGACCGACCGGTCCCCCTGGCGGGCCGCAACCTCGGTCGCCGCAACCAACAACCGTTCGAGGGCCCGACCCCGCTCGGCCCCGCTGAGGCTGTCTGCGAAAAGTGCCGATGGCGGCCCGACATGGCGGCCCCCAGCGAGGCGGCTTGGCATCAGGGCGCTCGAAAGCCACGCCTGGTCCGCGGCCGGCCGCCCGCGCCCTGCCCGGCTGTCGGCTCTCCAGGGCGCCTCCGCAGCAACCGACATGCTGTAGGTCGTCATGCCCGCCAGCAGCTCGCCGCCGTCGCCCAACAGGACGAGGTGCTCCTCGGGCGCCCGGTTGAACACCCAGATAAGGCGGAGCCATGGCAAGGACAGATAGAAGGCGGGGGGCCCTGCGAGCGTCTCCCAGCCAAGCGGGCGGAGGTCGCGCCACGACTGAACGGTCGTGAGGTTCAGTTTTGGTTGTCGCCGCCGAAGATTTCCGACACCGAGCCCTCCTCGAAGACCGCCCGGATGGCGTCGGCGAAGGTCTTTGCCACCGAGACGCTCTCGATCTTGGGTATCTGTTTCTCGGGCGGCAACGGGACGGTGTCGGTCACGATGATGCGCGAGATCCGCGAGTTCTTGAGGCGGTCGATCGCGGGGTCGGAAAAAACGCCGTGCGTCGCGGTGGCCCATACCCCGGTTGCCCCCTTGGCATAGAGGATATTGGCTGCTTCGCAAAGGGTCCCGGCCGTGTCGATCTCGTCGTCGATCAAGATGCACATGCGGCCGCGCACTTCACCCATGACGTCCAAAGCTTCGACGTGGCCTACGCGATCTACGCTGCGCCGCTTGTAGACGGCAGCCATGTCCACGTCGCCGGCGTTGCGGGCAGCCCTTTCTGCAACTTTGGTCCGCCCAGTATCGGGCGAGACCATGACGAAGTCGCCGCTCAGGTTTTCCCGCAGGTAGTCCACCAACAGGTTGACGGCCGTCAGGTGGTCCACCGGCCCATCGAAAAATCCTTGCACCTGGCCGGAGTGGAGGTCCACCGACATGATCCGTTCGGCACCGGCCGCATGGAAGAAATCGGCCACCATCCTCGCAGTTATCGGCTCGCGCGAGCGCGACTTGCGGTCCTGGCGGCCGTAGCCGTAGCGGGGGCAGACCGCCGTGATCCTCTTCGCCGATCCCCGCTTGGCGGCGTCGATCATCACCCACTGCTCCATCAGCAGGTCGTTGACGGACCGGCCGTCCGAAGGCGAGTGAGTCTGCAGTATGAACAGGTCCGCGCCCCTCACCGATTCGCCGTAGCGCGCCCTTATTTCCCCGTTCGGGAAGTCCACTATCTCGCACGGCCCCACTTCCACGCCGAGGCACTCGGCAATGCTCTGGGCCAGTTTGGGGTGCGACCTGCCCGAAAAGAGCTGGAGCCTATGCCTCGAAAGAAGTTCCACCCGGCACCTCCCCTTCAACGCTGTAGGCGCCCATCGCGGGCCGCACCACTGCGCCCGGCGCCACGACCGTACCAGGAGCAAGCCAGGCCCAAGGGCCGACGCGGGCGTCTTCACCGATGGTCACCTGTTCTGCGGAGGTCGAACGGACCTGCGCCCGGGGCTCGACCACGCAGTCGACGAGATGGGTGCCGGGCCCGATCTCCGACCCGGCGGCAACCCTCGTCGTGCCCTGGAGGAGCGTGCCCGGGTAGAGCGTCACGTCCTCCGCCAGCTCGACTGTTGAGTCGAGGTAGGTGCTTTTCGGGTCGAGCATCGTCACGCCCCGGCGCATCCATTTGTCGTTGATGCGGGACCGCAGGACGGCCTCGGCGCCTGCCAGTTGAGCCCGGTCATTGACGCCGCTCACCTCGGTAGGGTCGGGGGTCACCAGCGAGATCACCGGGTAACCGGCGTCGTGCAGCACGGCGACCACGTCCGTGAGATAGTACTCACCCTGGGCGTTGTCGGGGCTCACGCGCCGCAGTGCCGGAGCCAGCACCGACCGGCGGAAGACGTATATGGACGTCCCGACCTCGTCGATGGCACGCTCCTCGTCGCTCGCGTCCGCCTCCTCGACTATTGCCGCCACCCGGCCGTCGCGCGAGCGCACAACACGACCGTAGCCACGCGGGTCCTCCAGGCGGGCGGTCAGGAGGGTGGCCGCGGCCGACGCCTCGCGGTGGGCGGTCACAAGGTCTGCGATCGTCCCAGGGCGCAGGAGCGGGGTGTCGCCCGGGAGCACGAGGAGGTCGTCGAGCTCGCCGTCGTCGTCGTTGAAGGCTGTGAGCGCTACCGACAGCGCATCGCCCGTGCCGCGCTGGACCGGTTGCTCGACCACCTCGAGCGGCGCCGACAGCGAACCTGCCTCGGCGAGGGTCTTGGTCATCCGCGTTGACCCCGGCCCGACGACGACCACCATCCGCGACATGTCGAGCGAGGACAGGGCGTCGAGCACCCACATCACCATCGGGCGGCCACACAGCCGGTGCAACGGCTTGGCCCGGGCGCTGTGCATCCGCGTCCCTTCGCCCGCCGCCAGCACGACAGCGGCCAACTTAGGCTGGTCGCCGGGCCCGTCTGGTCTCGGGCGCCGGACGTCCCTGCTGTAGTAGGTCACTCCCTCTTTCTAGTACCCGGGGCCTAACTGCCTCGTGCGCAAGTGGCACACTTCCTGCCAGGCAACGGGCACCCCGGAAGGCACCCGAGGGTGCAGGCCCCCCAGCCGGTATCGTTGGGTCCGGCGCACAAGGGGTGCCGCGCCGGCACGAGCCGGTCCGGGGTAGTTCAATTGGAAGAACGCCGGACTTTGGATCCGGATGCTTGGAGGTTCGAGCCCTCCCCCCGGAGCCTCTCTAGCAGGGACTTCTCGGGCTCCCGGGAATGTGCGTCGCCCTGGGTGCGGTGACCGGGGCTCGCCTGGGCGCGGGAGAGCCCTAATTGGGCCCGGGTATCGTCGCGACTTGGTGAGCAGGTCACGCGAACGATCGGGACCGGGGCTGGCGGTCCCCGGGCTAGGAGCTTTCTGCTGCCTGCGGCAAGCTCGGTGGCTGCGAGACCGGTGACGCCAAGGCGACGCCCGGCTTTCAGCTACCCGCTCGCTGGGTCATCCACACGGTCGGCCCGGTTTGGCAGGGCGGCCGGCGCGGCGAGGCTGCGCTGTTGGCCTCGTGTTACAAGAGGGCGCTCTTGGTCGCTGACGAGCTCGGTGCCCGAACAGTCGGGCTACGTCGCCGCAGCCCGTCCCGTTGGGCTCCCAAACCGGCCCAGCGCGCTCGGGTGAGACCAATAGGCGGCGAGGTGACCGACGCAGAGACGCAGCTGAGGCCCTAAAGCTTCTTGACGGCAGCCCTGCCGCCTGCACATACCAAATGCGCCGCCCGGCATTTTGCTGCCGTCTCCGCCTCGAGAGTTATCTCGTACCGCCCCCAGGATGGTCATAGCCCCAGGCTCCCGCTTTGGTCGCAACGAGCCAAAGCCGTTTCGACGCTCGCAACCCATAATTGAAGGCCCCAGCCGACCAGTTCCTCCTTGGTCGCGAGCTCGCTTTCCAATGGCACCAGGACGTCGCGTTGGATCTCTGCGAGCTCGGTACGGCCAGCGCGTCCGAGCACGGCCGCGGCGAGGTGCGACCGAGCTTGGCGCCACTCGCGGTTGGGAACGGTCTTGGGCCACGTCCGTGCGCTCTCGGCTCGCAGCTCCACGGCGCTCGCATGCGCAAGCAGGTTTGTCCATGCCCAAGCCGGGACTCGCGAACCGCTGGCTTCGATGTGCTCAGCGAGATGGCCCAGCAGGTATGCCTCGCACTCTCTTACGAGCTCGGTACCAGCAGGAAAGCAGTAGTGCCGCTCCCGGCCACCCTTGCGCCTGGGCGCAGGCGGCCCCGTAGGAGATCTCTTGTGTTTGGCATCTCGCTTCACCCACCACATGCTCGCACCTCTCGAATGTGACCTACTCCTAACATGAACTGTAAGGCGTGCCAACCAGGCCGTCCAAGGGCCCAAAGTCACACGTCCCGGGGGCCGTAAGGGGACTGTTGGAGCCGTTTCAGGCAAGCTCCAACAGGAATTTGGTCAAGCCGCGAAAATACGCTTCCTGGTCGTCGTACATGGCGAGATGGCTCCCATCTGGGCAGTAGAGGTAATGCCCCCTGGGCAGCCGGCCCGCCATCATCTCCATGTGGGCGGGGTCCATCGTGTCGTGGCGGGCGCCGATAACGAGGGCCGGCACTTCGATCGTTGCGAGGTCGTCGGTGCGGTCCCAATGAGCGAGCCTGGCGTCGGCGGAAATCCCGAGCTCGCTCGGCCCTTGCATCGTTACGTAGATCGCCTGGTTGATGTGGGCGAAACCTCGCTGGACTGGTTCGGGCCAATCCTGGGGGGGCATCCGCAGGATGTGGTGAACGTAATAGTGCTCCACCAGCAGGTGCATGTACCTGGGGTCAGCGATGTTGCCGGCCGCCTCTATTGCCTTTATTTCTGCCAGAGCTCCTTGGTCCATCGCCGGCATTAAAACCTGCTCGGCATAGTCGTTGTACTTCGGCACGCTCGACATCATGTTGGATATCACGAGCCCTTTGAGGTGCTGCTGGTAACGAAGTGCGTACTCGGTGGCGAGAAGGCCACCCCAGGACTGGCCGTACAGGACAAAGTTGTCCCGGTCGAGCCCGAGTGCCTGCCGTACCTCTTCGACTTCCTGGACGAACCGCTCGAGTTCCCAAAGAGAAGCGTCTTCGGGTTGATCGCTATTACCCGACCCGAGCTGGTCATAGTAAAAATACTCGACGCCCGCTGCGGGGAGGTAGCTGTCGCAGGCCTCGAGGTACTCGTGGGTGGCCCCCGGGCCGCCATGGAGCAAAAGGACCTTGAGAGAAGGGTTATTGCCAACTCGTTTCGTCCACACCCGGTTTGCCCCGGAGGGTGCACAGGTGAGCGGGACCATTTTCGCGCCTCCGCTCAGGATGTCCTCGCGCGCCGAATAGTCGAGATAGTTGCCGGTCATCTGCATTTGGACCTCTCTCATCCGGTGGCGCCGCCGGGTCTGCCGGCGTGCCATGCTCTGCCGATGTTACGACGCCAGCTGGCGAGCCGCATCGGGACGAGGCAGCTGGCAGGTGCCTCGCGGCCTTGCCCGCGCATTTTGCCCCGTCAGTCGGGGACAAGCGCCTCTGCTCGGGCGACGATCTTTTTGCTGATGGAGAGCGCCCAGTTGGCGGGGAAGTGCCCGTTGAGACCTGTGAAGCTGAGTACCAGCTCGGCCCTGCCGACAGTATAGAAGTAAGCGTCATCATGGATTTTGCCGAACGAAGGGCCGGAGATAAGAATGCTGAAGCCGGCACGAGGCTGCGCCGGTGTCAGGTCGGGCGGGCTCAGGGACTTTACGGAGAACCCCGTCAGCTGCACCTGTCCCAAAGAAAATAGCGCTCGCACCGCCGTCTGTACACAGGGCAGAGCCGACGGGGCCGCCAGCGCTCGCAGGTCGGAAGTCGCTTGTAAGGCGTGGGTCGTCATCACGACTTCTGAGCTCGCACTGGGTAGCTGGAGGGGGCCGGCGATGGCGAACGAAGGCGAAGAAACATCGGCCGTCACGTCGCCGGCGGGGCCCGTGCCGAGCCCGAAGGGGTCGGGGCTCACCTTGAGCGCCGGTCCCGCGGCTCGTTGGACACACGCAATTGCCTTGCGCGACGTGGCCGCAAAACCGGGCGGGTTTGGCGAGCTCGGTGAGCTCGTCCACTTCTGACCTGTCGGGAGGTCTGCCCGGCGCATGTTGACGCGGCTCGCCAGGGCACGGTCACTGGTCGTCGAGGGGGACGCGGACGCGGACGCCGACGCCGGCGCCGGCGCCGGCGCCGCGCCAAGCGTGGCGCCCGTAAGGGCGGCCGTCGCCACTAACAGGCCGCCGGCCGCCACAAAAGACCGCGCCGGCGCTCGCCGGCGTGACCGGTGACGGAGAGGACGTGGTGCGGGCGGCACTTTGTGGTTCGCGGGTATGCTGACCTCCTCCACGGCCAAACTACCAACTGGTTGCGCTGCGATGGCTCACCACCGCCCAACCTTGTCTGACCGTCCACCAAGCCGGGCATTGGCAATGTGCTGAGCGCGGCCTCCCCTAAGGTGGTCCGCAATGGCGCAGGAAGACGTAGCTACTGCTCTGTACCTTGAGCACCTCACCCGAGAGGATCTGGCCTTCCTGTCCAGTTTCGACCACGATGGCCCAAACACCGGGGATCTCCGTGGCTACATCCGTAGCCGCCGTGGTGGGATCGAGGGTTTCTTGGCCAAACGCGAAGCTTTCGACGCCGTTTTTCGCGCCGGGCCCGACAGCGAGCTTCTGCGGGTGTCGCCTTTCCTGGCCTTTGCGTTGACCATCCGGTGGACCGCCTACGAGCTCGGCTCCACCCAGTTCGTGCCGGAATGGCCGGGCGCTGCACGGCGCGCATTGGTGATGGACGTGGCACGGCTGCGGCAATTCCTATCCGCACCCCTCCACCGTTTCTTCCTGGCAGAGCTGCTGGCCTCTTATGCCCGCGTCGCCAGCGGGTCGGTGCTCGTGGCGACACCACGCGGCCTGCGCCGGCGGCGGTTTTCGGAGTTGGACCCGGTCCAGCTCGCTGGCCTGCTCGAGGTGGTCGGCGAGGCCGAGCGGCCGGGCGTGTTGCGCCGTCTCGGCGACCTGGCGCTGTTCCTCACGGGCGTGTTCCCCGACTACGTCGGCCGTCACGGGTTCAGCGGTGTCGACCAAGGCCGTTTGTCGCGCATAGCTGTCACGGGCCTTCGCGGTGCGGGGGCGCCCAGCGCTGTGCCACGGGCGAGGCTGGGAGGCGACGAAGCGGTGGTCCTACTCGCCGGGCTGGGGCGACGTTGGTACGAGCTGGCATCGCGTTTGCTCCCCCGCCCGCTCCCTGCGGACGTGGCCGTTATCGGCGAGATCGTCGAACACTTCGACGACGCCCGGCGCGTGCTAAACGTCGTAGCCGACAGGTTGCTGTTCCCTCGCCGGGGGCAATGGTTCGGCCTCTCACCCAAGTAGCCGACGTCGCCCCGCGGGTGAGGGCGCCCGCCTTTGTCCACGTGGTCACCGCCCTCCGGCAAGCTCAGGTGTAGCGGCCTCGAGGGTTTCGCGCGGACGCTCGAAGAACCTGCCGCCACATGTCCGCGCTGCCCGCCCGTCGCTCCTGGGTGAGGCCCGTGCCTGCCCGAACCCGCACGCACGCCGGGCTAGGCCGCCCCGTCGGCCGCCAGGCCGGTAACAGTCTCGCAGGCAGCAGCAAAGACGGGGTCGCCCGTAAGGTCCAGGGCCCTCAGGGCAGCTTCGACGAGCTTGACCTCATGAGGGTCGCCGCTTTGCTGGGCGGCGTTCACAAGGTGCCCCCGGGGGGCCCCGGTGACCCTCACGTCGGCGGGGACAGCGCGAGCGCCTGAGTACATCCCGGCGTGCTCGGCCGCCAGCTGCGCAAGCGCGTTGGCCTGGTCCGGGCCGGCGATATGGGGCAGCAAAAGCTCCAACGCCATGGCGCCGGTTACACCATGGAGAAAATAGATGCTCGGCGAGGCGAGGTAATAACGCGCAGCCCCCGCCGCAGCGGCAACGGCGGCATGACGCACGTCGACCACTTCCTCCCCGGCAGGCGCACCCTGGCCCGGTCTGAACCGTGCAGCCCAATATCCAAGAGCAAGCGCAAGTTCTTCCTGGCGAGCTGTTGTCGCTGACGCTGCGACCGCCCTCACCGCATGCCCGGTGCGGATGGCACCGTGGAACAGCGCCGTCGACATCCCGGGCATCAAACGGGGGGCCCATACCTGGACGACCCGAGCCCACCCTTCTTCGGCGATCGCCCTTTCGAAGTGCCCGACCCATTGCGGGAGCAACCGGTACTGGCCGAGCGCCTCGCGCCACTCGAAGCGAGCCTCGTACTGCGGTGAGACCCCCGGCCCGGCGATGCGGGCGAAACGCTTGGCCCACTCGTCGACCTCGGCCCCAAAGCCGAGCGCGTCGAGTGCTTCGCAAGCCATGGCCCCGTGGTTCACGAAACCATTGGGGAGCTCGAAGCCGGCAGAGGCCATACGTGCGAACGCCTCGTCCAGCACCGAACCCGCCCGAGCTGCTCCCGCAGCGGGCGGGCTCATACCGCCTCTCCCCCGCCGCTACGGCTGTATGCCAGCTCGCTGCCAGTGAGAACTTCTCTGTCGTGCATCATGTTCGTAGCCTAAAACCTCAAGTAACCTTGAGGTCAAGCGGTTATGGGAAGTGGACCACCAAGCCCTCAAGTGCTCAGCGTCGGCCAGCTGTCTGCCCGGAGCGGCGTGGCCGTGTCGGCACTACATTTCTACGAGGTCAAAGGCCTGATCCAGGCAGAGCGCTCAACGGGTAACCAACGGCGTTACCCTCGCGAGGCTCTTCGCCGGGTGGCCTTTATCCGAGCCTCCCAGGCGGTCGGCATCCCGCTCAGGGCGATCAAGGATGCCCTCGACCAGCTACCCGAGGGGCGCACACCCAACCGGGCGGACTGGGCGCGTCTGTCGGGCTCCTGGCGAAGTGACCTCGACGACCGGATCGCACGCCTCCAGGCGCTGCGTGACCGCCTCACGAGTTGCATTGGTTGTGGCTGCCTGTCGATCGACCGCTGCGTCCTGACCAACCCCGGTGACGTGATGGGACAGCAAGGTCCGGGCGCACGGCTGTTGCAGTAACCCGCCGCCCGCCGCCCGCCGCCCGCCGCCCGCCGCCCGCCGCCCGCCGCGCGCCGCGCGCGCCTGGAGCTCGTGAGAGTGATCGGCGAAACGCAACTCTCGTGAGTTCTAAGCGCGTTTTCGCGCATGAAGCTCACGAGAGCGGCAGGCGGCGGGCAGCTCTCACGAGTTTGGTGCGCGCGGGTCAAGCCGCACGCGTCGCCAGGATGACCCACATCGTCGATTGGACGACGGGCACTCTTGAGCGGTCGGCTAGCTCGCCGCCTGGTCAGGCCCCGCCGGTCCTACGGCCCGTTTGATCGTGTCACGGAGCTGGGCGGAGTTGAGCTCGCGGAGCGCAGCAACAACATCGGGGTCGCTGATGAGCGTCGTCGTGCCACCAACCGTGATGGCGATGCTTTGCACGACGGGGGCGGCATCACTGGTGCCCGCGACCGGTACCTGCGCGAGCGCATTGGCGACGGCGTCCCCGCTGGCCCCGAGCGCCAGCAGAGCCTTGGCCGCCTGACTGTCCTCGTCCGCGACCATGGCCGCGAGCAGATGGCCCGTCGTCATCTCACCGCGGCCAGCCTGCTGGGCGGCGGCACCCATCGCTGCCTGCAACGCCGGGGAGCGCGTCGGAACGGGGCCCCTTGCCCCGGCAAGTATTTGGAGCACCCGGTCGTGCACGCCGGCCGTGCTGGCGCCGAGCAGCTCGTCGAGGGATGCACCCCGCCGTTGCGCCTCCCGCTCTACCCCGAGAAAGAGGTGCTCGGTGCCGATGTAGTTGTGGCCAAGCTCCAGAGCTGCACGCAGAGACTGCTCGAGTGCCTTTTTGGCCTCGCCGCTGAAGGGGACCTTGTTGAGCTTCTTGGCAGAGGTCTTGCTCAGGAACCGTGCCGCCACCCTGTCACGCAGGGCGCCCGCATCGACCCCGCTTTGGGCCATCGCATTGGCGGCAACCCCTTCGCCCTCGGTCAGAGCGTAGAGGAGGTGCTCGGGTTTGATCTCGGGATGGCCCATGTCACGGGCCGCGTCCTGAGCGATGACTATCGACCGGCGTGCCCGGTCTGTGAACCTTTCGAACATGGTTCAATAGTAAGTGCCATGTCAAGCTCCTATCAAATGATAGGGTAGTCCACGATGGCAGCCCGGCACGGTGACAGTGGCAGCGGCTTTGGTGGCAGGGGTGGAGACGCCAGTGGCAACGTTGGCGGCACGGGCGGCGGCGGCAATGGCGGCGGCCGCGGCGACGGTGAGGGCGACGGTGACGGGCGAAAGTTGGACGAGCCGCCAGCAGCCCAACGTAAGGTCGCTATCAACGACTGGGACCGGCTCCTCGGCGAACTTTCCGCTCAGCCCGTCGAAGAGGGCTGGGTCACTCTCGAGGAGGCAGTAGGGGCGACCGGCGTTTCCCGTTCTACATTGCGGTCTTGGTACCGGGGCGGGCTCATCCCCTCCAAGATGGTCGCGGGCACCCACGGTCCTCAGCGGATCGTGCCTCTCGGCTCCGTGGTCGACCGGGCACTCGGCTCGTCCCGGTCCCGGCGCCAGCTCGAGCAAGCGCGCTCGCTCCAGGCCGAAGTGGACGAGCTCCGCCGCCGGGTCGAAATAATCGAGCGTCAGCTCGGGATCATCTGACAGAGCCCGGCGGGCCGTTGTGGCCGCCGGCCAGGCGCGAGCGACGCCGCCGCTCCATTGATCCCTACTTCGCGTCCCATCGGAACCAGCGGATCCCGGCAGCAGCACACGACACGATGTACCCGACGCAGGCCACGATCGACAGCCAGTCCTGGGTGCCCCAGGCAGAAACTTTGAGCACACCGGCGAAAAGCGTCATCACCGCCCCGACCGGCGACCAGTGCGATATTGACTCCCAGAAACTTCCCAGTGTCCCGCTCTGCCCGAAAAGGCCGAGCAATATGAGCACGATGAACAGGATCCGGCCACCTGCATTTACGGTGTCGGCCGATTTCACAAAAGCTACCAGCGCTTGGCCTATCGCCAGGAACACCGCCCCGCCGAGCAAGGAAATGACAAGGACGAGCACGTACTCGCTCACCGAGAGCGCAACGTTGTGCATCTGTGAGCCGATGACGACGACGACGAGAGCCATAACGAAATTAGCCAGCACCTGCATGCCGAGGCGGCTCGCCATAATGGTCCAGGTTGGCGCCGGTGTGACTCGGAGCCGCTGGAAGACGCCGTTTTCCCTGTCGCGCGCCACTCCTAGCGCGTAACCGAGGATGGACGTCGATAGCAGGCCATACGAAATCGCGAGGCCGATTATGTAGTCGGCACCGCCAAGGTGTTTTGTCGCCTTGGAGGAGTTGGTCACGATCAGCAGCACGATCGGCAGGAGGAAGCTGAGCAGCAAACGGCGTGGGTTTTTTACGAGCGCGACGAAGTCTGCTCGCCCAAGCGACGTCAAGATGATCTGCACGCTCGGGCGCGGAATGGTCGCTCGAGCGCTAGTCACGGATCTCGCTCCCCGTTAGCCCGATAAACACGTCTTCGAGCGTCACGTCGCCATGGGCGACGGCCTGCACACGGGGGTCGTCTTTGTGTTTGTCGATCAGCTCCCGGGGCGCGTCGACGGTGAGCACCCTTCCGTGGTCGATGATCGCCACACGGTCGCAGACCGCCTGAGCCTCCTCCATCGAATGGGTGGTGAGCAAGATGCTCCCTCCTTCGGCACGGATGCGCTCGATACGGCTCCACAACTGCCGACGAGACTGAGGGTCGAGGCCAGAAGTTGGCTCGTCCAGCAGCAACAACACCGGGTCGTGGATCAGGGCGACATATAGGGCCAACCTTTGTTGCTGGCCACCGGAGAGCTGCTTGAACGGTCTATCGGCCTCGCCTCCGAGGCCTGTGCGTTGGAGGCTCTCGGCGATATCTCCCTCCGGCATCGCTACGCCATAAAGCCCGGCGAAAAGGCGGACTATTTGGCGCACGCTGAGCTCAGTCTGGAAACTTGTTGCCTGAAGTTGCACGCCCATCCTGGCTTTTGCGGCGATGGGGTCGCGCGCCACGTCGATACCGTCGAGGAGCACCGACCCGGCACGAGGTTTGAGGAGGCCCTCGACAGCGGAGAGCGTGCTCGTCTTTCCTGCGCCGTTCGGGCCGAGAAGCCCGAAGATCTCCCCCCGGGCGATCTGGAGGCTCAGGTCGTGGACGGCGACCTTGGCTCCGTAGGCGACCGTGAGGCCCTCGATGTCGAGAACAGGGTCCTCGATCCGCTCGCCAGAAACGACCGGGGTAGCCGCACCAGTTGCAGGCCTGTACGCAACTGTCGGCCGGGATGGGCCGTCGCCGTCGACCGCGTCCCTCGGCCACGACGGCCCGCCGTCGTTTTGGGGATGTTGCGTACGCGCCCGCGACGCCGAGTACCCAAGGCGCGCGACCACAAGGAGGACCACGACCGCCAAGAGCACCCCGCCCCCTCCGAACGAACTGGCCACCATCACGGCTCGGCGCCCCGTCCAAGCAGCTCCGCAGTCCCAGGAGCACCACATCGTCCAAGCGACGGCCCGCGACCGGCTGCCATGCCGCGCAGCGCCTCGTAGACAAGATCGTGAAGGTCGAAAGTGGTCAGCATCACTGCCCCCGTTCGTTACTCCGCCGCCGTCCCCAGCGTAGCGCCAAAGAAAAGAAGTGCCTGGATTAAGGCCGGGCCCAGCAACGGGGCGGAGAGAGCAAGAGAGGGCTCAGGTGAACCGCGCCCCGCGCCGAAACAATTGCGTGACCGGCCACGCGTACCGTTGCCCGGGCTGTTCGGGGGAGCTGTCCGTCAACTCGATCGGGGGCGAGCGGAAGTACGACTGCCTCACCTGCGGCGGGTGCGTGATCATGGTCGCCGCGCTCAGGCACTTGGCCCCGGCGGTCGCCGTCCAGCTTTGGACTGAAGATCAAACGGATGGGGCGCCTGCGGCTGGCGTTCATTGCCCGTTTTGCGGCAATGAGATGCAACCGCGCGCCCTGCCGGCCGGGACCGGTGCGGTCTGTCGACCCTGCGAAGCAGTATGGCTCGACCACGAGGCAGTAGAGGCGGTCAAAATCCAGGTCCCCGTGCAGGAGGGGCCATCGCTGAGCTCCGTCGCCATGCGCTGCCCCGAATGCGGCGCTCCGGTCGCCAACGCCTGGGAGCAGGCGTGCCGGTACTGCGGCTGCGCGCTGCACCTCGAGACCACAACGCCGGGGGCCTAGAAGAGCGCCTCGGGAAGGGACGAGGCGGAGCCTGGGGTGTGCCGGGGCCGAGGCCGGCGCGAGCCGGGGCAGGCCCTCGCCCAGCGCCCCCTGCGACTAGGTCCGCGCCCGTCCAACCCCGATGGCAGCACCAACCAGGGCACTCGACAAGGCCAGTGACTCCAGTCCAATGAGGGCCAGGCCGCCAGGTAGATGAGAGGGCCGAGATGCGTCCATGAGGACCAAAAACTGCCGGACTGGCGGGCAGTCGGGGACGATGAGCTCGGCGAGGGTGGCAAAGACCCCGGCGAGGACTGCCCAAGCCCGGCGGTCGAGCACGGGCCGCATGCACAAAGCCCCAACCCCGACCCCGGCAGCGGCGGAGGTAAGGTGAGCGGCAAAGCCCTCCAGGGTCACGCCCGGGCTCGCCAGGCCAGTACTCGCCCAACCCACGGCGACGGAAAACACGCTCAGGACTGCGCAACCGAGATAAGCCACGAGCAGCTTGGCCAGTCGCACCTTGGTCTCGCTGCCGACCGTTGCGACGGTTATCGAAGCCTGGACGACGTCCTCGCAGTTGCCTACTGCGACCGTGACCCAGATGGCGACCGGCAAGAGGAAGGCCGCGTCCGTGGCGAACGTTGGAAGGGAGTTGCGTGTGGTGCCGCCGCCAAGCGCGATGTCGGCCAGGCACAGCGTCACATAGACCAGGAACGGCGGCACCCACGTCTGCGAGCGGGCGACGTCGGAACCGAGGTAACGGACCAGCGCTAGCAACGCCGCCCTTGCCCGCCGTCGGCCACCTCCAGATGGCCGTCCGGCGCCACAGGGGCTACCAAGCGGACAGACCACCCCTCTGAGAGCGCTCGCGTGAGGAGCTGGTCCAAAGCTCCCTCAGCCTGCAGGACAAAACGCCACCTACCCTCGGCAAAGGTGGGGTTTAGGGCCGCCATCCAAGCCGGAGCGACGAAAGCCCCCGCGAGGTCCGCTGGCGGCGCTAGTTCGGCCACCATCCGTCCCGTCCCTCGGGGCTCCTCGTGGCCTCGGCCCAAAGCTCGCAGTTCGCCGCCGACGAGCTCGAGGGCCCGGTCCGCTCCAGCCGTCGCGTCAGCACGGTGGGCCGTGACAAGCACTGTGGTCGCCTGTTGACGAGCGGAAGCTATTTCAAGGCTCAGGCCCTCGGCGGCTGCCGGGTCGAGCCCGCTCCATGGCTCGTCGAGGAGGAGCAGGCCGACCGGGGCAAGAAGTGCTTGTGCAAGGGCCACTTTTTGCCTATTGCCCTTGGAAAGCGAACTGATCGGTGCGTCAAGCCCGGGCCTGAGCGCGAGCCGGCCCGCCAGCTGTTCGGCACGGCGGGACGCGTAGCCGGCTTCGAGCCCATGCAAGCGGCCCATATGGCCTAAGTAGGCGCGCCCCGTCATCGGCATGCGCGATGCCAACCGTTCCGGCACGTAGCCGACGCTGCGCGGGCGCTGGACGACCGCTCCCATGTTGGCGTGGCTGATCCCGGCAAGGACGCGCAGGAGCGTCGACTTGCCACACCCGTTGGCGCCGGCAACGACCGTCAACGTGCCCGGCTGTAGGTCGAGATCCACCTGGTCGAGCACCCAGGCGCCACGCAAGCCGTAACGCTTGCTCAGCCCCCTGGCCACGGTGGGGCACGTCACCTGCCGAGCGGCGGGGCTTGTCACCTGGTCGAGCCTACCGGGCGGTCAGGCGCCTCGACCTGGTCAGGCTCCCTCCGCATGGGAGCTAAAAGGCGCTGTTAAGGCTGTGTTACCTCGCCGGCTTCACAATTGGCTGATGAACTCCTCGCGGCCTGCCCGTGCGGGCCTTGCCGGCGTTGTCGTGACCGGTCTCGCTCTGTTCGCTACGGCATGCGGTGGTGGCGGCGCAAACGCCGGGAGCGCCGGCGTCGCCCATCTCGGCAGCAATAGCAAGAGCACGACGACGACAGTGGTCGCCAACGGGCAGCCAGGCTTGGACCAGAGTGCTTTTATGGCCAAGTTGCTCGCATATTCGCGGTGCATGCGCTCCCACGGCATCGCCGACTTCCCCGACCCCCAAATCGGCCCCAACGGCCAGGGGGGAGGCTTCCAGATCAAGGGTGGCCCGGGGAGCGACCTCGACCCCAACAGCCCCCAGTTCGAGGCGGCCAACCGCGCCTGCCAGGCGCTCCTTCCCAACGGAGGTACGCTCCCGGCGCCGACCGCGGCGCAGCAAGCCGAGTACACAAAGTTCGCCGCCTGCATGCGCCAGCACGGGTTCCCCAACTTCCCTGACCCCAACGGCCAAGGCGTCTTCGTCTTCCACAACTTCGACCTGAGCTCGCCCGAGTTCGAGGCTGCGGAAAAGACCTGCCGTTCGATCGCCAATTTCAGCGGCCCGATGAGAGTGCAAGCCACCAACTCGGGGCCCAGCGCGCCCGGCACGTAATGAACGACGCTCAGTGGGGCCCCCGCACCCGCCGAAAAGGGTTCGCTGCCAGGACCGAGTATGACGTGCCGGGCGCGAAATGGCACTATTAGGCCTATGCAACCGCTCGGCCTTCATCATGTGTCGATCAACGTGGACGACGTCGACGCCGCTCTCGAGTTTTACGTCGGGGTTCTTGGCCTCACAGTGCGCTCCGACCGGCCCCAGTTCAGTTTCGGCGGCGCCTGGCTCGACGCTGGAGGACAGCAGGTCCACCTGATAGCTGGGCAGCCGCCGCAAGAACTGGGCCAGCATTTCGCCCTTGCCTTTGGTGATCTTTCCGGCATTATTGCCCGGCTGGGAGATCACGGCTTCGAGGCGAGTGAGCC
>DATJMJ010000022.1:0-6437 GCA_035508795.1 Acidimicrobiales bacterium
CGGGTTGCAACGTAAACAAACCTTTGGGGGTTGAGTTCGCGCCGGCTGGTGGCGGCGGCCGGGACGGATCCTCTGCAGTCATGGACGTACCTGTTGCAAGCACCGGGCCCTGGTCGGCGACCTTCTTCGTGCCGTCCTACCTCGGTCACCCCAACGGAGGCGGGAAAGGGGAGCTGGTCAGCCCCGGCAGTTACCAGCTCACTGCTCCGATGTGCACGGGAGGAGGGAGCGCGCGGGCAACGTTCCAGGTGACAGGTGCATTGCTCACCGTCAAAACCGAAAAGCGCTACGTCGGCATCGTCGCCACCCTGGACGGCGGGGGGTACTGGCTGGTGCAGGCCGACGGGGTCGTGAGCAGGTTTGGCGACGCCGGTTGGTTCGGGTCTCTACCGTCCTCGCAGGCGCTCAAGTCGCCGGTCGTCGGGATGGCACGTACCTATGACGAAGAGGGCTATTGGCTGGCAGATGCCGCCGGTCACGTTTACCCCTTCGGCGACGCACGCAACTACGGTTCTCTCGGCGCTGCGCCCGGCGCCCCCGTGACCGGCATCTCTGCGACGCCCGACGGGCGCGGCTACTGGCTCGTTACGGCGAGCGGGAGGGTCTACCCGTTCGGGGACGCCAAGAAGGTCACGGGCAGCCCGACCGACCAGCTCGCTCCGTTCGATGCGATCGGCACCCGGCTCGGGGGTGGTTACGTAGTCACGACGGCCACCGATGCCGCCGTTTACGAGTTCCCGGGCGACACGCTGGCTGCCGGCGGGCCTGGCAACGCGACGTCGGGCTCGTTCGTCGGGACTGCTGTGACGCCCAGTGGTAACGGGACCTTCCAGGCAGAGGCCAATGGTCAGGTGCTTGCGACCGGGGACGCCACCTATTACGGCTCACCGGTTGCCAACCTGCAGATCGTGTCGGCCCCGCTCACGGCGATTGCGTCGACCCCGAGCGGTCAGGGATATTGGCTGCTTGGGGCCGACGGCAACGTCTACAACTTCGGGAATGCCGCCTTCTATGGGTCCGGTCTTCGCTAGGGAGGAGCTCCCAGCCAAGTGGGCGCACCCCATCCGTGCACTTCCGAGGCCCCGAACGGTGCCGTAGAAAAGCGGCCTGGAGTTTTACTGGACCGGGACGGCACGATTATCGTCGACGCCGGTTTCGTAGGCTCAGTCGACCGGGTCCAGCTGATCCCGGGCGCAGCCGAGGCGATCGCGAGCTTCAATGCAGCAGGGCTCCCCGTTGCCGTGCTCACCAACCAGTCCGGCGTGGCGAGAGGTTTCTTCGGGACCGACGACGTTGAGCGGGTCCATAGTTACCTGGCCGAGCTCCTGGCGGAGAGCGGCGCTCATGTGGATCTTTTCCTCTATTGCCCCTACCACCCGGATGGGGTCGTGGAGGAGTTTGCCAGGGCCAGCAACGACCGAAAGCCCAAGCCGGGGATGGCAATTGCCGCCGCCGAAGCCCTCGAGTTGGATCTCAGCCGTTCCTGGGTAGTAGGAGACCGTCCGGACGACATCGGGTTAGCGGTGGCAATAGGTGGGCGGGGCGTCGTGGTGGGCCAGCCCCGGCGCGACATCGAAGGGGTGCCGTGGTTTGCCGACCTTGCGGCGGCTGCCGGGTTTATCCTGGAGGCGATGGGAAAATGAGCTCCGCCCCCGACCTGCGCCGCGTTGTCGAGCACCCCCGGTCCGGAGAAAGCAAGTTCCCGGCGACTTGCTACCCAATGGCCTCCGGCTACCTGGGTGACTACCTAAAAGAGCTCGCACGAGCAGCCGGCACCATCGACGAGGGCCAAGTCGAGCGAGCGGCCGCGATCCTGTCCGAGGCGCACGCCCGGCGGGCGCTTATTTTCTCATGCGGCAACGGCGGGTCGGCGTCCATTGCCAATCACATGCAATGCGACCACTCGTTGGGCATCCGAAGGGGCACAGATCTCTTTCCACGAGGCGTAAGCCTCTCTGCGAACGTCGAGCTGTTGACTGCCTTGGCGAACGACCTCGGGTACGAGCACGTTTTTGTCCACCAGTTACAGTCCCAATCGCGCCCCGGCGACGTCCTGGTAGCCATCTCCTCGTCCGGCAAGTCGCAGAACATAGTTCAGGCTCTCCAATGGGCCCGTGACAACGGGTTGCGGACCATCGCTTTCACAGGTTTCGACGGCGGAGGGGCGAGAGACATAGCGGAGGTTGCCGTGCATGTGGACTGCAGGAACTACGGCGTCGTGGAGGACCTCCACCAAGCTCTGATGCACTCGTTGGCGCAATATGTCCGCCAGTCACGGATGGACGCAGGGACGATCCTCGGCACCATTTTCTGAACTTTGGCCCGCCCGCCGCGAGGTGTGGGGACCGCGTTGAAGCCCCCCGTGGCATCAGGGGTTCAGCACCTCCATGGCTTTGTCGACGATGGTTTCTGCAATTTCGAGTGAAGCGGTAGCAGCGGGCGACGGTGCGTTGATCACATGCACGACCCGGTCCTCACGCCGGATGACGAAGTCGTCCACGAGCCACCCGTCCCGGGCCAGTGCCTGAGCCCTGATCCCCGAGGGGGCCCGCTTCAAGTGACGGTCTTCAACCGAGGGCACGAGCCGTCTCAGTGACTCACCAAAGGCATGGCGGTCGAGCGAGCGCCAAACCTCCCGGGCGCCTTGTTGCCAATGGAGACGGCCGAGCCGCCATATGCCCGGGAAACTTGCGAGCTCGACGGTGTCGTGAAGGCTCATCTGCCGCCAGGTGTAAGCGTTCCGGCCGAGGGCGAGGACGGCGTTGGGGCCGGCGTGCAGGTGCCCGTGGATGCTGCGAGTCACGTGGACGCCGAGGAACGGGTAGGTGGGGTCGGGGACCGGGTATATCAGGTGGGTTACTCGGAGGCCCGCACCGGGGTCGATGTTGTAGTAATCACCTCTAAAGGGGGCGATCACAATGGCCCGGTGGCCGTGGCTGTGCAGCCTTGCTACGCGGTCGGACCAAAGGCCTGCGCAGTTGATGGCGATCTTGGTAGGCAACGGGCCGGCACTGGTTTCCACCACTACCTCTTCAGGCCTTTGGGCGAAGCCGGTGCAGGCTCGGTTGACGTGGATGTCACCGCCGACGGCCCGGATGAGGTCCGCCAGCTTGTGGCAGACCTCACCGAAATCCACGATGGAAGTCGAAGGGACCTGCAGCGCAGCCATCCCGTTGACGTTGGGTTCGAGGTCTGCCAGTTCGGCTTTGCTTATGGGCCGCGCTTCGACCCCGTTGTCGTGCGCCCGCTGCGCCAGTTTGTCGAGGAGATCGCCTTCGGCCGCTGTGGTTGCAACGATGAGCTTCCCGCAGCGTTCGAAGACGATCCCCTGCTCGGAGCAGAACCTGATTATCGACTGGCTGCCTCTCGTCGTGAGGAGAGCCTTGGCGGAGCCTGGACGGTAGTAGATCCCCGAGTGGATGACTCCGGAGTTGTGGCCGGTCTGATGAGCCGCCAGCCGGTCTTCCTTTTCGATGACGGCGACACGGGCGTCTCTGCGGCGCAAGGTGATCGCTCGCGCTGTTGCCAGCCCGACTATGCCGCCGCCGATGACCACGGCGTCGTAGCGTTCCATCACAACGCGAGCGGCGTGGGCCCGACGGGGCAACAAAAGCCGATGGCGCGGGCTCCATCTGGGCCCGCGTGCCCCAAATAAGCTCTCATACATGGAGAGCCTGTCGGTTGTGCTCCCGAATTACAACCACGCGCGGTACCTACCGGCGGCACTCGATGCCCTCCTTGCCCAAAGCCGCCCTCCCGACCAGGTCATCGTGGTAGACGACGGCTCGACAGACGAAAGCGTAGCTATTGCCGAGAAGTACGCATCCCTGCACGGCTCGGTGACGCTGCTCAAAAGCGGCCACAACGGCGCGGTGCCCGCGCTGGTTAGGGGTCTCGAGGCGGCGAGAGGCTCGTATGTGTACCTGGCCGCCGCCGATGATCTGGTTATGCCCGGTTTTTTCGCGCTCGGGCTCTCGCGCTTGGAGCAGTACCCGGCCGCCGGCCTTTTTTGCGGGACCACAATGCTCTACGACGGCTCGACAGGGCAGCCGGCTGGCCGCAGGCCGATCGCCTGGCCTCGTTTCAGGCCCGGCCTCGTCGGGCCGGAGAGGGCTCAAAAGCTCCTCAGGCGTTCGGACAACTGGATCCTCACCGGTGCGTCTTTACTGCTGAGGGAGGCGATCGAGCAGGCCGGTGGCCTCGAGGTGAGCCTTGGCTCGTTTGCCGACGGGTACATGGTGCGCAAGGTCGCCCTTCTCAGGGGGTTTTACTTCGAGCCTCGCCCAGTGGCGATCTGGAACATCCATGCCGATAGCGTGTCCCGCAAGACGGCCACCGTCCCGGGCCTGGCGGTGGAGGGCTTGGAGTCGTATACGAGGAGGATCAAACAGGATGCCACCTTCCCTACCTGGTACGCCGAGGTCTTCGGGAGGCGGTGGCGGTTCGCGGCGGCTCGGATCGCGCTTGAGTTGCCCGGCAGCGGCGCCGAGGTACTTCCAGTCATGGCCGTGAAGTCGCGCTTGGACCTCGGGGTCCTTATGGGGCTGCGCCCGCGGCTTGGTCCCCGCATCGGGGGCTTCGTAGCGCTAAGTTGGCTCTACCTGCGCTTTCGGCCCACGAGCCTCTTTAGGATCATCGTGAGTTCAATGGTTGCCCGACTGACAGCCCGGCGGTCGGCGGCCGGTCCGGCCGCTTTGGGCCGCGAGCCCAGGGACCTTCAGCCAAAGGCGGCAGCAGGATGAGCGACGGCGTTACGAGCGAGACAGACCTGGTTACGGGCGGTGGCGGCTTCATCGGGAGCCATCTCGTCGACCGCCTTCTCGCTTCGGGGCGTAAGGTACGCGTGTTCGACAGCTTCGTGGTGGGCAGGCGCGACAACCTCGCTCAGCACGGCGGCAACACCGCCTTGGAAATCGTGGAGGCCGATGTCTGCGACCCCGGGGCGGTCGGGAAGGCATGTGATGGCGTCGGGAGGGTATTTCACCTTGCGGCGCGCGCCGACATCGTCCCGTCGGTCCAGGACCCAACGGCTTATTTCGATTCGAACGTAAGGGGGACCTTCAATGTGCTCGAGGCAGCACGCCGAAGTGGGACGTCCCGGTTCGTTTACATAGCGTCTTCGTCTTGCTACGGCGTCCCCGAGACCTATCCCACGCCTGAGGGCTCTCCGATCGATTGCCGCTACCCCTACGCATTGACCAAGTGCCTGGGCGAGCAGATGGCCCTTCATTGGGCCGAGGTGTACGGGCTCGCGGTGGTGTCCCTACGGCTTTTCAATGTGTACGGCCCGAGAGCCCGTACGAGCGGGACTTATGGCGCCGTTTTCGGGGTCTTCCTGGCTCAGTTGCTGGCCGGTCAACCGCTTACGGTGGTCGGGGACGGCGAGCAGGAGCGGGACTTCACGTTCGTCTCCGACGTTGTCGACGCCATTATCCTGGCGGCAACAAGCAATGTGTCCGGAGAGATCTACAATGTTGGGAGCGGCCGCCCAAGCAGTGTCAACGAGCTTGTGCGAGAGCTCGGTTCGCCTCCGACGGTCAGGATCCCCAAGCGCCCTGGCGAACCGGACCGTACTTGGGCCGACATTTCGAAAATACGGCGGGACCTTGGGTGGGGACCTAAGGTGACTTTTGCGGAGGGAGTCCGGGTGATGCTGGACAACATCGACTACTGGCGTGATGCGCCCGTTTGGACAACGGACGCTATTGCGGACGCCACGCAGGACTGGTTCCGCTACCTCGGCACCGCGCCCATCTCCCCGCCGGACGCGCGATGACCGGCGACCCTTCCCTCGACGACCTGTCCGTGTTAGTCGCTGATGGGCGCCCACGTGGCAAGATCCGCAGCCTCGAAGAGGTAGCCGTGATCTGCGACCAATTACGGCGCTCCGGCAAGCGCGTCGTACAATGCCACGGGACGTTCGACCTACTCCATCTTGGCCATGTACGGCACCTCGAGGCAGCGCGCCAGCTGGGAGATTGCCTGGTGGTGACCGTTACCGCAGATCCCTTTGTGAACAAGGGCCCCGGCCGGCCGGTTTTCGACGCGGTGGCCCGTGCCGAGATGCTCGCCTCGCTCCAATTCGTCGATTGGGTGGCGATCAATGACGACCCCGACGCGGTGAGCGCGATCCGGCGCTTGCGTCCCGACGTCTACGTGAAGGGCAAGGACTACCAAAACCCCGAGGGCGACCTAACGGGGAAGATCAAGCTCGAGCGGGAGGCAGCCGAGGAGGGTGGCGGCAGCATCCACTTCACCGACGAGGTGACCTTTAGCTCGAGCGAGCTGATCAATCAGCATTTGAACGTGTTCGAACCCCATGTCAGGCAACACCTGGACGCGTTGCGGTACAACGGCGGCCTGGAAGAGATCCTCTCGTTGATCGACAGCGTCCAGGGGTACCGCGTGCTGCTCGTCGGCGACGCCATCATCGACGA
>DATJMJ010000023.1:0-98376 GCA_035508795.1 Acidimicrobiales bacterium
GTCGGGACAGCAATGGTCCTGACCATGACCGGGATGCCGGTTGCGTCCGCCGGCCCGAAACCGGACGCGTCGACCTTTGGCGTCAATGCCACTGGCACCGTCAGCTTCTGGATAAGAGACGCCACGGAATCGGCAGCCCTCAAGCTGATCCCCGAGTTCAACGCCAGCCACCCCAACCTGAAGATCGTCATGCACGTCACGGCTCCAAACGACGACACGAGCCAGCTCGCCACCGCGATCCGCGCAGGCGACCCGCCCGACCTGGTTGGTCTCAACGACATCGACGTCCCGGAGTTTTCTCACGAGGGCGCGCTCATGAACCTCACCCAGTACGTCAACGCATTGCCCTACAAGTCCGTCCTCAGCCCCGGGCACCTCGCACTGGCGGCGATCGGCAACCAGTACTACGGCGTCCCGTACCTGTCGGACCTGTCGGTCCTGTGGATCAACAAGGCTCTTTTCGCTCAAGCCCACATCAGCTCGCCGCCCACGACCTTCGCCGAGATCGCATCCGACGCCAAGGCAATTTCCGCCCTCAGTACCGCGGCGAAGCCCATTTACGGGTTGTCGTTTGCCGGCGACTGCCAGGGTTGCCTCGGCTTCGTCATGCTGCCCGACATCTGGGCGAGCGGCCAGCACCTGATCACCGGCCCGCTCGGGTCGCAGACGGCAAACATCGTCCACAACACGCCTCTGAAGGACCTCCTCACCGTCTACGCCAACATCTGGAAAAACAAGGAGGCTCCGGCCGCCGACCAGACCCAGGACGGGACCACGTGGGGCCAGGACTTCGGTAAGGGGAACGTCGGGATGCTGCCGGGCGACTACGGTTTCTTCTCCACCTACGAAAAAGAAGGCCTGCCCAAAGCTGACTTCGAAGACGTGCCCCTGCCAGCGGATCTCGGTGGGCACGGCAGCACGTTCGACGGGGGCGACGATTTCGTCATCCCCGAAGGCGCCAAGAACGCGTCGGGGGCGTGGGAAGTCGTCCAGTGGTTCCTCGCCAAGGCCCAGCAGGAGCAGTACCCGGCCGACGGGGAGTCCCCAGTGCGCAGCGACATCGTCACACCGGCCCTCGCCAAGGAGTACCCCTACGACGCGGTCGCCCTCGACACGCTGAAGTACGGCTCGGTCGAGTACACGCTCGCCTACAACGCCGTGTTCAACAACCCCGGCGCGCCCTGGCTGAAGATGTTCGACGAGGCCGTCTACAGCGACAACGTCCCTCAAGCCCTGCAGATCGGCCAAAGCGGCATACAGGCAACGCTGAACGCCGCCGACTCCTAGACCGCACCTCGAACCCCGGTCAGAGCCGCAGGCCCGGCAAACCCGGGCCTGCGGCTTTCGATCTGTCCATAATCGGTCAGCACCTAAAAGCCTTCCGGGCGCCTGAGGCGCCAGGGCAACGGAGGAAGTGGGTTTGGTCACAGTCACCCCGGCTACGGCGACCAGATCGCCGGGCAGGCACGCGGGGCCAGCCGGCAGGCGGAGAGCATCGCGCGGCCGACGGCGCGAGGCGCGTTCGGGCTACCTACTGGTGCTCCCGGCGATCGCGTTCGTCGGGATCTTCATCCTTTACCCGCTCGGGTACGGGGCGTTCGTTTCATTCACCAATTACCCCCTGATCGGGCCGTACCACTACGTCGGCGGCGCCAACTATGACGCCCTGTTGCACAATTCGACCTTTATCCACTCGATCTACTTCACTCTCGAGTACACCGCCATTGTGACGGTGCCTATCCTTGTGGTGGGGTACCTGCTGGCGGTCTTCACCCGGTCCAACCGGTTCGGCTCGACCTTTTTCCGGACCTGCTTCTTCCTGCCGTTCATAGTCGGCATCAGCACCCTCAGCTTCCTGCTCGAGGTCGAGCTCCAGCCGGGGTTCGGGACCATCAACGTCGTGTTGTCAAAGCTCGGCCTGGCGGGCGTCGACACGCCCTGGACCGCGAAGACCTGGCTGGCGACTCTTGCCATATGCGTCTTCGTCGTCTGGCTGGCCTCGGGGTTCACAATGATGATCCTCATGGCGGGGATGCAGAGCATCCCGGAGCACCTCTACGAGTCCGCCGCTGTCGACGGCGCCACGTGGTGGGAGTGCGAGCGCATGATCACCATCCCCCTATTGCGCCGCTCGATAGCCCTCAGCCTGGTTATCTCCGT
Organism: Acidimicrobiales bacterium; assembly: GCA_035508795.1. Classification (GTDB taxonomy): domain Bacteria; phylum Actinomycetota; class Acidimicrobiia; order Acidimicrobiales; family Palsa-688; genus DATJMJ01. The sequence continues at coordinate 2,161 of DATJMJ010000023.1, forward strand.
TATTGGCTCGTTGTTGGCGTTCAACCAGTTTTTCATCATCACCGACGGCGGGCCGGGGTCCAGTACCCAGAGCGTCGTAATGCAGATCTACGAGACGTTCAACACGTCGTTCAACGTCGGCTCCTCCAGCGCCATGTCCGTGGTGCTGGTGGCGGTGGTGGGTTTTATCACCTTCATGCAGTTCAAGTTCCTCCGGAGCGAGGATGCTTAACCCCCAAACTCGCTACCGGCGCAAGTCAGGGAGCGAGAAGGGCACCCTCATGTACCTGGTGGGTGGCTCCATGATCGCGGCGATCTTCATAGTCCCGCTGCTGTGGGAAGTCCTGCGCTCGTTGCAGCCACCCGGGGCCGTGATTTCTCCGCCTTCGATGAAGAGCTTCTCGCAGCTCGGTTTTTCCAATTTCAACAAACTTCTGTACGGCGACCACATCCTCCGCAACGTCCTCAACAGCCTGATCGTTGCGGTTGCCACGGCGGTCGTGACCGCCGTGGTGGCTACCTTCGCCGGTTACGGGTTCGGGCACTTCCGGTTCAGGGGGTCGGGGACGCTCTTTGGCCTGGTGCTCCTTGGGTTCATGGTGCCGTTCCAGGCCGTCGTTGTGCCCCTGTTCCTCGAGCTCAAGTTCTTCCACCTGCTGAACAGCCTGCCAGGGCTGGTCTTTTTTTATACCGCCTTCAACCTGCCATTCGGCACCTACCTGATGCGCAACACGTTCAGGCAGCTGCCCAGCGAGATAACCGACTCGGCAAAGGTGGACGGGGCGTCGGTCATCACCACGCTCACCCGGGTGCTCAGGCCGCTGGTGGTACCCGGTGTGGCCACCACCGTGCTTTATGCCTTTCTTTTCTCCTGGACAGAGTTCCTCGGGGCGCTCACCTTTATTACCAACGACTCGATCTACACACTGCCAGTGGCCCTCGTCAATGTAGAAGCCAGCGACACCTATGGCCAGATCGACTACGGCGTGCTCGTGGCCGGCGCGGTGATCGCGATGGTGCCCTGCGTGATCATCTATGTAGCACTGCAGCGCTACTACGTGCGTGGTCTCGTGTCCGGCGCCGTGAAGGGTTAACCTGAGCCGTCAGCGGAGTTGCCGGCCGAGCACCTACTTCGACGCTCCTGGCCTGCCTCAGGTCATCGGGGGCTTCTCTATCGGGTACTTCGCCGAGGCGCTCCGCCGGCTGAGGTCGCAGCCCGGAGTAAACCCCGGGCGGACCTGGGTAGCCGGCTGGTCGCTCTGGCCTCGCTCGAGTACTACTACGGGCTCGGAGGCCTGACGGCGCTGTCGAACCCGCTTGCGCTGGCCGGCCAGTGGGGCAAGCTGCTTGCCTTCCTGCAACATTGAGGCCCGTCCCTGGTCAAGTGGAAAAAGGTTAACCCCAACGGGAAATAATCGGCGCGACGCTGCCTTGTAGGCCGGTAGCTTGGAAGAGTTGGCCTCTGCAATCACAGCACCAGTCGCGCCCTCCTCGGCTGTCACCGACCCATATAAGGGCAAGTGGTCGACCCTCTCCAACACCACGCTCGGGATGCTGATGGCGACGATCGACGGCTCCATCGTGCTCATCTCCTTGCCGGACATCTTCCGCGGGATCCGGCTCAACCCGCTCACCCCGGGCAACACGAGCTACTTCCTGTGGCTGCTCATGGGCTACATGCTCGTGACGGCGGTGCTGGTGGTGAGCTTCGGGCGCCTTGGCGACATCGTCGGGCGGGTGCGGATGTACAACATGGGTTTTGCGGTGTTCACCTTCTTTTCCATCATGCTGTCCGTGACCTGGATGCACGGCCGGGACGCGGCGTTGTTCATGATCGTCATGCGCTTGATGCAGGGCGTCGGGGGTGCCTTCATCATGGCCAACACGGCCGCCATCCTGACTGACGCTTTCCCTCCCAACCAGCGAGGGTTGGCCCTCGGGACCAACATGGTGGCCGCGATCGCGGGGTCGTTCATCGGGCTCGTGCTGGGCGGCGTCCTGGGGCCGATCAACTGGCGGCTCGTCTTCTGGGTTTCGGTACCGGTCGGGATCCTCGGCACAGTCTGGGGTGTCATCAACCTGAAGGAAAAAGGTTCCCGCAACCCCGCCAATATCGACTGGCTCGGCAATGCCGCCTTCGCCGTCGGCCTCATCGCCCTCCTCATCGGGATCGTTTACGGTATCGAACCCTACGACGGCCACACGATGGGTTGGGGCAACCCATGGGTGCTGGCCGCGTTGATCGGTGGGTTAGCCGTGCTGACCTTCTTCGTGTGGGTCGAGACCAAGGTCAGCGCGCCGATGTTCCGTATCCCGCTGTTCAAGATCCGTGCGTTCGCCGCCGGCAGTGTCGCCAGCCTTATGTCGGCGCTCGGACGTGGCGGGCTCATGTTCATCCTCATCATCTGGCTCCAGGGCATCTGGCTGCCGAGCCACGGCTACAGCTTCTCGCAGACGCCCCTGTGGGCCGGGATATTCATGCTCCCCTTGACCGGAGGGTTCCTGGTGGCCGGGCCATTGTCGGGCCACCTGTCGGACCGTTTCGGGGCCCGCCCGTTTGCCACGGGAGGCATGGTGGCGGCCGCCGTCAGTTTCGGGCTGCTCGAGCTCCTCCCGGTCAACTTTTCGTACGTCTGGTTCGCTCTGATCATCTCGATGAACGGGCTCTCCATGGGGCTGTTCGCCTCCCCCAACCGGGCCGCCGTCATGAATGCGGTGCCGCCCGACCAGCGCGGCCAATCGTCCGGGATGGGAGCAACGATCATGAACTCTGCGATGGTGCTCTCCATCGGGATTTTCTTTTCTCTCATAATTGCAGGCTTATCCGCCGACCTCCCCGCCACTCTTTACCACGGCCTCATCGCCCACGGTGTCCCGGCCGCGTCAGCGAGAAAAGTGGCCGATCTCCCACCCACATCCTCGGTCTTCAGCGCTTTCCTCGGTTACAACCCGGTCCAGAGCATGCTTGCGCCGACCGGCGTGCTTTCCCATTTGACGCACACTCAGGCTGCCTTCCTCACCGGGAGGTCCTTTTTCCCGAAACTGATCGCCGTCCCCTTCAGCCACGGGCTGCACGAAGCGCTCGATTTTGCCCTCGCGGCTTGCGTTGTGGCCGCGGTCGCTTCGGCAATGCTAGGCAAGCAGTACTTCTACCAGAAGCCTGTCCAGGTTTCCTACGAGCCAACGGCAGCAGATCTCGACGTCGCCGACCTGGTGGAAGCCACCGCTGGCCCGGCAAGCCCGCAGCATTAGCCCCACAGCTCCTGGTCCAAATGCGACATCGGTCCATAGCCGCTGCGGTAGCGCTCGTCCAACTCGCAGCTGGCGCAACGGGCGTAACGGGCGCCGGCCAAGCAGTTGCCGCAGAGCGGGCAAGTGCGCCGGTGGGCAACCTGGTAGCCGAACTGGCGGGGTCGGGGACGGTCGCCGATGACTGGTTCGGCGAGTCGGTTGCGGTTTCAGGCGGCACCGTCGTTGTCGGCGCACCAGCCGAGCCCCTTGTCAATTCGGGCGTCGGCCGCGCTTTTGTCTACGCCCGTACGGCTAAGGGTTGGGTCGAGACAGCCGAGCTGCAAGGTCCTGATCCTGGCGCCCACGACTGGTTCGGCGATTCGGTCGCCATTTCGGGCAGCACGATTGTCGTCGGCGCGCCCGCAATATCCATTCTCTCCTCCGGGATCGGTGCGGCGTACGTCTTCACGCAAACCACCGCCGGTTGGCAGCGGACAGCTCAATTGGAAGGCCCCGAGCCTGCCGCCGCCGACTTGTTCGGTGCTTCGGTCGCCGTCGCCGGCAGCACGATTGTCGTCGGCGCGCCGGGTCAGGCTTCCAAGGCCGGCGCGGTCTACGTCTTCACCAAGGCACTGCGAGGCTGGCAGGCAACGGAGCTGAGGAGCCTGGACATCGCCCCCAAGGACAATTTCGGCGATGCTGTTGCATTATCGGGCGGGGCGATCATCGCTGGCGCGTTCGCCCATGCTTCTCTGGCGGGCCGGGCCTACCTGTTCAACCGGGGACCGGCGGGGTGGCGCCAGACCGCCGAGTTGGCAGGTGCCGGCACCGTGGCGGGCGACGGTTTCGGCGTCTCGGTTGCCTTAGCGGGAAAGACCGTGGTCGTTGGCGCAGGCCTCGCCGCCGGAGCGGCCGGCCGTGCCTACGTGTTCGGGAGGACGGCAACGGGTTGGCGCCAAACTGCCGAGCTGACTGGTCCGGGCACTGTCACCGGTGACTGTTTCGGGGACTCGGTCGCCACGACCGGCCGCGTGATCGTCGTCGGGGCGTTCCAACACGCTTCAAGTGCCGGACGGGTGTACCTGTTCGCACGGAGCACTTCAGGTTGGCGCCAGGCTGCCCAACTGGCTGGCCCCGGCGAGGCCGAGGCCGGCAACGAGTTCGGCTACTCCGTCGCCGTCGACGGTGCCACCGCTGTAGCAGGCGCGGTACGCGCTCGCTCAGCCGGCCGCGCCTACATTTACCATCTCTAGCGCTCGGCGTGGCTATCCGTCGAGGAGCGAGAGCACGAGCCCGCCCCGCCAGTAGCGCTGGAGCACGGCGAACACGATCATCAGCGGCACGATCGTGAGGAGCCCGGCGGCCACCTGGAGGGAGCCATACCCGAACATCGGCAGACCCTGGGTGAGAGTACTCAGGTGCGGGTTGTTGTTGATGATAAAGGGCAGGAAATAATTGTTCCAGTCCATGGCGAGGTTGAGCATGAACACGGTTGCCAGCGCAGGGACCATCAACGGGCAGGCAACGCGAAGGAAGATGGCCCCCTCGCCGGCTCCGTCGACCCTGGCCGCGTCGATCAGCTGGCCGGGCACGGACCCGCCGACATAGACCCTCATCACATAAACGCTGAAAGGGCTCACCATAAAAGGAATGAATATCCCCGGCATGGTGCTGTCCAGGTGAACCTTGGCGTAGACGAGGTACAGCGGCACGACAAAGACGGTGACCGGTATGAGGAACGCGACCATTACGAAGACAAAAAGGACATTTTTGCCGCGGAACTCAAATCTCGCAAAACCGTACCCGGCTGCCGCAGAAAGACCGGTTGCTCCCATCGCACCCAGGCCGGCATAAATTGCCGTGTTCCTCAGCCAGACAAGATAGATACCGCCGTTGGCGTTCAGCACTCGGTCCAGGTTGGGGATGAGGTCGAACGGCCTCGCGAACCAGAACCCGAAAGTTGAGTTCAGTGCCGGGACCGTCTTGCTCGCCGATACTAGGGCCCACCAGATCGGGATGAGCGTAAAAATGGCAAATACGCCGCAGGCAATTGTGGCCATGGCGGAGCTGCGGCGCCTCAGCCCATAAAGGCTGTTCAAGTCACACGACCTGCCCGTCCCGTCCGTTGCCCTGGGCCTCGTGCGGGATCACCGCGGCCGTCCCGGGCACGTCGGGAGCGGGCGCGCTCGCGCTGGCAAGCAAAGCCCTCATCTCTTCGCCGCCGGTGCCCAGCACTTGTTGCAACACTCTCAGGTCGTAGCCGAAACAGAAATGGCGTACCCCGAGGTCGAGATAGTAGGCAGCCTGCTGCACGCTCGAAATCTCGGCCCTGGGCGGCACCCCCGCCTCGAGGCACATCTCGATCACTTTGCGCTCGACAGCCCGGACCTCGGGCGCGGTCACCTCGCCGGGCCGCCCTATGCTCATGGCGTAGTCGGCCGGGCCCCATTGGACCATGTCGATGCCGGGGACCTCGAGGATCTCGTCAAGGACCTCGACGGCCGGCCCTTTTTCGATCATGACGACAACCACAATGTCTGACAGCGCCCTCACGTACCTGGGCGTGCCGCCGTAATTTGGCAACGCGTTGCGTCGAGCGGCCACCCCGTAAAAGCCTCGCTCATCGGGCGTATCCGCACGCACGGAGCGGATGCAACTCGCCACGTCTTCGGCCGACCTGCAATCGGCGAACAGGACGCTCTCGAAGCCTGCCCCGATGCTTCGCTGAGCCACATAGCGGCGCCCGGCAAAATCTATTTTTATCATGCTCCCGAGGTCGTACAGTTCGGCAGCGCGGCAGAAATTCTCGAGGGAGTAGAGGTCGTAAGGCGCATATTCACCCAGGAACTCGACATAATCGAACGCACCTGTCTGGCCGATCGCTTCGACCACGGTCGGAGAGCACAAAAAAAGGTGCGTCCCCAAAGTGGCCCTGCCGCTGCTGAGAAGTGCCCGAAGGCGATTTTCTCGCATCGTTAGTAGCCGAACATCGGGTCGAGCGCCGCCACGACCTGGTAAGGCCCGGCCCAGACCGGCGCTGCGCCCTTCATTGCTCAGGCACCCATACACGCATAGCTGCCGGGCCACGGTTCGCCCAGGCGTAATAGGGCACCGCAGTCAGCTCCGAACTAACCCCTGCATCGTCGGCTCGAGCGGCCGGCGCGCTATTGGACAGTGCCACCGTTTCCTCCCCGGTTGTCGTTTTGTAGAGAGGCGCCGTTCCGGTGCTTCGACGGACGACGCCATTGGCTTTGATAACCGTTATACCACCTAGTAAATCCGGACGAGCCGCGGCTCTAAGGCTACCCCCGCCCAGCCACAGTTCGTCGACGGGGGTGCGGGCCGGCTGGTCGTGCTGTTCGAGACAGTAAACGAAGGGGCCCATCTCGAGCGCCACGCAGCCTCGCACGGCGTCGACCTCGGGGCTCGGTCGCGACCTTCGTGGTTTGACAGGCAGCTCCAGCACGACCTCATCGCCCTGCTCCCAATTACGGAACAGGCGTGTGTAGGTCCCCGGCACGGGCTCGGGGCCGGCCGCCCGGCCGTTGACGCGAAGGGAGGCTCCGCCAGCCCACTGCGGGACCCGCAGGGCCAGCTCCCACGGCCGGCCGAGAGCCTCGCCGAGGCGCACGCAAACCTCACCGTCCCATGGGTAATTGGTCTCGACCTCCAACCGCGAAGGGCCGTGAACGGCCCTGGCGTCGATCGACATGCTTGCGTACTGGTGAAGCTGCACCCCCTCCGGCCCACCGCTCACGAAGTAGTGATGGAGCGACGCGATCATGCGCATCAGGTTGGTCGGGCAACAGGACGTGGCAAACCAGGGGCGCCGCCCGTTGGCAGGGCCAGGGGGCTCGGCGTCGTCGCCGGCCTGTGCCGCTTCGGCCCGCAGGCGCAGCGTGTTGACGTAAAAAAACCGGTCGCCGGAGAGGGAAACCCCCGGCAGGACCCCGTTGTAAAGCGTGCGCTCGATGAGCTCTGCATAGTCGGGATCCCCGGTCTTCAAAAGGAGGCGCCAGGCCCACTGCACGCTGGCGACCGCTGCGCAGGTTTCGCAATAAGCGCGGTCCGGCGGCAATTCGTAGGCATCCCCGAAGGCTTCCCCGTCCCAGCGGGCGCCAAGACCTCCCGTGATGTAGGCCTTGGAGGAGACAGTGCTTGCCCACTGCCCCTTTACTGCTGCCAGGAGCTGCTCGTCATCGGTCTCGGTGGCGAGGTCCGTCGCCCCGCAAGCCAGGTAGAGGGCGCGCACTGCATGGCCTTCGAGGCTGGTGGCTTCCCGGACCGGTACCCGGTCGGAGAAGTACGACGGGCCGAAGCGCCCCGAGCTGAGGACGCGCTTGCCGCGCTGAGCAATCAAATGGCGGCTCAGCTCGAGGTACGTGCGGTCCCCCGTGTGGCGGCTGAGCTCGACAAGGGCCATCTCGATGAGCGGGTGGCCACAGGTCCCGGGGGCCTTGCCGGGCCCGAAAGTCTCGTTGATTTGGCTCGCCGCACGGCGTGCCACATCCAGCAGGCCGGCGCCCGCACCGGTCCTCGCGAGAGCTACCGCCGCCTGCGCCAACGCGCCCACGTTGAAGATCTCGTGGTTGAAGGCGAGATCGGCAAAGCGCCCTGAGCCTTTGGCGGCCACCTGGACGAAGGTATTGAGGTAACCGTCGTCGTCCTGGGCGGCGGCCACCAAAGGGACCGTGCCGAGCACCCAGGTGGCAAGCTGCGCCCGGGGCCGGCGAGCAAGCTCCCATGCGACCGCCTCCAGCCACTTGTACACTTCGCCGTCCTCGTAGACAGGCCCGTGGTACTGGCCCGTGCCGCGACGGGCTGCAGAACGGAAGTTCTCGAAGGCGCCGGCTTGTTCGAGCTGGTCATGGCCGGCAGGGACCGTCGTCGAGCCGTTGACCTCCTGGCGCTTCGCCCAAAATCCGGCGTTGATGCGGACGGAGGCGAACGGGAGTGGCAAGAACCGCAAGTCCGCTCCAACGGTTGGCTCGACAGGCCCACCGGTGCCACGTTCGAGGACGTAGCCGGCCCGTAGCGCTGCGGGGCTTGTTTGGTCTGTCACAGGCTTGGCCCTTTCGGATTGCAGACCGCCATTGCCGCAGCTACCATACCGGCCGCTGGCGGCTCTGAAGGAGGACCATGGACGTCTACGTAATGGTGGGCAACGTCGGTGACATCGAGGACTTGCGTGCCAGTACCCTCAGGTGGGAAGCCCTCGGGGTGGCGGGCATCCTTGTTACGGACCATCTTTTTTTCTCCCCCGAACCGGGTGAAGACGCAGTTGTACGGCCACCCGACCCGGTCGTCGTGCTTTCGGCTCTCGGAGCTCTCTCCGAGCGAATGGTGATCGGTTCGGTCGTCGCAAATGTCGGCCTGCTGCACCCGGCGCTCCTCATCCGCCATTTCGCACAGCTTGCCGCCCTCTATGGCGGCCAGCGCGTCCTGGCCGGGCTCGGGGCAGGGTGGAACGGCGAGGAGTTCGCGGCGCTCGGCACCACCATGCCGAGCCACGGAGCGCGCCTCGACCGGCTGGCGGAAACCTGCCAGCTCTGGCACCAGCTGTTCAGGGAGGGGGCCGGCTCGATCGAGGGCAAGGAGGTCGTCGTCCGCGACTTGCCGACGGCGCCGGTGCCGGCACAGCCACCCCGGCTCATGCTCGGTGGCGGGTCGCCACGGCTGCTCGAGATGGCGGGCAAGTGGGCAGACCACATCGACTTGAACGCGACATCTCGCGCCAAGCCGTTGCCGCGCCTACCGTCGCGGCGTGACGACCTGCTCCGCAAGCTGAGCACGACGATCGCCGACGTGGAGGCGGCGGTAGAGGCCTTGGGGGCCGCGGCCACGGCTGCCGGCCGCCGTCCCGAGGACATCACGCGCTCGATCATGGCACTGGTGTTGTCCAAGGACGCTCACTCGCTCCGCGCAGGGCTGGCAGAAACAGGTGTCGACCCCTCGGACTGCGCCTACGTCATCCCCACGGGCCCCGAGGAGATCGTGCCGGCTATCGCCGAGCGCCAACGCCGTTTCGGCTTGTCGGTGCTGTTCGTCTCCGACGGGCCGCACCTCGGCGACATCGTGCGCGCCGCCGCATCGGTACCCGGCCCGTCCTGACCCCGCAGGGTCGCTGCGCTAACGGGCGGGGGTGCCCTGGTGCCTTTGGCCGCGCCCGCAGCGGTCGCCGGGGCGCCTCTCAGCCGAGAAAGGCGTTGACGGCGCTTATGAACTCGGCGTAATCCTGGAACAAGAAGGCGTGACCGGCATCGGGGTAGAGATGGACCTTGGACCCCTTGATCGCATCTGCCAGGAGGTAAGCGTTTTGCGCCGGGTCGAGCGCGTCGGCAGTACCGTCCGCCACCAGCGCCGGGGCCCCGATCCGCGTGACTTCCCTTCCGGCAGGGTCCTTCCCCTCGATCCATTGCCCGACTGCGCTGCTTTGAGCCACAAGCACGGAGGCGGGAGCTGTGTAGAACCCCGGGTACTGGAGAAGGCCGAAGGCGTAGGCGCGCGCAGCTGCACCCTGCCCGGGCGGGAAGAGCGCCGAGAGCACGACGGCCGGGTCGGGGCTCGCCAGCTTGGCGGCAGCTGCCGCCGGTACCGCAAGAGCCTTACCGTTGCCGACCTGGGTGGCAGCCAGCACCAGCCTCGTCACTTGGCCCGGATGGAGGACTGCAAGGGCCTGAGCCGTCATGCCGCCCATCGACCAACCGAGGACGGCTACCTTGCCGAGATGGAGAGCGTCCAGTAAAGCGCTCGCTTGCGCGGCCATTGCATCGATCGTCAGCGTCCCACGCACCTGAGCCGTACCGCCCACCCCGGCGTTGTCCATCATGACGACCCTGTGGGACCGGGCCAGCTGGTCTACGAAATCCGGCGCCCAGTTGTCCATCGAACCCAAGTAGCCCATGAGCAAAAGAAGAGGGCTGCCGGTCCCGATCTCGCGGTAACCGATGGCACCGTCGGTGGTGTGGGCAACCATTGTCGGCGCGCTCGTCGCGTGGGGCGGCGATGGGACCGAGGCAGCTGGCGAGCGAGACGCTGCGCCCACGACGAGCGCGCCGGCCACCGGCGTGGACGCATCCGCCGGCGTGAAGGCACCCCCGGCCAGGAGCGCAACGGCAAGGAGCGCGCCCGCCAGGTGGAGGCACCGGCGGACCGAAGGAGAAGAGCTGCGCGACGGGGCGATCGATATCACCTCGCCACGCTACCGAGGCTTGCCCGACCATGGCGAGCACCGCGTCACCTCGGAGGTATTGTCCCATCCCGGGATGGCCAGCCAATTGGTGACCATGGACGGCTCGCACCTCGAGCCAACCCGGCAGGAGGTCGAACGCCTCCTGGCATCCTCGGCGCCCTTCTGGCTCGACCTGGAAGTCGCCGAGGCGACCGGCGCAGCCGCCGCACCCGGGGGCCAAGCGGGCAGCACTGGCTGGGAGCACCGGGCAGATTGGACGGGGTGGCGGGAGATCCTCGCAAACACGTTCCACTTCCACCCGCTCGCGCTCGAAGACGCCGAGCATTTTGGCCAGCGGCCGAAGCTCGATGCCTATGACAACTTCACTTTCCTGGTCGTCTACGGGCCGGACCAGCATGGGGACCTCGTCGAAGTTCACTGCTTCTACGCAAAGAACTTTCTAGTAACGGTCCACCGGCGCACGTGCCCGGCGTTCGGCGAGGTCCTGAAGCGGCTGCAAATGTCCAACGAAGCCGTGACTGTGCTCATGGTCTTCTACCGCCTCGTAGACAGCCTGGTCGACGGGTACTTCCCGATTTTGTCGCTGCTCGACGACCAGATCGACGAACTGGAGGACGAGATCCTCCGCCAGCCGACCGAGGAACAGCTCGGTCAGTTGTTCGACCTCAAACGGAGCCTGATCGCCCTGCGCAAGATCGTGACACCGCAACGGGACGTTTTTGCCACCCTCGTCGGCAGCGACGCTCTGCCGGGGATGACCCCCGAAACCGAGCGCTACTTCCGCGATATTTACGACCACCTCGTCCGGGTCAACGACCTCGTCGACAGTTACCGGGACCTGATGAGCGGCGCCCTCGACACGCACCTGTCGACCGTGTCCAACAGGCTCAATGTCGTGATGAAGCAATTGACGATAATTGCGACCGTGTTCTTGCCGCTAAGTTTCCTGACCGGGTTCTTCGGCCAGAACTTCAGCTGGATGACAAACCACTTGAGCGGCTTGGCGGTGTTCCTGAGCGTCGGCATCGGCACCCAGGTTCTCGTCGTGGTCGGGCTCGTCGTCATGTTCCGCAAGAGGGGGTGGCTTTCGTCGGACGCGACCGTACCGCCCCCGGTACCCTCGCGGCGCCAGGCTCTCCCATTGCATTTGCGCTGGGCGACCATCAGGCCGCTCCACGGCCCCCGCGCCAAGGCGGGCCCACCGGCTACAAAATGACGGCCTGGCCCCAGGGTGGACGGGCTCGGGCGACGAACTTCACTGAAAAGGACGTGTGTCTTCGCGTCCGATGACCCCTTCGTACACCGCAATGGCAACGGCCTGTAAGCGGGTATGAGCTCCCAGTTTGTTGAGGATGCTCTTCACATGGTTGCGCACCGTGTTGAGGCTGATGTTGAGCTGTTCGGCGATCTCCTTGTTCGGCAGGCCCCCCGCAAGCAATTTGAGGATCTCGAGCTCGCGTCGCCCGAGGTTGATGAGGGTCACATCGTCCGCCCGGCGACGGGCACCTGACCCTGCCGCCCCTTGGGGCCGCAGGTCGAGCTCGTCCCTGCTCAGGCCCTTGGTAGTGCTTGTGATTTCGCGCACGAACACCACCGCCGAAACGCCCCTTCCTGTCTCGAAGAGCCAAGCCAGTAGCTGCAAATCGAGCCATGAGCCGTTACTGTGGCGCCCGTCGGCCAGCAACGAGACCGACCTCGGTAGCCCGGGGGGCCCGAACGTACCGGCCACCCCGAGCATCGAAGCGCCTAGCTGGGCGCTTTGGGGTACAAGTACGGAGAGATGTCGGCCAATTAACTCAGTACTTTCGTACCCGAACAGCGCTTCAACCTGACGGTCTGCAACGCCGATCACCCCTTGCTCGTCCACGATCAACAGGCCGTCCGCCTCCGAGCGGGCCGGGCCTCGCCGCCAGGTGCCGGGCAGTTGCGGGCCCGGCCAGGCACCCGCCATCACACCCTTACCGTTTTACGAGGCTCGACGGTGCACGTGCCAAAATCTTAGGTATTCCTAAGTGGGCGTCTGCACGCGCCCGTGACGCGATTGCGCCATTGACAGATGCGCATAAGGGACGGGCCCTCGGGTATATATTCGGGCGAAGGTTCGGCCCCACGGAAGGTACGTCCCCAAAAAAGCAGGAGCCCGTTGCACAGGCTCGGCTCAGCACGACGGGGCAAGCGTGACCACAATCGCAATCAGCTGACGTGACTTAGCACCGCACAGACGGTGAGAAAAGAACGTGAACCGGTGGACGAAGCTCTTCCAGCCGCCACAGGGCCTGGCTTGGTCGAGGCGGGAACGCGCGCTGGCTTCCTCGGACCGGTAGGTGCCGTCTCCGGGCACGGGCGAAAGGTGACAGATATCCTGCCCGGCAAGCCGCCGCTGTCGCCGTCGCGGCTCGGCTTGCCTTCGCTGAGCCAGTTGGAGCCCCTTGCGGACATGCTGCCAGACGCAGTAGTCCTCGCCGCCGAGGACGGGCGGATCGTGATGGTCAACCGCCAGGCTGAGCGGATGTTCAGTGCCTCTCGGGTGGACATGGTCGGCAAATCCGTCGAAATGCTCGTTCCCAAGGCCTACCGCTCGGCGCACAAGCGCGACCGGGCGCGGTACTGGGCCTGGCCCGAAGTCCGCCCCGTGGGCGAGGCACATGAATTGTCGGCCGAGCGCAGCGACGGGACCTGCTTCCCGGTAGAGATCTCGTTGAGCCCCGTCGATTTGGAAGAGGGCAGGTTTACGGCCGCCGCAGTACGCGACGTGAGCGCAGCCCGGCGGGCGTGGGCGGAGTTGCACGAGGCGCACATCACGCTCTCGGTCCAGCTAAAGGAGCTCGAAAGACGTAACCGTGGCTTGCTCGGCATCAACCGGCTGTCCGAGATGCTTCAGGCGGTGCTGTCGGAGCCGGAAATCCACCAGATCATGCTCGAAAACGGGCCGCGGATGTTCCCCCTGTTATCGGCCAAGCTCTGGCTGCGCGACAATGCCTCCGAGCTGGTCGAGGCGGCATGGTGGGGGGATGCCTCGGCCGCAGGGATCCTGGCGCGCCCCGAGGACTGTTGGGCCATGCGGCTCGGTCGCGTCTGCGGGCTGCGCTACCCCGACAGCGCTCCTCGCTGCCCGCACGTGGATGCCCAAACCGATTACCTCTGCATACCGATCGTTGCGCTGGACCAGTCGATCGGCGTGCTCCACCTCGTCCCCGAACCTTCGGGAGACGCTGCGGAGATCGACAGCGTCGACGAGGCCTTGGCCACGACGTTGATGGGCAATGTGGCGTTGTCAATTTCGAGTGTCAGGCTGCGCCAGGCGCTCGAGTTCCAAGCGGTGCGCGACCCGTTGAGCGGCCTGTTCAACCGCCGTTACATGGAGGAGGTGCTGGCGCGGGAATTGCAGCGCTCAGCACGCCACGCCCGCCCGTTGAGCTTTTTGATGCTCGATATTGACCACTTCAAGTCGTTCAACGACACCTATGGTCACGACGCGGCGGACGCGCTCATCCGTGAACTTGCACGTCTGCTCGAGCGCAGCGTCCGGGCCGAGGACGTGCCGTGCCGCTATGGAGGCGACGAAATGGTCGTCATCCTGCCCGATACTCCTCTCGACGGGGCGCGCAAGAAGGCCGACTCGCTACGCGATGCGGTGGCCAGGATGCGCACTTACCACCTTGGTGCTCGGTTGCCCGCGATCACGGTCCAGGTCGGGGTCTCTACCTACCCCGAGCAGGGAGAGGACGCAATGGCGCTCTTCCGGGTCGCAGATTCGGCGCTGCTACAGGCCAAGAACACACGCCGGGCCAACGAAAAACTCAACCACGTCGACCTGACGGCGAAAGTGCCCCGGTCCGTGCCGCAGGCCCAGCCTTTGGCGCAGACCGAGCTGCACCCCAAGCCGCAGGTTCAGGCCGGCCGCACCGCGCAGCGGGCCAAAAGCGCCGGCACTCCCTAGAGCGGTCGAAGGCGGCGGGCCCGCGGGCGAACGAGCGACCCGGGACCACGGCCCTACAACAATTGACCTGTAAAGAGCGGGCTATAAAGGGCTGTTGCCGTGCTTGCGGCGGGCAAGGCCTTCGCGCTTTGTGCGCAGCAGCGAAAAACAGCGCGCGACGGTGCTCCGGGTCTCGGCCGGGTCGATAACAAGGTCGACGTAGCCGCGCTCAGCAGCGACATAAGGGTTGAGGTAATCCCGCCTGTACTGGTCGACGAGCTTCACCTTTGTCGCCTCGTCGGCACGGCGGTGGACCACGCTTACCGCCCCCTCCGCCCCCATGACCGCAAGCTCGGCGCCGGGCCAGGCGACGCAGATGTCGTTGCCCATCGCCTTGGAGTCCATCACTATGTAAGCGCCTCCGTACGCCTTGCGCAGCACGAGGCATACCCGTGGCACGCTCGCTTCGGCGTAGGCATAGACGAGCTCGGCACCATGGCGGATAATGCCGCGCCACTCGAGGTCGCGTCCCGGCATAAAACCCGATGTATCTACCATCGTCAGCAGCGGCACGTTGAACACGTCGCACATGGCAACAAAGCGGGCGCCTTTTTGCGAGGCTGCAATATCGAGCGTGCCGGACATCGCCTGAGGTTGATTGGCCAGGACGCCCACCGAGTGACCCCCGATACGTACCAAGGCCGTCACTAATTGGGGCGCCCAAGCCGGCCGTAGTTCCAACAACCGGCGGTCGTCTGCTACGGCCTCTATGACCTCGCGCACGTCGTAACTACCGGTCGCCCGCACCGGCACGACGTCACGCAACTCCGGGTTTTGGCGCGAGACCGGGTCGGCGGACGGGACAATGGGGGCGAGCTCGTCGCAATTGGACGGCAGATAGGACAAGAAGTCTTCGACCGCTTGCTCCGCCTGCGGCCCGTCCCGCACAGCAAGGGTCGCCACCCCCGAGCGCGCCGAGTGCACATGAGCGCCTCCGAGCTGGGCAGGCTGGACCGCAGAACCCGTCAGCTCGGCAACAGCGGCCGGCCCGGAGACATATGCGAGAGCTTGCGCCGTCATGACGACGGCGTCGGCGAGCCCGAGCAGCAGCGCCGGGCCTGAGAGCAAGGGACCGTCCACGACCGCCACTACCGGGACAACGCCTGAGCAACGGGAAAGGGCTGCCGCCACTCTCCCCCAGCCGTCCAGAGCCGCCACTCCACCGAGGAGGTCCGAACCCGCCGAAGCGAGCCAGAGGGCGAGCGGTGCCCTGCGGGCAAGGGCCATGTCGGCTGCCTTGGCGAGGGCGTCGGCGGTGTCGGCGTTGAGCACCTGGGCGCCCTTGGCTTGCTGGGGCAGGGCCGAAACCACCGGTCTGGCACCCGGGGAGAGCGGCCCGGACGTGACCGAAACCTCGCTGCCCCTGCCCGTTTCGGGCCCGGGAAGGGCGGCCAGGGCCGTGCGCCCGAGTCGCCCGCTCGAAGCGATGCCACGTGCGGCGCCCGCGTCCGGGCCCGCGGGTGCTGCCCGAGCGCTCCGGCGCCCCCTCATCCCGGGCCGGGGCCGCTCCTCGGCAGCTCCTCACCGTCTTCCATGCCACGTGCGATGAGGAAACCGCGTGCCCTCTCGGCCAAGGGGTACCGGTTTACCAGGTGCCAGAACGGCTTGCCATGGGCTCTCACGTGCAAGTGAGCGAGCTCATGGACTATCACGTAGTCGAGCACCCAGAGAGGCTCCGAGGCGAGCTTGGAGGAGATGCGGATCGTCGCGTCGGCAGGGGTACAGCTGCCCCAGCGCTGCTGCTGGTTGTCGACCCAACGGATCTCGACCGGCTCCGCCAGGCCAAACCTCACCGCCAGGCGCTTGGCCCGCTGCGAGAGGTCCACATTGGATGTCCGGCGCCGGCTCTCGGTGCGCCTCAGCATCTCGTTGACCCAATGCTCCTCCTCGGCCCGCGTGAGCGAAGCCGGGACGCTCACCCTAAGGACATCTCCGACCCTGCGGGCTTGGACCGTCTTGCGCCGCCGGCGGCTCCGGATCACCTCGACTTCCATATAAAAAAGAAATTACCCGCGTCCAGTGACGGTTTCCCGGCTCATTGCCAAAAGGTCGACCTGGCCAAGAGGTGCGAGTTGCAAGTCCTCCGCTCCGGCGCGGCAATCGAGGAGCCAGCCGCTCAAGTTGCTGTGCCGGAGGCCCTCGACCCAACACCCGAGGGCTCTTTCGAGCACCGCCAGCACCCCGCCGTGCGCCACCACCAAGGCCTGGCTCTGCACGCCTCCTGCGAGCCGCCTGATAGCCCCCATCGACCTTTCGGCAAAGTGCCCGGGGCCCTCGCCGCCGGGCACGGGCCCGAAGCCCCCACGCCTGCGAGCTTCGAGCTCGGCCGGCCAGCGCGTGACGATCTCTTCGTTTGTAAGCCCGTTCCACTCGCCGAGGTCCTGCTCTCTCAGGTCCGCGTCGATGACGAGCGAGCCGGCATAGCAAACCTCCTCGCCGACTATCTCGGCCGTACGCCGGGCCCGTGCGAGGTCCGAGCTGGCTATGAAGTCGAGGGGAAGCCCGAGCGGGCCGCGGCCGGTGGCAAGGGCTCGCCCGGCCGAACGGGCCTGGCCCACTCCGACCTCCGAGAGCGGGGCATCCGACCAGCCCTGCCAGCGGCCAGCTGCGTTCCACTCGGATTGGGCATGGCGCACGACGAGGAGGCGGCTCACCCGCTCAGTTTTGCAGACCGTTCCTCGGCACCCCGCCAACGCGCTCGATCTCCGTCGTTTGCCAAACTAGCCTGCCGCTCGATGGGACAACCCTCGCAGGACGCCCAAAACGGTGCCTGCCGGCAGGCCGACGACTGTCGAGGCGGCGACAACGAGGCGGCCGTTGCGGCTCCTGTCACCGTCCTATTTTTTGCGGGGGCAAGGCAGGCAGCGGGCAGGGCGAAGGAAAGCTACCCGGCCGGACCGGGTGGGCCGGGTGAGACCGTCGAGCAGCTCACCCGCTACCTCCGCCGCGTTTACGGGCCCGATATGGCTGCGGTACTCCCGACCTGTGCGATCTGGGTCAACGGGTTGCCTGCGAAGGCTCGCACCGTTCTTCGAGCAGGGGACGAAGTTGCGGTCCTTCCTCCCGTCTCGGGCGGGGCGACAGCGGGCCCGGCTCCTCTTCCCGCTCCGAGCGAGCGCACTGAGCGGTCCTACCACGACAGAGGGCGCCGGACTGCGGTAGCCTCGAACATGATGCCCGCCGATCCCTCGGACCAGCACCCGGCCCTGGTAGATCTGACCAACCTTGCCGAAATGCCCCTGGCAGAGCTGAGGGAAAGGCGCGAGAAGTGCGCCGAGTCGGAGATGGAGCTCTCCTATGTCCGCCGGCTGGCCCAGGCCCGGATCGACTTGATCGTCGCCGAGTCGCAGCGCCGGCACGGCTCATCGGGTGAGAGCAGCCCGAGCGACGTAGTGGAGCAGCTCCCGCACATCCTTGGTGACCACAGCCGTGGGGGGTGGCCCGGCCGCCTGCCTGCGCTCTTCGCTCCGGGCGGCGACGAACCGGCCCTTGCGGGGCGTGTGGAGGAGGTGCTACCCGCCAACAGGCTCGGTTCGCTCAACGAGCTCACCGGCTCGGAGCTCACTTCCGTGCTCGACCGGCTGTCCAGCCTGGAGCACGACATATCGGCACGCCGCAGGACCCTGCACGACGTGATCGACATGCTCCAGGAGGAGCTCGTCAGGCGTTACCGCTCCGGCGAGGCCACGGTGGACGCCCTGCTCAATTAGCGGCTCTCACGGTCGACGCCGGTCGCGGCGACGGTGCTCGCCCTACGCCCGGGTGCACCTGGTCGCGCGTGGCAAAACGGCCCATTTATGCGGGTTCCCTGCCTATCGGTGGCACTCGGGCGGCGGCGCCTACGACCGCCCGGTTAGCTCCATTCAGAGCCGCGCCGGCAGGTGGCGAGGCGGCCGGGCGCGGCTACGATTGGCGATGCCGTAGCCCGGCGAGCCTCCTGTCCATTTCGTTCGGGGAAGTGCGAAGTGGCGGTTGAT
The DNA here is from genome assembly GCA_035508795.1 of Acidimicrobiales bacterium. Classification (GTDB taxonomy): domain Bacteria; phylum Actinomycetota; class Acidimicrobiia; order Acidimicrobiales; family Palsa-688; genus DATJMJ01. The sequence continues at coordinate 20,519 of DATJMJ010000023.1, forward strand.
CCCGGGTTGCGGCGCCTTGGCGGTCCGGGCGAAACCCCCTAGGCCGTATCGTTTTGCATGGCTCCAAAACTCTTGGTCGTCGGCGGGGGGAAGATGGGCGAAGCGCTCGTCAGGGGGCTCTTGCGCGCCGGCTGGGCGCGACCAGGCGACCTTGTGCTGAGCGAAGTGTCGCCTGCTCGCCGGTCGCTCCTGGCTGACGAGCCGGAGCTCGCCGGCGTCGCCCTCGTGGGAGAGGAACTTCCGGCCGCCGAGGGGACCGTCGTCGCGGTCAAGCCGCCCGACGTCGAGGGGGTGTGCAGGCGCCTCCGGCCGATGCCTGGGCCCGGGGCGGGAGCAACCCCTTCGGTGCGCGCCCTTTCGATAGCTGCCGGCGTCCGCCTGGCAGATCTCCAGGCGTGGTGCGGCCCGGCGGTCCGCGTCGTGCGGGCCATGCCCAACACCGCGGCCCTGGTGGGCGAAGCGGCGACCGGGATCTCGGGCGGCCCGGGCACCGACCGCGAAGACATCGACTGGGCCGCCAGCCTCATGAGCTCGGTCGGCAGTGTGGTCGAGGTCCCTGAGGCTCTCCTCGATGCCGTGACCGGGCTCTCTGGTTCTGGCCCGGCTTACCTTTTCCTCGTGGCCGAGGCGATGACAGAAGCCGGAGTCCTCGCAGGGTTGCCGCGCGACGTCTCCGCCCGGCTCGTCACCCAGACCTTCGTGGGCGCGGCTCGCCTCTTGTCTGAGACGGGCAGCAGCCCCGAGGCGTTGAGGGCAGCGGTGACATCGCCCGCTGGCACTACGGCTGCCGGGCTACGGCAGCTCGAGGCACGCGGCACCCGTTCGGCCTTCATCGAAGCGGTCGCGGCTGCCACCGACCGGAGCCGGCAACTGGCTCCCGCCCCATCCGCTTGAGCGGACGCGGCCGATTTCGCGTAGCCTCGTAGGTGGAGAAGGGTTGAACATGGGCAAGCTAAACGACGGCCGCCCGCGGTCGCGCTACGTCACCGTTGCCGAGGTGGCAGACCTACTCAGGGTGTCCAACATGACCGTCTACCGCCTTGTACAGGCGGGCCAGCTGCCGGCTGTGCGGGTCGGCCGCTCTTACCGCATCCGGGAAGAAGACGTCGACCGCTTCGTTGCCGGCCAGTACACCGCAGCCGGCTGACCCGCGCGCAGGCGTCACCGGCGTCACCCCCCCGGGCGCTCCCCGGCCGCCGGGGCCTGTCGTCGACCAGCCTGTGGGGGGCCTGGTTGTCAGCCTCCTCACCGACTACGGGCTGGGAGACGGCTTCGTCGGGGCGCTCCACGGCGTCATCGCCAGGCGCGCCCCTGGCGCGCGTGTCATCGACATCACCCACGGGATTGCCCCCCAGGATGTGCGGGCCGGGGCGCTGGCGTTGCAAAGGGCAGTGGCTTACGTCGCCCCCGGCGTCGTGGTTGCAGTCGTCGACCCGGGAGTGGGCACCGCGAGGAGGGCTGTCGGCGCGCTCGCACACAACGGTTTGGCGTTCGTCGGCCCCGACAACGGCTTGCTCCTCCCGGCGATAGAAGCTTGCGGCGGCCCGGCTGTGGTCGTCGAGCTCGCCGACCGAGGGTATTGGCTGAGCACGGCGGGGCCGACCTTCGCCGGGCGGGACGTGTTCGCCCCGGCTGCCGCCGAGCTGGCACTTGGCAGAGACCTCCTGTCGCTGGGTGACCAGGTGGGCCCCGGGACGCTGGTACGCCTACCGCTCCCCGTGAACCGGCTTCGCCAGGACGGGGCGCTCGAAGCCGAGGTCACGTGGGTCGACCGCTACGGCAACATCCAACTTGCCGCCCAGCCCCAAGATTGGCCGCCGTCGCGCTACGCCGCCTCGGGCGAGGTGCGTGCCCGGCTCGTTGCCAGCCCGGCAAGCGAGCCGCCAAGCCGGGGCGGCGGCGCCGTCGGGGCAACAAATGCCACAAGGGCGCAGGCGTTCGGCGACCTCAGGCCGGACGAGCTGGGCTTGATCGTCGACTCCTACGGGCACCTGGCGCTCGTTTTGGCTGGCGCCAGCGCGGCCGGTCAGCTGGGTGCAGCCGAGGGGGACCTCTTCGTCCTCGAGGCAGGGCCCGCCGGGACCGTGGCGCCCGCGGGGTCTCCAGCCTCACCGCCACCCGGGGCACCGCGGCCCGGAGGCCGCATCGCTCGGCCATAGTTCTTGGTCGACCGCTCGTAAGAACCCCTCATGAGCGGCGACGAGATGAGGTAGTCGGCGGTCGCTCGGTTGCACGCGATGAGGATGTTCCAGACAACGGCGACGCGAAGCAACGCTTTGACGTCGGGATCATGAGGCTGCGGCTCGAGCGGGTCCCAAAAGAAGACGAGCATGTCGACGTTGCCCTCGGCGATCATTGCCCCTATTTGAAGGTCGCCCCCGAGCGGGCCGCTCTCGACCCGGTTGACGGGTAGCCCGAGCTCGCTGCTGATGAGCTTCCCGGTCGTACCCGTCGCCCACAGCTCGTGCTCCTTCAGCGACAACCTGTTGAAACGAGCCCATTCGAGCAGGTCCGTCTTGCGGTTGTCATGAGCGACAAGTGCGATCCGGTGCCGTCTCACGGGGGCTGTGTGGGCCGCCCCGGCGCTCGCCTCCGCCTCGTCCGCCTCGCCCGCCTCGTCCACGTCGTCCACCGCAGCAGTGCTCACCGGCCAATCATGCCAGTGACCGGCGTAGCATTGTGCGGTGGCAACGACGCAGGTCTCGCCGCAAACAAGAGGCGATGCCGGGGGTGGGACGCTCAAGCCGGCCTCGAGCGCCCGCCTATTGCCCGAGGCGACGGTGCGTAGGCTGCCCGTCTACTTGCGGGCCCTCCTCGACGCCCACAACGAGGGCCTCGTGACGATCTCTTCGGACGAACTTGGCAACCGTGTGGGCGCCAACGCCGCCCAGGTGCGTAAGGACCTCTCTTACCTGGGTTCCTACGGGACGAGGGGTATCGGCTACGACATCGAACTGTTGCAGCAGCAAATAAACCGCCAGCTCGGGCTCGACAAGCAGTTCAACGTCGCCCTGGTCGGGGCAGGCAACCTGGGCCAAGCCCTCGGCAACTACGGGGGGTTCGCAGAACGCGGGTTCCACGTGGTCGCCGCGTTCGACACGGACCAGCGAAAGGTGGGGCACAAAGTCGGCGCTGCCGAGGTCTTCCCGCTGAGCGAGCTCAGCCGGGTCGTACGGGAAAAAAACATCACCATGGCCCTGATCGCCACGCCGGCCTCCGTCGCCCAGGACATTGCCGACCGCCTCGTAGAAGCCGGCGTGTCCTCGGTGCTCAACTTCGCCCCGACCATCGTCAACATGAGCCCCGAGGTCTGCGTGCGCAAGGTGGACCTCGCAGTCGAGCTGCAGATCCTCGGCTACTACGACCACCTTCGCGAGGTGGACCGTGGCGGTGCCGTCGCGGCGGGCGGTGCCGGCAGCGCGGCCCCCTCCGAGGCCCCGCCGATGGCGCCCGCCCCGACGCCGCGCTCCTGCTAAGGCTTCCGTGCCCGTCAGCGCCAACATTTACCCCGTAGCCCTGGTCGTGTCCGGGCGATGCTGCCTGGTCGTGGGGGGTGGCCGCATCGCGGCACGCAAAGCCGCCGGCCTGTTGGCGTCGGGCGCCGAGGTCCATGTCGTCGCCAGGAACATCGGCCCCGAGATGAAGGCGCTCGAGGGCCTTGCGAGCGCGGAGGAACGGGCCTACCGCCGCGGCGAGGCCGCCGCGTACTGGTTGGTTATGACGGCAACCGGCGACAAGGAGGTGGACCAGGCGGTCTTCGACGACGGCCAAGCCGCCAAGGTTTGGGTCAACTCGGCCGACGACCCCGAGCGGTGCTCCTTCGTCCTCCCCGCCGTGGCTCGCCAGGGCCCGGTAACGCTCGCCGTTTCCACCGCCGGCTACAGCCCGGCGCTGGCGTCCTGGCTGAAGGAGCAGTTCGCCACACAAATCGGCCCCGAACTGGGAGAACTTGCCGAGATGCTCGCCGACGCACGCGCCGCCTTGAAAGCACAAGGCAGGAGCACAGAAGGTATTGACTGGCGCCCGGGCCTCAGTTGGGACATGCTCGACCTGATCCGCCAAGGACGCAGAGCCGAAGCAAAGGAGCGCCTCGAGGCGTGTCTGTTGCAATAGTCGGGATCAATCACCGCACCGTGCCCCTCGAGGCGCTCGAGCCTCTCATCGTGGGGCAATCCGACCTGCCCAAAGCTCTCGCCGACCTTTCGTCGCGACCGCACCTGGACGAAGTCGTCGTGCTGTCCACGTGCATGCGCACCGAGGTATATGCGATGGTCAACCGGTTCCACGGTGCGATGGCTGACGTGCGCGAGTTCCTCGCGACCTGGAGCGGCAAGGCTCCCGAAGACTTTTCCGGCAACCTCTACTCCTACTTCGACGACGCCGCGATAGGCCACCTCTTCAGGGTTTCGTCGGGCCTCGACTCTGCCGCCCTGGGGGAACCGGAGGTGCTCGGTCAGGTCCGCAGAGCCGCCGAAGTAGCGCGCCGGGAGGGAGCGTCCGGCCCGGTGCTTGCAGGTGCCTTCAGGCACGCCCTCGAAGTCGGCAAGCGCGCCCGGACCGAGACCGCCATCGGCCGTGGTGCCACTTCGCTCGGCCACGCAGCAGCCCAACTCGCCGCCGGGGCGCTCGGCAGCCTCGCTGGCCGGCAGGCGCTCGTGCTGGGCGTGGGTGAGATCGGCCAGCAAGCGGCCCAGGCTTTTGCCCAGGCCGAAGGAGCCCCGGCGGTCCTGGTAGCCAACCGCACCAAGGCCCGCGCCGACCACGTCGCCGCCTTGGTCGGAGCCAGCGCTCTGCCATGGGACGCTGTGCCGCTCGCGCTGGGGTCAGCCGATGTCGTCGCCTGCTGCACCGCCGCCGAGGCCGCCGTGCTCGGCGCCAACATCGAGCAAGTCGTCGAGGCCAGGCAAGGCAGGCCGTTGCTTCTCATCGATCTCGGAGTGCCGCGCAACGTCGACCCCTCGGTCGGCAGCCTCCCCGGGGCGACACTGCTCGACATGGACGACATATCCGCTTTCGTCGCCGAACGCATGGACCAGCGCCGGGCGGAGATCCCCGCCGTCGAGCGGATCATTGCGGAGGAGCTCGACAGCTACGCAACCTCGGTCGCGGCACGTTCGGTCGCCCCGCTCGTGAGGGCCGTGCACGACAGGGCCGAAAAGATAAGGCAGGCGGAGCTGGCACGCTACGAAGCACGTTCGGGGCAACTAACGGCCGGACAACGAGAGGCCGTGGAGGTCATGACGAGCCGGCTGGTTGCCAAGATCCTGCACGACCCGACTGTCCGCCTGAAAGCTGCTGCCGGGACGGCGAGGGGTGACGGCCTGGCCGAGGCCGTCCGGGATCTTTTCGACCTGGAGCAGTAGGACCATTGGGCCCCAAGCCGTAGCACCGGTGCTTCGCCTCGCCACACGTGGGAGCGAGCTCGCGCTTTGGCAGGCCCGCAGGACGGCTTTCCTCCTCGAGCAGGCGCACGCCGGCTTGGAGATCCAGCTCGTGCGAGTTTCCACGACAGGCGACCGGCGAGCCGAGGTGCCCGTATGGGAAATGGGTGGCCAGGGCGTCTTCGTCCGCGAGGTGCAGGCCGAGGTCCGCTCGGGCAGGGCTGACGCCGCGGTCCATTCCGCCAAGGATCTCCAGCCGGTCCCGCCCGAAGGCCTTTGCCTGGCAGCCGTGCCCGAGCGGGCGGACCCGCGCGACGCCCTCGTCGGCGCAACGCTCGCGCAGCTCGGGCCCGGTTGCGTCGTCGCCACGGGAAGCGCCCGCCGGCGGGCCCAGCTCGCCCACCTCGTCCCCGGCCTCGAGTTCCAAAGCCTGCGAGGCAACATCGCGACGCGCCTGTCGAAGGTCCCCGAAGGTGGCGCGATCGTCGTGGCGATGGCCGCCCTCGCGCGGCTCGGCCTCCAGCCGGGCCGGCTCCACGTCCTCAGCGCCGAGCAGGTGCTGCCACAGGTCGCCCAGGGCGCACTGGCCGTTGAGTGCCGCCAGGACGACCTGCGCACCCGTTCCCTCCTTGCGGCCATCGAAGACCCCGTGGCCCGGGCCGAGGTCGACGCAGAGCGCGCCTACCTGGCGAGCATCGGCGGGGGGTGCGAGCTCCCCGTAGCCGCCTACGCGACCACTCAACCAGACGGTGAGCTCTGCCTCGAAGGCCTCCTGGCAGCGCTCGACGGGAGCTCCATATCCCGCCACAAGACGTCCGGCCCGCCGGCCGGCGCCGCCGATCTCGGCCGCGAGTTAGCAAGGCTGGTACTGGCAGGCGGTGGGGAGTCTCTCTTGTCCGACCTGGCCGGAATGCGCCGAAGTCGTTGACGACCGGCACCGTCTACCTGGTGGGTGCCGGGCCGGGGGCCCCCGGGTTGCTGACGCTGCGGGGCGCGGAGGTCCTGGCCTCCGCCGACGTGGTCGTTCACGACCGGCTGACCGGCCCGGACCTCCTTTCCCTCGCCAAAGAGGGCGCCGAGCTCTTCGACGTCGGCAAGGACCCCGACGACCGCGGCGACCAGGACGCCATCAACAAGCTCCTCGTCACCAACGCCCAGAAGGGCTTGCAGGTGGTGCGGCTGAAGGGAGGAGATCCGTTTGTGTTTGGCAGGGGTGGTGAAGAAGCCCTCGCGCTCCTGGCCGCCGGGGTGCCGTTCGAAGTCGTCCCGGGCGTGACCTCGGCGATCGCGGCGCCGGCGTACGCCGGCGTCCCGGTCACCCATCGCGGCCTGGTCACTTCGTTCACGGTCGTTGCAGGTCACTCGAGGTCTGTCGACGCCGCTGCCGGGGACGGGGGCACAAACTGGGAAGCGCTCGCAGCCGCCGGGGGGACGATCGTGGTCCTGATGGGCGCCGCCCACCGGGCCAAGATCGCCGACCGGTTGATGCGCGGGGGGCTGCCTCCTACGACCCCGGTGCTGGCGGTCGAGCGGGGCACCTGGCCCGAGCAGTCGCAAGTCCGCACGACACTGGCCGGGATGGCGGAGGCGGAGATGGCCGCCCCGGTGACCATCGTCATAGGCGAGGTCGCCGCCCTCGGGCTCGTGCCGGCCCGGGACCTGCCGCTGTCGGGCCGGACGGTCGTACTGACAAGGGCGGTGCACCAGGCCGCCTCGCTCTCGGGCCGTCTCAGGCAGCTGGGCGCCCGGGTGCTCGAGGTGCCGGTGATCGAAATAGTCCCGCCAGCCGACGGGGGCGACGCCCTGGCGGCGGCCGCAGGCCGGCTGGGGCAGGGAGCGTACGACTGGGTGGTGCTCACCTCGGCCAACGCGGTCGGCAAGCTGTTCGACCTCGTGCCGGACACGCGTGCGCTGCGGTCTACTTCGGTGGCGGCGGTCGGGCCGGCGACGGCCGAGTCCCTGCTCCGCTACCGGGTTGTCGCCGACCTGGTCCCGGCCCAGGCCACAGCCGAGGGGCTGCTGGCAGAGCTCCCTCAGCCGGGCCCGGCGGGCGGGCCCCCCCGTGCCCTCCTGCCTCAGGCCGCGGGAGCCCGCGAGGAGCTGCAGCGGGGCATGGAACGGCTCGGCTGGGCCGTCGACGCCGTCGAGGCCTACCGGACCGTGCCGCGGCCCGTGAGCGCAGCCCTGCTCCGGGGCGCCGCCTCCGCCGACGCAATATGTTTCGCATCTCCCTCCGCTGTCGACAGCTACCTCGACCAGGCGGAGGCGGCCGGCGCGAAACCTCGCGGTTTGGCCGTGTGCATCGGCCCCGTGACAGCCGCCGCCGCCCGGAGGCGCGGCCTGCGAGCCGGCGGGCAGGCGAGCGAGCACACTGCCGACGGGCTCGTCAGCACGGTCCTCGCGCTGCTGGGACCGGGGTAGCCTGGCGCCGATGGCGTTCCCGCAGACCCGCATGCGCAGGCTCCGGCGCACTCCGGTCCTGAGGGAAATGCTCGCCGAGACCTCCCTTTCGGTCAAGGACCTCGTGGCACCGGCCTTCGTCCGCGAAGGGATATCTTCACCGGCGCCGATCTCGTCGTTACCTGGAGTTGCCCAGCACACGACCGAGTCGCTCGTGAAGGAAGCCCGGCGCCTGGCAGGGCTCGGCATCCCGGCGCTCGTCCTGTTCGGGGTCCCCGCTACCAAGGATGCTGAGGGCTCGGAGGCCTGGTCGCCGGAGGGGATCGTGCAGGTGGCGCTGGGCTCGCTACGCGACGAGCTCGGGGGGCAAATGCTCCTCGTCGCCGACCTGTGCCTCGACGAGTACACCGACCACGGGCACTGCGGTGCCCTCGACGCCCGGGGCGACGTCGACAACGACGCAACGCTCGCCCTCTACTGCCGTGTCGCGCTCGCGCAGGCCAAAGCAGGCGCCGACATGGTTGCCCCCTCGGGGATGATGGACGGCCAGGTGGCGGCGATCAGGCAGGCGCTCGATGGCGGGGGGTACGAGCACGTGGGCATACTCGCCTACGCGGCCAAGTTCGCGTCCGCGCTTTACGGCCCCTTCCGGGAGGCGGTGGACGTGACGATCGCCGGCGGGGGCGACCGCCGTTCGTACCAGCAAGACCCCCGCAACCTTCGCGAGGCCTTGCGGGAAGTCGAGCTCGACGTAGCAGAAGGCGCCGACATCGTCATGGTAAAGCCGGCCCTCAGCTACCTCGACGTGATCGCGGCCGTCCGCCGAGCGGTCCGGGTGCCGGTCGCCGCTTACCACGTGAGCGGTGAGTACTCCATGGTCAAGGCTGCGGCCGAACGGGGCTGGATCGACGGGACCGCCGTCGCCCTCGAGCAGTTGAGCGCAATCAAAAGGGCCGGGGCGGACATCATCCTCACCTACTTCGCCGGCGAGATCGCCGAACTGCTCACCAGTTAGTGGTGGTCCTGACCGTGCTTGCGGGCACCGAGGCCGGCTATGGGGGTTGACGCGCCCGGCAACGAGGGCTGGTGGCAGAGGGCGCTCCGCGTGACCCCGGGCGGGGTCAATTCTCCTGTAAGAGCCTTCAAGGCCGTTGGAGGGTCACCATATTTCGTGACGCGGGGCCTCGGCGCCTACGTATGGGACGCCGACGGCACCCGCTATACCGACTACGTCCAGTCCTACGGGGCTTCCATCCTCGGCCACGCTCACCCCAAGGTCGTCGAAGCCATCGGGGCGGCCGCACGCCTCGGCACCACTTTCGGGGCGCCGACCCCGGGGGAGGTGCTGCTGGCGGAGGAAATCTGCTCGCGGGTGCAGGGGTGCCAACAGGTGCGCTTCGTGAGCAGCGGCACCGAGGCTGCCATGTCGGCCGTGCGCCTGGCGAGAGGCGCGACGGGCCGCGAACGCATCGTCGTGTTCGCCGGCTGCTACAACGGCCACAGCGACGGCTTGCTCGCGGCGGGTGGGAGCGGGGTCGCGACGCTCGGCCTGCCGGCAACCGCAGGCGTGACGCGCGGTGCCGTCGCCGCCACAATCGTTGCTCCCTACAACACCGTCCCCGAGATCGGCAGGGACGTCGCCGCCGTGATCGTCGAGCCGATCGCAGCAAATATGGGCCTCGTACCCCCGCTACCGGGGTTCCTCGAGGGCTTGCGAGCCGCCTGCACCCGCGCCGGGGCGCTCCTCATCTTCGACGAGGTCATCACGGGTTTCCGGGTGGGCCGCGGGGGCGCTTCGGGCACGACCGGCGTCACACCGGACCTGTGGTGCTTCGGCAAGGTTGCCGGCGGCGGGCTGCCGCTCGCAGCGTTCGGCGGGCGCCGGGAGGTCATGGAGCAGCTCGCTCCCGGAGGGCCGGTGTACCAGGCCGGGACACTGTCGGGGAACCCCGTCGCTACCGCCGCCGGGATGGCCGTACTTTCCCTGCTCGACGACGCCGCGTACACCGAGCTGGCGGCTTACACGGGACGCCTTGCTGCCGGCATCGCCGCCGTGGCCGCCGAAGCCGGCCTCGCGCTCAACGTGCCGGTCGCCGGGCCTCTGATCGGGATTTTCTTCGGCACGGGGCCGGTGAGTGAGTACGAGGGAGCCAAAACATCCGCCGCCACGGGCCTCTACCCGCCGATGATGCACGGGCTCCTCCAGCGTGGGGTCGCCATCGCGCCCGGGCCGTACGAGGTGCTGTTCCCGAGCCTGGCGCACACGCCAGGCGACCTCGACGCGACGGTCACGGCCTTTGCGGAAGTCGCCGAAGCGCTAGCCGCTCGCTAGGGCACGCTTTCAGCTTGAAGGCCGCTTCACCTTGGCAATGCCGGTCAGCAGCTTGTAACTCGCTTCGGCGGGCCCGAGCTCGTCCGCCCGGAGCATGTTCGACATGATCCGCAGGAGCCATTCCATTACCGCCCGGCTGTGCATCCCGCCGGCCACGCTCGCACGCATGACGTTGGGCCGGCTGACCGCCCGGACGAACGCCCGTCCGATCCGGTAGTACGTCCCGTAGTGGGCTTGAAGCGTCTCCTCGTAGCCCGCAAGGGCACCCGGGTCGCCGTTGGTCAGCGCGTCGTGCAGGACCCCCGCAGCAAGCCGCCCGGTTTCGTAACCGTACGCGATCCCCTCCCCGTTGAAGGGGTTGATCATGCCGCTCGCGTCCCCGATGACGAGGTGGGACGGCCCCCAACGGGGGCCGACTGCGAGGCCCATCGGCAGGCGCCCGCCCGTGGGAGGGCAGAGGCCGTTGTCGGCCCTCACCCCCCAGGACCGCGGCAACATCTTGCAGAAGGCGTCGAGCATCTGGGTGGTGTTGACGCCCTTCCAGATGCTGCCGGTCGACAGGATGCCCACCCCGACGTTGACCCTCCCGTCGCCGAGAGGGAACACCCAGCCGTAACCCGGCATGTTCTTCCCGGTCTCGTCCTCGAGGTCGAGCCACGAGTCGATCCACGGCTCGGCGTGGCGCGGGGACGCCCAGTAGCCACGGAGCGCCATCCCCTGGGGGTACGAGCGTGCGCGCTGGTTGCCGATCGCCCACCCGAAGCGGGAGTTGGCCCCCTCGGCGATCACGACATAACGCGCCCTCACCTCACCGGTATGGCCGTCGTCGCCCTTGGCAACGAGCCGCGCGCCCCGGACGGAGGTGCCTTCCAGCAACGGCTCGGCCGCCTCGGTGTGCTCCCAGATGGCGGCGCCTGCCTTTGCGGCGTTGTGGGCCACGACAGCGTCGAGCTCCTTGCGGGTGACGACGTAACCGTAGGGAGGCAGCCCTTCGACGGCTGGCCAGGGCAGCTCGAGGCTGCGGCCAAAACCGTGCGCCCGCAGGCCGGCGAAGCGGTGCCAACCGAGCATCTCGTCGCCAAGGCCCATGTCTTGCAGCTGGCGGACCGAACGGGGAGTGAGGCCGTCGCCACACGTCTTTTCCCTGGGGAAGGACTTGCGCTCGACCACGACCACGTCGTGGCCTTCCCTGGCCAGCCAGTAGGCGCACGAGGAACCCGACGGGCCCGCGCCAATTACCAGCACCTCACAGTTGCCGTTCATCTGCCTCCTGGCCGGCCGGCGGGCCGCAGCTGGTTGGGGCTCGGCTCGAGCCGCAATGCTACTCAGATATGTCCCAGATATGTGGCGAACAGCACCCTGGCGCTAGCCTGGCACGCCGATGGACCAGTACCTGCCCATCCTGCTACTGATGGTGCTCTCCCTGCTGTTCGCAGGGGGCGCCTTCACAACCTCGAAGATGCTCGGGCCAGGCGGCCGGCTCAACCCGGCCAAAGCCGGGCCCTACGAGTCGGGCATCGCTCCCCGCCGGCAACCGGCAACACGCTTCCCGGTCCGGTTTTACCTGGTTGCGATGATCTTCATCATCTTCGACATCGAGATCGTCTTCCTCTACCCGTTCGCGGTCGTCTTCCAGCAACTGGCACTCTTCGGCTTCATCGAGATGGCCTCGTTCGCGGTCGTCGTTTTCATAGCGTTCTCGTACCTGATATCCGAGGGTGCTCTCGACTGGGGCCCGGCCAAGCGGCTCGGCAGCCGGAGCGGGGCACCTGTCCCGCGCACCGTCACTTCGACCGTACGGCGGGTGGCTCGGCCAGGTGTGCCAGCCCCGGCGAGGCCGACTGCGGGGAGCCCGGCCGGTGGTGCGGGTAAACCTCGCCAGGCGGTGGGGGCTGCAACCGGTCCGCAGGCGGGGGAGGACTGATGGGCCTCGAAGACCTGCGGCACAATTTCTTTACCGGGACGCTGGAAGAGGTCGTCAAGTGGGCGCGTGCGGCCAGTTCGTGGGGCGCCAACTTCGGGCTCGCCTGCTGCGCAATGGAAATGATGGCCGCCGGTGCAGCCAATTTCGACCTGGCGCGCTTCGGCATGGAAGTGTTCCGGGCCTCGCCCCGCCAAGCCGACCTGATGATCGTCGCCGGCAGGGTCAGCCAAAAGATGGCGCCTGTGCTCCGCCAGGTCTACGACCAGATGATGGAGCCGCGGTGGGTCATCTCGATGGGCGTGTGCGCATCGACGGGCGGGATGTTCAACAACTACGCCATTGTCCAGGGGGTCGACCAGGTCGTCCCCGTCGATGTCTATGCCCCCGGCTGCCCCCCCGGGCCTGAGACCCTTATCCATTCCATCCTCACCCTCCACGAACAGATACGCCGGGGCGAGATCACGCGCCGCCGGGCAGCGACCGGGGGCGGGGCCGGCCTGCACGTCGAAGAGGCGCCCCGGCAACCTCGCCAGCTCGTGGCTCCCGAAACCCGTCCGACAGCTCCGATGGCGGGGAGCCGGTGAGCGAAAGCCAAGCCCCTCAAGCGCAAGACGACGAGCAAAACGGCCAACCCGGCGGAGACGGGGAGCCCACGTCGCTGCACGGCTGCCCGGTCACCATGGCCTTCGGCCAGACGACGGTCCATGCGGACCGGCGCCGTTACCTGTCGTTGATGGAGGGTCTTTACAGGGACGGCTTCGAAAGCTGCATTGGGGTCTGCGGGGTCGACTACCTGACGCACCCAGGTAGGTCGCTCCCCGAAGACGTCGCCGCCCAGCGCTTCGAGGTCGTAGTCGAGCTGGTGTCGATCTCGCGCAAGGAACGCCTACGGGTCCGCTGCCAGGTGCCGGCCGAAGATCCCGTGGTCCCGAGCCTTTTCGACCTCTGGCCCGGCAGCGAAGCACACGAGCGAGAGACTTTCGACATGTTCGGGATCCGTTTCAGCGACCACCCCGACCTCACGCGGATCCTCATGCCCGAAGACTGGGAAGGGCACCCACTGCGCAAGGATTACGCGACAGGCCATGTGCCGGTGCAGTTCAAGGAGGTGCCCCGATGAGCGAGGCGACCATACCGGCCGGCGCCACCAGCCCGGCCAGGCCCGCCACCCGCGCGGCGAGTGCCCAAACAGTTCCTCTCACCGACCTCCTCAAGGCAAAAACGTCCGAAGGTGCCCAGGAAATGCTGGCGCGCGAGGAGTCGACCATCCGGGAGCTCCGTTACGAGTCGGGCGGCGTCCTCCGGCTCCCTGAAGGCGTCGACGTAGACCCCAACGACTTCAATTACGACACCCCCGACGACGAGACGATGATCCTCAACCTCGGGCCGTCGCACCCTTCGACTCACGGTGTGCTGCGGGTAATGGTCGAGGTGCGCGGCGAGCAGGTGCTGAGGACCAAGCCCGTCATCGGCTACCTGCACACGGGGATGGAAAAGACGGGCGAAGAGCTGATGTACCACCAGGGTTGCACGAACGTGACCCGGATGGATTACCTTGCGCCGTTTTTCAACGAGCTCGCTTACTGCCTTTCGGTAGAAAAGCTGATCGGCGCCGAGGTGCCCGAGCGCGCCGAGTGGATCCGGATGCTCATGTGCGAGCTCAACCGGGTGTCATCCCATTTCCTCTGGTTGGCGACCAACGGCGCTGACCTCGGAGCGCTCAACATGCTCGTCTACGGGTGGCGCGACCGTGAGCTCTTGCTTGCCTTCTTCGAGAAGGTCACCGGGCTCCGGATGAACCACAACTACTTCCGGCCCGGAGGCGTCGCCGCCGACCTGCCCGACGGCTGGCGTGACGACGTCAAGGCAATTTGCGACGTCGTGCTCAAGCGGATGGACGAGTACGACAACCTCCTCACCGGGCAACCCCTCCTGCAAAACCGGATGGACGGCGTGGGCGCGCTCGACGCCGCAACGGCCGTAGGGCTCGGCTTGACCGGGCCCGTGCTGCGCTCGACAGGCGTCGCTTACGACATCCGGAGGGATTTCCCATACCTTTTCTACGACCAGGTCGACTTCGACGTAATGGTCGGCACCGGCGGGGACTGCTGGGACCGCTTCGCCATCCGGGTGAACGAGATCCGCGAATCCGTCCGCATTATCCGCCAGGTCGTGAAGGCGATGCCGAAGGGCGACTTCCGGGTACAGGACAAGAAGGTCACCCCCCCGCCCCGCAACCGCATCGACGAGTCCATGGAAGCCCTCATCCACCATTTCAAGCTTTATACCGAAGGTTTCCGGGTCGCTCCCGGCGACGCCTACGTGCCTGTCGAGTCCCCGAGAGGCGAGCTCGGCTGTTACATCGTCTCGGACGGGACATCGCGCCCCTACCGGGTGCACGTCCGGGCGCCCTCGTTCGCAAACCTGCAGGGCCTCGCCCCCATGGCCAGGGGGGGTTTCATCCCCGACGTGATCGCCTGCATCTCGAGCATCGACCCGGTCCTCGGCGACGTCGACCGTTGAGCGCCGTGCCGCCGCCACCGCCCGATTGGGCCCAAAGCCCTTACCTCGGCAAAAATCCTTAGATATGGCTCGGCTCACCACGGACAACCTCGAGCGGGCGCGTTCGCTGATCGGCCTTTACCCGCACAAGCGCTCTGCTCTTGTGCCGATGTTGCACCTCGTCCAAGAGCAAGAGGGCTACCTGAGCGCCGAAGCCATCGAACAGGTGGCGGAGCTGCTCGACCTCACGCCGGCCGAAGTGCGCGGTACGGCCAGTTTCTACGAGATGTTCCACCTCGAGCCGGTGGGCCGTTACCTCGTCGCCGTCTGTACGAACATCGCCTGCATGCTTTCGGGGGCCTACGAGCTGTTGGAGCACATCGAAAGCTCGCTCGGTGCCCGCCCGGGAACTACCACGCCGGACGGCCTTTTTACGCTCGAGGAGGCCGAGTGCTTGGCCCTGTGCGGCAACGCCCCTTGCCTCACGGTCAACTGGCGCTTCTTCGGGGACGTGGGGCCCGAGCAGTGGGACGCCCTGGCGGACGACCTGCGGGAAGGGCGCCTCGACGGGGAAGTGCCGCCGCACGGGACGTTGTGCAGGGTCGGGAGATCGGTCGGCCTGTTGGCCGCAGGCGGCGATGGTGCCACCCGGGCGGGCGGGGGCGGGACGGGGCTGCCCGAGGCGGCTGCAAGGGCTTCGGGACCTCCTGCGGGCCCACCCTCGCAGGCCGGCAGCGAAGCCCGCCAGAGGGACAGGCGTGGCAGGTCACGTGCGGGAGGCTCGCTGGAGGCTACCCGGGCGGCCGTCGCGCGAGCTGTGGCAACCGAAGGCGGCAGCCGCCCCGAGGTGGCGGCAACCGCCACAGCGATGGCGCCTGTGACGAGCGCGGGGTCTCCGGGCGAGCATGGCGCCACGTCCGGCGGGGGCGGCGCCGTCAGCCTCGCCACCGTACGCACGACCGCTGCAGTTGCGAGCACTGTTCTCGACAACGCCGGTGCAGCCGGCGGGGCCCGCGCGGCTGGTGGCAGCAGCGGCAACGGTGGCGGAGAGGGGGCCGCGTGAGCACCACGGAGCAGGCGCCGTCGAAGCTCGGGCCGAGGCTCGTCACCTCACGGCTGGGGTTGACCGATAGCTGGACGCTGCGCTCTTACCTCGACAACGACGGCTACAACGGCCTGCGAAAGGCCTTCACGATGACGCCCGAGGAGGTGCACCAGGCCACCCTCGGGTCGAGCATCCTCGGCCGGGGGGGCGCCGGCTTCGACGCCGGGAGGAAGTGGGGCATGCTGCGCCAGGCGCAGCCGGTCTACCTCGTGGTGAACGGCGACGAGAGCGAGCCCGCCACCTTCAAGGACCATGCCCTCATCGAGGGCGACCCCCACCAGCTCATCGAGGGCAGCCTGATCTGCGCGTACGCGATCGGGGCGGCTCAGGTCTTCATCTACGTGCGGGGAGAAATGGCCTTGGGCCTCGAGCGCCTCCAGGCCGCGCTCAACGAGGCGTACGAGTACGGCGCAGTGGGAGCGGATATTTTCGGCTCGGGCTTCTCCGTCGACATCGTCGTCCACCCGGGGGCAGGAGCCTACATTTGCGGCGAGGAAACGGCGCTCCTGGAAAGCCTCGAAGGAAAGCGAGGTTTCCCCCGCATCAAACCCCCTTATTACCCGGCGGCGATCGGCCTTTACGGCGCCCCGACCGTCGTCAACAACGTGGAAACGCTGTCCAACCTGCCCTGGGTGATGCGCAATGGCAGTGAGGCGTTTTTCGCCCTCGGCGACGGCCGGTCGCGGGGCACCAAAGTGATGGCGCTTTCGGGCCACGTGCGCCGGCCCGGCAATTACGAGGTCACCTTTGCGGGAGTGAGCTTCCGCGAGCTCATATATGACCCCTCGCTCGGAGGCGGCATCCGCGAGGACCGCGCCTTGAAAGCGTTCATCCCCGGTGGAGTTTCGGCTCCCTGGTTCGGCCCGCAACACCTCGATCTTTCGCTTTCCAACGAAAAGATCGCCGAAGCCGGGTCGATGGCCGGCTCGGGAGCCGTCACGGTGATGGACGAGACGACGTGCATCGTCCGCGCGGTCTGGCGCATCACCCGTTTCTTTCACCGGGAGTCGTGCGGCCAGTGCACCCCGTGCCGCGAGGGTTCGGGCTGGATCGAAAAGATAATGCGCCGGATCGAGGACGGCCAGGGCCGCGAGGAAGACCTCGACCTCTTGATGGACGTTTGCGACAACATCGTCCCCGGCGTGAGCTGGCCGCCGGCACAGACCACGATCTGCGTGCTCGGGCCTTCGATACCGAGTTCTGTCGCTTCGGGCATCCGGATGTTCCGCGACGAGTTCCTCGAGCATGTCCGCCTCGGCCAGTGCCCCTTCCCGCCCGACCGGCTCCGTAAGGCCCCCGCTTATGCCTGAACCCACGCCGCCCGCCAAGACGGGCGCCGCGCCGGGCGAGGCGGGCGCTACAGGCACGCCGCTCACCCCGAAGATAGAGCCCGAAGGTGTCAACATCACCCTCGACGGGCGTCCGGTCACGGCTCGCAAGGGAGAGCTGTTGATCGCTGCCGCCGAGAGGGCGGGCACCTACATCCCCCGCTTTTGCTACCACCCCCGCATGAAGCCGGTGGGCATGTGCCGGATGTGCCTCGTCGAAATCAAAGGGCCCAGGGGGCCGTCACTTTCGCCGGCCTGCTTCATCGCGGTGACCGAAGGCATGGACGCAGTAACCGACAGCGCGCGAGTCAAAAAGGCTCAGGACGGCGTCCTCGAGTTCCTCCTTGTCAACCACCCGCTCGACTGCCCTGTTTGTGACAAAGGCGGAGAGTGCCCGCTCCAGGACCAGACCCTTGCCTACGGCCCGGGAGAAACCCGCTACGTGGAAGAGAAACGCCACTGGGACAAGCCGGTGCCGTTGTCACCTTTGGTCCTCATAGACCGCGAGCGCTGCATCCAATGTGCCCGCTGCACACGCTTCGCCGAGGAGGTCGCGGGCGACGCAGGCATCGACTTCGCCTCCCGGAGCGACACGACCGAGGTCGCCATCTACCCCGGCGAACCGTTTTCGTCCAACTTCAGCGGCAACATCGTGCAAATCTGCCCTGTGGGGGCCCTGCTCGCCAAGCCTTACCGCTTCAAGGCGCGGCCATGGGACCTCGAACAAGTCGAGACGACGTGCACGCTTTGCGCCGTTGGTTGCCGGGTGGCGGCGCAGTCCAGCGCTGACCAGGTCGTCCGGTTTATCGGCGTGGACAGCGACCCCGTCAACTGGGGCTGGCTGTGCGACAAGGGACGCTTCGGGTTCGAGGCGCTCAACAGCCCCCTCCGCCTCGCTGAGCCGCTGTCGCGCCTTGCCGGGGAGGGCCAGGGTGCAAGCGGTGCAAGCGGCGCTCCTCTCTCCAGGACGAGCTGGGCGGCGGCTTACGAAGAGATCGCCTCCAGGCTGGCAGGTGTCCCGGGCGAGCGTACCGGTGTCATAGGAGGCGCCCGGCTCCCCAACGAGGACGCCTACGCCTGGGCGAAGTTCGCCAGGACCGTGCTCCACACCGACAACATCGACGCGCAATTGGGCGACGGCCTCCCCGCCGATGTGGTCGCGAGCCTCCCCCGGGCCACCATCGACCAGATCTGCTCTTCGGCGCTCATCGTCGCGATCGCACCCGACATCAAAGAAGAACTCCCGGTGCTCTACCTACGGCTCCGTGACGCGATCGTCGAAAAGGGCGTGCCCCTCCTGGAGATCTCGCCGGTGCCGACGGGGCTCACCTCGCGAGCCTCCCACTCCTTGCGTTACCGGCCAGGCGAGCTCGCGCCGTTGGTGCAGGCTCTGTGCGGGGCCGCCCCCATCGAGGAGGCGGTAGGAGGCGTGCCGGCTGCCGACGCCGAGCGCGCCAGGCTCGCCATCGGTGAGGCCGGTGCCGCCGCCAAAGCCGCACCTCGGCCCGGTGAGCGCCCTGCTCTCGGTGTAGTGGTCGGCCGGCCGTCCTTGGCCGAGAGCTCCGACGGGCCGGGCGAGGCTGCGCTGCTCCTTGCGACCATACCGGGGGCTATTTTCCTGCCTGCGCTGCGCCGCTCTAATGTCCACGGCGCAATCGACATGGGGCTCGCACCGGGACTTTTACCCGGACGCATCGGCCTCGAAGAAGGGCGCTCCTGGTACGAGGAGCATTGGGCCTCCAAGTTGCCCCGAAAAGGCCTCGGCACCATCGAAATGCTGACGGCGGCCGCCGCCGGGCGCCTCGACGTGCTGTTCCTCGTGGGCGCGGACCCGGTTGCCGACTGCCCCGACGCCGGGCTGGCAAGGCGCGCTCTCAGCGCTGCCCGCTTCGTCGTCGGGATCGACGCCTTCAGCACACAAAGCCTCGACTACGCCGACGTAGTCCTGCCAGCGTCCGTCTACACCGAAAGAAGAGGCAGCTTCACCAACGTCGAGGGCCGGGTGACCTGGCTCGGCCAAAAGGTCACTGCTCCCGGCACGGCGAGACCGGACTGGATGATCGTGCAGGAGCTCGCTTCGCGGCTGGGGGCCGTAGCTAAAGCCCGGTCGCCTGAAGACATCTGGGCGGAGGTACAGGTCGTCTCGCCTCTCCATGCTGGAGCGACGTCGGCGCTGCTCAAGTCGCGCCAGGGCCGCAACGGCATCGTGGTCCCGGTGCCGCCCGGGAGGAGCAGCGAGGCCGAGGTCCCGCCGCCGCTCGACCCGATGGCCGACCCGGGCATCGCATCTGCCGAGATCCACCCGGCGCCACCCGTGGCCCTGTCCGTCGAGGGCCCCGGCGTGGGACGCGCCAACGAGCCGAGTGCCGGACCGCAGGACCTGCAAGCGCAGGGCGGGGCGTTACCTCGGCGCTTGATGCCACGCCCCCCGGCAGCTGCGCTAGCAGCCCGGCCCGCACAAGTGCCGGAAGGACGGGACGGGCCAGCTACGGCGCTCACCGTGAGATTGGTGACGCACAGGCCCATGTGGGACGGTGGGGTGCTCGTGCAAAACTCGCCGTCGCTGGCCAACCTCCACCCGTCCCCCGCTCTCGGCCTGAGCCCTGCCGACGCGAGGCGTCTTGGTGAAGGGGTCGACGCTGTACGGGTGAGCAACGACCATGGGGCGGTCGTCCTGGCGGTCCGCGTCGATGCCGGGCTGCCCGAAGGCTCGGCCTCGTTGCCGTTCAACCTGCCGGGAGGCAGTGCAGCCGAGCTGATAGCAGCGGGCCTGCCCTACACCGACGTCGTTGTGGAGCCGGTCGCCGAGCCGGCGAGGGCAAGCTCATGATCGTCGCTGCCGCCACCGCCTCCTACACCGGTGACCCGGTCTTCGCCAAGGGCCTCGACCTCGCCGCCTGGGTCATCATCCTCGTAAAACTGCTCGTGGTCTTCGTGATCGTGATGGCCTCGGTGATCTTCATGATCATGTACGAACGCAAGGCGATCGCCCGCCTCGCCAACAGGCTGGGCCCGAACAGGGCCGGCCCGAAGGGCTGGTTACAAGCGATCGCCGACGGGACAAAACTGGCCTTCAAAGAAGCCTTCATGCCCGCGGGCGCCGACAAGCTGGCGTACCGGGCCGCTCCTCTCATTTCGCTCGTACCGGCGTTCGTCGTCTTTTCGATCGTCCCCATCGGAGGCACGATCACCGTCGACGGCTATACGACGCGCCTTCAGCTCGCCGACCCACCCTGGGGGATCCTGCTGATGCTCATGGCGTCGAGCATCAGCGTCTACGGGGTCATGCTCGCAGGGTGGTCATCGGGCTCCAAGTACCCGCTCCTCGGGGCCGTGAGGGCAAGCGCCCAGATGATCTCGTACGAAGCTGCCCTCGGGCTCACGGTGGCGACAGTGGTCGTGCTGACAGGCTCGCTCGGCACGAGCGCGATCGTCGCAGCCCAGCATGGCGGTTTCCTCTACCACTGGAACATCCTGCGTGCCTTCGGTGCCCCGGCTGCCATTTTCTTCGTTGCAATAACTGCCGAGATGACCCGGCCCCCCTTCGACCTAGTCGAAGCCGAGGAGGAGCTCGCGGGCGGCTTCAACCTCGAGTACTCGGCGGTCGGTTTCATGATGTTTTACATGGCCGAGTACATAGCCGTCGTCACCAACTCGGCGATATTCGCCACGCTCTTCCTCGGCGGCCCGGACGGGCCTCGTATCGCAGGTCACTCGATCGGGCCGTTTTGGTTCACCCTCAAGGTCGTCGTGCTGCTCTACATCTACATATGGATCCGCGCCACCCTCCCCCGCCTGCGTTACGACCAGCTCATGGACCTGGGTTGGAAACGGCTCATCCCGGCGTCGCTCGCCCTCCTCCTCATTGTCGTCGGGGCCCGGGTGAGCTGGAGATGGGGCCTGTTTGCCTTCGCCGGCAGCCTCATTGCGTTCCAGGTCCTGATGCGGGCGATCGAGGTCGGCCAGGCCAACACCGATGCCGCCGCCGAGCTGGAGGCACCGTGAGCTTCCTGAGCGAAAGCCGGTTCCTGGCCTTTTTCAAAGGGTTTTTTGTCACGGGCAAGCAACCGGCCAAACCCACGGTGACCGTCCAGTACCCCGAGGAAAAACGGCCCAAGCCTGAACGCTTCCACGGCCGCCACGTCCTCAACCGCTACGAGGACGGCATGGAGAAGTGCATCGGGTGCGAGCTGTGCGCGGGGGTCTGCCCGGCTCGCTGCATATACGTCCGGGGAGCCGACAACCCGCCCGACGCGCCAGTGTCGCCGGGAGAACGTTACGGCTTCGTCTACGAGATCAATTTCCTCCGGTGCATCCACTGCGACCTTTGTGTGGAGGCTTGCCCAACCGAAGCCATAACGGAGTCGAAGCTCTTCGAGTTTTCCTTCACCAACCGCGACGATGCGATCTACACCAAAGCGGAGCTGCTGGTGGACGATTCCGGCAAGCCGAAGGTCATGCCGTGGGAAGACTGGAAACCAGGCGACGACGCCAACACTTCGGCCTGGACGCGGGCTACGTCCCCCGCCGGCCGGGCCGACCTCGAGGGGACGCCGTTGTGGTCCGGCGAGCTCGGTTACGGCGTCCGCCCTCCTCAAGCCGGCCAGTCCGACCCGGAGGCAGCCGACGTGCCGGCGGACTTCGACATTTCGCTCCGCGAGGTCGAAGGTGGCGAGCTGAGGGGCGTCGGCTTGAGCGCCGTCCGCCCGGTCAGGCGCCCCGGTGCGCAGGTCGGGCGTGACGCTGCTAGCGCCGACCGGCCCGCCGGGACAGGGGCATCGGGAGCGCAGGCATCAGGTGGACGGGCATGACCGACCTTGCCGCCACTCAGCTCGGGACCACTCAGCTCGGCATCGACTCGGCGTGGGCCGTCTACGGGGTGGGCGTGCTATTGGTGATCGGGGGGGCCTTCGGCGTCGTGCTCCAGCGCAACCCCGTCCACTGCGCCCTCTCGCTCGTGGTGACCATTTTCGGGATCGCGCTCCTCTTCATAGACCAGGGGGCCAATTTCCTTGCAGCGGTACAGATCATTGTCTACGGCGGTGCGATCGTGATCCTCTTCCTCTTCGTGATAATGCTCCTGGGCGTCGACCGCAAAGAGGCCCGGGCCCAGCAACGGCTCCGCTCGCTCACCCCGGTTGCGATCGTTGTGGCACTCGTCGCCCTGGTCGAGCTCCTCGTGCTCACCAGGGTCCACTACTGGGCGACGGGGGCCTCTGCGAGCACCGAAAGCCTGTCGGGGCCGGGTACCGACGTGCAAAAGCTCGGCCAGACAATATTCACCGGCTACCTGCTGCCATTTGAAATGACCTCCGCCCTGCTCGTCATCGCGGTAGTCGCCGCAGCGGTCCTCGCCCGCAGGAGCACGACCCAGGGGGCTGCGGGGCCGCCGCGCAAGGCAGCTCCGGTCACGCGGGTGCTGCCACGGGGGCCGGAGGCACCCGCTCCGTCCTCGCCTTCGCCGTCCTCGCCTTCGCCGTCATCGTCCAGCCCCGAGAGCAGCCCCGACGTCGCTCCGGCGCCAACACCGGCCGAGGCGGCCGGCCCGAAGGCGGTGGCGAAGTGAGCGTGCCCGGGCCGTGGTACCTCGTGCTCGCCGCTTGCCTGTTCGGTATCGGCGCCACGGGCCTGTTCGTCCGGCGCAACATCCTCGTGATGTACATGTGCATCGAGCTCATGCTCAATGCGGTCAACCTCACCTTCGTGACCTTCGCCCGCATGCTCAACGACGTGGGCGGCGAGGACGCTGTGTTCTTCGTGCTCGTCGTGGCCGCGGCAGAAGTCGTGGTGGGCCTCGGGATCATCGTTGCCATTTACCGCCGGCGCACGGGTGCGACGGCTGACGACATCAACTCCCTGAAGGGCTGAGCACGATGGCCGATGCCGCCTATGTGATCGTCGCACTGCCCTTGGCGGGGTTCGTCATCAACCTCATCTGGGGCCGGCGCCTCGGCGAGCCGGTCGCAGGCTGGGTAGGGACCCTGGCAGCGGGAGGGTCGTTCATCGCGACGCTCGTCGTCTGGGTGAGCATGCTCGGCCGAGCCGCCCCCGACCGGGTCAGCGACCTCACCATTTTCACCTGGTTCCCCGTGGCAGGGCTGCACGCCAATGTCGGCCTGCTCATCGACCCCCTCTCGATGACGATGCTGCTTTTCGTCACCGGGGTGTCGACGGTCATCCACCTGTACTCGATCGGCTACATGCACGGGGACCCCGGCTTCGACCGCTTTTTCGTCTACCTCAACCTCTTTTTGTTCTCGATGATCGTGCTGGTCATCGGGGACAACTTCCTGTTTTCTTTCCTTGGATGGGAGGGGGTCGGCTTCTGCTCCTACGGCCTGGTCGGTTTCTGGTTCCAGCGCGACGTCGCAGCCGTTGCCGCCAAAAAGGCCTTCGTCACCAACCGCGTAGGCGACGTCGGCTTCCTTCTCGCGATCTTCTTGATGTTCGCCCACTTCGGCTCGGTCGACTACAGCAATGTCCTCGGGACGCTGCTGCACGGCCACGCCACCGGCTTGATGGCCGCAGCACCGGGGGCGATATCGGGCTCGACCGCCACGGCCATAACCATGCTGCTGTTCCTCGGCGCCGTCGGCAAGTCGGCGCAGGTGCCGCTGTTCATCTGGCTCCCCGACGCCATGGAAGGCCCGACGCCCATCTCGGCGCTGATCCACGCTGCGACCATGGTGACGGCGGGCGTCTACCTGATGGCGCGGGTGGCGCCTATGCTGCACTACGCCCACGCCACGTCCTGGGTCATCGCGTGTGTCGGAGCCGCAAGCGCGTTTATCGCAGCAACAATCGCCTGCGCCCAGGACGACATCAAAAAGGCCCTTGCCTACTCGACCATTTCGCAGCTCGGGTACATGTTCCTCGCAATCGGCGCCGGGGACTACGTCGACGGCCTGTTCCACATGCTGACCCATGCCTTTTTCAAGGCCCTTCTCTTCCTCGGCGCCGGGGCCGTCATCCACGCCATGGCGAACCGCCAGGACATGAAGGACATGGGTGCCTTGGCCCGCTTCCTGCCCATAACAGCGATCACTTTTGCGGTCGGTTGGCTTGCCATCTCCGGGATCCCGCCTTTTGCCGGCTTTTGGTCCAAGGATGCCGTCCTCAGCAGCGCGTGGGGCATGAACAAGGTCCTGTGGGCGGTCGCCGTCGTCACCGCCGGGCTCACGGCCTACTACATGAGCCGCCAGTTCGCGCTCGTTTTCACCGGTCGGGCCCGCTGGCAGGAAGGCCGGCCACCCTCCTATTGGATGAACGAAGGACACGGGGCCAAGCACGAGGCTGCTGCCGAGGCAGTCCCGGGGAGCGGCCACGAAAGTACCGAGGACGAGGTCGGCCAAAGCGCCCCCGGGCTGCCCGCCCCCGTACACGCCGACGCCTTCCCGCGGGACCCGTCGTGGCTGATGTCTGCGCCTCTGGTGGTGCTCGCCATCGCCGCCGTGCTGGGAGGCGGTATCAACTTCCCCGCCTGGCACCTCGACTTCCTGTCGAGGTTCCTCGAGCCGATGTTCCCGACCGCAGCGTCGGTAGCCGTCAGCACGGGCACCAAGTGGGTGCTCTTCGCAGTTACCTTGGCCGTTTGCCTCACCGGGCTGGGCTTGGGGCTTAACACCTGGAAGACGGCCGAACACCCCGCACTGGAGCCGTCCTTCCTCAGGCGTGCCTGGTTTTTCGACGACATCGTTGCGGCCACGGTGTCCGGGCCGCTGCGAGCGGCAGCCACAGCGCTCGCCTTCGTGCTGGACCGGGAAGTCGTCGACGGTGCGGTCAACGGAGTAGCCAGGGCGCTGGCAATATCGGGCCGGGTCATCCGAAAGGCGCAGAGCGGTTATATACGCGCCTACGCGCTCGGGATCGGTATCGGTGCCGTCGTGCTGCTGGCTTACCTCACCTTGCGGGTGGGAGGCTGACCATGCCGTCCGTGGTCCTCGACATCATCATCCTCCTGCCATTGGCGGCGGCATTGGCCATCGCCTTGCTTCCCGAGGCGTCTGTGGCACGCCTTGCGAAACCGTGTGCCCTCGGTACGGGCGCCGTGGAGCTCGTCCTGGCCCTGTGGATGGTTATCGCCTTCAAAACAGGCAATGCCCACGCCGGTTTCCAGTTCACAAGCCTCCAGCCCTGGATCAGCCCGATCGGGATCTCGTGGTACATCGGCGTCGACGGGATCTCGCTCTTCCTCGTCGCGATGACGGCACTGTTGTTCCCGATCGCTATGGCAAGCCCCCCGGCCGGCCGCTCGCCCCGGGCTTATTTCGGTTGGATGCTCTTGCTCGAAGCCGCGTGCATGACGACGTTCCTGTCGCTCGACGCGTTCTTGTTTTTCGTAGCCTTCGAAGTGACCCTCGTCCCCGGCTACTTCCTCATCGTGAGCGGAGGCGGGGCGCGCCGCGGTTATGCGGCCACCAAGTTCTTCCTCTACACCTTCGCGGGCTCGGCCTTCCTCTTCGTCGGCATCCTTGCCGCCTACCTCCTCGCCGCCGGCCATCTCCCGTCGGGGACATCCTCGTCGTTCAACATCGTCTCCCTGGCGCGCGGAACCGCCCACCTCCCGATCTCCGACCAGGAGCTGTTGCTCGCCTCCTTCGGCGTCGCCTTCGCCGTGAAGATGCCGCTCGTCCCGTTCCACACGTGGATGCCCGACGCGTACACCGAGGCCCCCACTGGCGCGTCGATGGTCCTCGCCGGGATCCTGTTCAAGCTGGGGGCCTACGGCATCTTGAGGTGGGGGATCTTCCTGTTCCCGGTAGCTGCTGTCCGTTTGGCGCCCGTGGCGCTCACGCTCGCGGCCATCGGCATCATCTGGGGCTCGGTAGTCGCTGCGGTGCAACGGGACCTCAAGCGCCTGGTCGCCTACGGGACTATCACGGGCGTCGGGTTCATCGTCATCGGTTTGTTCGGTTTCACAACACAGGGGATCACGGGCGGCATCGTGGAAATGGTCAACCACGGCCTTTCGACGGGTGGGTTGTTCCTCCTCGTTGGCATGGTCTGGGAGCGGCGCCGCACCTACAAGTTCTCCGAGCTCGGTGGGCTCCAGAGCGCTGCGCCCATCCTCGGCTGGGTGTTCATGGCCGTCATCATGAGCGACATCGGGCTTCCTGGCCTCAACGGCTTTATCGGAGAACTGCTCGTGCTATTGGGGACCTTCGTGACCCACCGGTGGTGGGCCGTGCTCGCCACGGTCGGCGTAGTGACCGGTGCGGTCTATCTCTTGTGGGCTTACCAGCGTGTCTTCATGGGGCCGGCACAGGCGGTCAACTCCGCCGTACGCGATATGACCTGGGCCGAAAAGGCAGCCGTCGCGCCGCTCCTGGCGGGCATACTCTTCATCGGCATCTACCCTCAGGCTTTGCTCACACGCATCGAGCCGTCGGTCGACCACCTCGTCCAGCACGTCGAGTACGCCGACCCGAGCTTCAAGTTGCCGGCGCCGGCGGTGGGGCACGGGACTTTTGCCGTACCCGCTGACCAGGTTGTCGACCTGCCCGCAGCGCCCTCGAGCAGCGCTGCCGCCAGTGCAGGAGGTGGGTCATGACCGGTGGCGTAGAACTCCTCGCCGCAGGCTGCAGCGTCAACTCGGTCACCGGCAGCGTTAGCGGGATCTGCACTGCCAAGGGCTCGCTCAGCCTGCCGATCAACTACGCCGCGATAGCCCCGTTGTTCGTGCTCGGTGGGATGGCGCTCGTGCTGCTGCTCGTTTCGGCCATGCTGCCCAAGCGCCGTTACCCCGGCCTGTGGATGGGCCTGACGGCCCTCGCGGGCCTCGGTACCGTGGTCGACGGGCTGGTCCAATGGCACGATGTGGCGGGTCTGACGCTCCAGCAGCAGCTCACGATGGGCGACCAGATCTTTTACGACCAACTGAGCGCCTTCTTCGCCATTCTTTTTGGTTGCGCGACTGCCATCGGTGCGCTTGTTTCGGACAGTTACCTGACGCGTGAAGGGCTCGACGGCCCGGAGCCCTACATCTTGATGCTCGCCTGCTCGACCGGCGCTGTGCTCATGGCCGAAGCCGCCAACCTGATCAGCCTTTTCCTCGGGCTCGAGATCCTCTCGATCGCCCTTTATACATTGTCCGCGTACCACAACCGGCGCACCCAATCGGGCGAGGCCGGGCTCAAGTACTTCATCCTCGGGTCCTTTGCATCAGCCATCTTCATCTACGGGGTAGCGCTGGTTTACGGGGCGACAGGCTCGACTTCGTACCTCGGCATCATCAGCTTCCTCATAAACACAGACGTCGTCCACGACGGCGTCCTGCTTGCCGGCCTCGGGCTTCTCATCGTCGGCCTCGGCTTCAAAGTTGCCGCCGTCCCGTTCCACTTCTGGTCCCCGGACGTCTACCAGGGGGCGCCGACACCCTTCGTGGGCTACATGGCGGCGGTCGCAAAAGCAGCCGGGTTCGCAGGCCTCGTGCGGGTGCTGATGCAGGCGCTCGAGCCCGAGATGTCCGATTGGCGGCCTGTCATCTGGGTACTTGCAGTGGCCTCGGTGCTGGTCGGGTCGGTACTGGCGCTCGTGCAGGTAGATCTCAAGAGGATGCTGGCATATTCGTCGGTGAGCCAAGCGGGCTACATCTTGATCGCGCTCCAGGCCGGCACAGCCCAAGGCGTCACCTCGGTCTGCTTCTACCTGTTCACTTACACCTTCATGGTCCTGGGGACTTTCGCTGTCATAAGCGTCGTTCAGGGCCGGGGCGAGGCGCGCAACGACCTGAGCGCCGTGAGGGGGTTGGCAGCGCGCAACCCCTGGCTGGCAGCCGGGATGCTCGTCCTGCTGCTCGGGCAGGCAGGCATCCCGCTGACGAGTGGTTTCCTCGGCAAATGGGTCGTTATCTCGGCGGCCCTCCAGCAGGGGCAGTACGCGCTCGGGCTCATCGGGATGCTGGGCGCCGCGATCGCGGCATTTTTCTACCTGAGGGTGGCGCTCCTCATGTACATGCCGCCTACGGCACAGAGCCCCGTCGTGGCTGTGGCAGGCGCAGGGGCCGCAGGAGGCCCAGGGACGGTGCTAGGTCCCGTCGGTAGTGGGCTTGCCGGTGCGTACTTCGAAGAAGGCTCGGACCTCTCGGCTATTGCGACAGCCGGCCTAGAGGGGCGGGACACGACCCTTGCCCTGCGGCTCCCACCCGGTGCACGGCTCCGTGTGCCACCGTCCATCTCCGCAGTAGTCGGCCTTTGCGCCTTGTTCACGATCTTCGCCGGGGTCTCGACACCGGTCCTGTCGCTCGCCCACACGATCACGCTCCCCTGGTCGGTTTAGCGCCCGCCCTTCAGGGGCGCGTGGCGCTGCGGCTGCGGCCCGCTCAGGCCGCTTTGCCTCTTATGGCGCAGCTACCTGTGCTTCGAACAGCACGGTGCCCGTGGTGTCGTCCCGGACAAAGAAGAGGAACGGGTGGTCGAAGGTCAGCTCGAGCGGCCGCGCCGGGACTGCCGTCGGCTCCGCGCCCGCCGCGCTCGCCGCCGATGCCTCGGTACCCGACTCGTCGACCTTGACCTGCGCCTTCTGCACTACGAAGGCCAACTTCAACGGTTTGGGAGAGATGTTGGAGAAGTCGGCCGCGTCCGAAAAAGCTTGGCCCATCCCCATCGCGCTGAGAGCGCCGTTGAGCATAAATGAGCTACTGATGCTGAACCGCGGGAGGTGCACCTGGACGGCTTGGCTCTGCAAGCTCGCGAGGACCTGGGCCAACCTGCTTGGCGTCAAATCCCGCTCGAACGCCGCCAGTTGCCCGAGCGGAGGCATCAGCACCAGTGCCGAAAAGTGACCGCCTTTGTACATGAGCTCGACTGCGCCGAGGGACTTCGATGCCAATGCGGGTGCCGAAAAAAGGAGGGGGGTGCTCATCATCTCGACCTGGGCCGAGGTCGACCCCGACTCGTGGAAAATTGCCTCGGCGGTCTGCGACGGGTCGAAGGGCGTCGCCCAGCGCGCGCTGAGGTAAACCGCGTCGACCAGCACTGCTACGACCTGCGCCAGCTCGGGGGCGGTGACGAGGTCGTTGATGTGGCCTCTCGTCTGCGAGGAAACCCAGCTGTCGATAGCGCGCGCCGCGCCCGCCGGGTCACCATGGAAGTCGGCCTCCTCCACGCTGCTTGCGAAGTCCTGCTCGAGGACTTGCACGTATTGCGGGCGCACCGGGAAACCGCTTTGGATCCAGGACGCATTTGCACTGTCCAATACCAGGTGGTCCGCCGTGGCCCGGGCGGCCAGGTCCTTCCCCAGAGCGTCCCAGCCCGAGGCCTGCACGGCTGGTGCAAGCGAGGTCGCGTGCATTGCCTCTGCGATGCCAGAGCTCGTTGCACCGGCGGCGCCGGGCTCGAGCATGGCGAGCAGCGTGGCGAGGCTCGAAGGCGAAAGGACAAGGTTTAGCGAAGACGGCCCGAGCCGGCTGAGAAGGTCGAGCGCGAAGGCCTGCTCGTTTGCCGCCACAGCCATGGTCTGGGCGCCCCCGACCTGGGCGAGGTCGACAGGTTGTGCCTGTGCGTGAGGGACTACGCCGGCCACCACTTGTGAGGTCGCCAAAAGTTGAACAGCGAGCGCGCTTGCAACCCTCGCCCAGGTCCTCGGTCCTCGCCGTCTGCTTTCGATTACCACTGCCGACCTCCGGCGACCTCCGTTAAAGGTTACCGGCCGGCGGCGTCAGCCACTTCGGGCACTGCGGGCACTTGCGGCTGCTTCTGGGCACCCGGCGGCACGAGGAAACGCCCGATCAGGGGCAACTCCCAGAACGACTCGGCTCGTGCGACTGCGAGGGCGGTGCCGAGGGCGTTCTCGGGCGACCCGTAGACCGCATAGCGCGGCTGCCAGTCGGGGTCGAACTTTGCGTTGAACCGCCAAAGCGACTCTATTTGCATGGGACCGCTCATCCGTCGCAGCAACCAAACCTGTACCCGCTGCGCCACGCCGTCACCTGTTTCGCCGGCGAGCACGGCCCTCATCGTGGCGAAATTGAGCCCGAGGCCCTCGTACCCGCGGGCGGCCAGGTACCTGATGGTCTCGACGATCGCGAAGTCGATCAACCCATTGGGGTGGTCGCCGTTGTCCCGGCGCATCAGGTCGAGCGAAAAGCCCTTGATCGCAGGAGCGGGGACATATTGGCAGAACGCGACCGGGGCCCCGGTGCCCGCGGGTCCTTGCCCTCGCGGCGCATGGACCACGGCGAGCAGGAGCCCGCGGTCCGCTTTGTCGAAAACCCGCCCGAGGGTCATGGAAAACCCGCGCTCCACCCCACCACGCCGGCTCCTCGTCATGACGTCCCTCAGCTGGGCAGCAAGCTCGGGCGGCGTATTGGCGGGATCATGGAAGGAAATGGTGTAGCCGTAGCGGCCGACACGTTTCACCGCCTGGCGGAGGCCCTTGAACTTACCGCCCTCCAGGGAAAAATCCTGCACCCGCACGATGGCTTCGTCGCCCAGGTAGAGGTCGTGCATCCCGCCTGCCCGGTAAATCGGCAACCAGTCCTCCGACGCGCCAAGCACGGCGAGGGACCAACCGTGGGCGTCGGCGTGCTCCTGGAACGCTTTCCAGGTGCTCTCACGTTGTCCGGGCGGCCCGACCGGGTCTGGCGATACGAGGCAGACGCCACTGTAAACGGCGTAGGCGACGAGTGTCTCAGCCCAAAAGAAAAACTGCTTGTCAGCCCGCAGAGCGAAATAATCCAACGTCCCGCCTCCATAATGTCGCACCACCTCGCGAGCCCGTTCCAGGCTGCCACCTGCCCAGGGCCTGCGTGCCACGACAGGGCGGAAGACCAACCACGCCGCGACGAGCACGAGCCCTGCCGTCGTCGAGAACATGGCCGGCGTAAAAAACCCGTTGAGCGTCGCCGGGAGAGCGACGTGCTGCACCGCCACCATCCGTTCGACCGTGGCGAGAAAAGCTCGGCCCCAACCGATCCTGTCGGTACGGCGATGATGCAGGCTGACTGTTATCCACGAGCTTCCCTCGAGCGTCAGGGTGCCCGCCCATACAGATGTCACCGCTACTAGCCCCATCAGGGCGGCGGCTCTGCGGACCGGGGGCTGGTCGCTCGCCGCTTCGAAAAACTGCCGCCTCGTCCAAAGAAAAGCGGCCACGGCGGCTGCCACTATCGCGGGTAGCAGGCTCGCACCCCGGACCAGGTGGGCGACGACGACCGTCGCCAGCGTTACCTGGCAGATCACGTAGGCACGCCTTTGGCCACGGCGGATCCCCAGAGCGAGCATGATCAGGGCGATGCCGGCGAGTGCCGCCAGCGCACCGGCGGCCTGGGGCACGGCCAGGGGCACGAGCTCGCTCACGATGCGCAAGCGGTGAGCCACGGGCCCGGCGACAGCCGACAGGACCGAGAGCAGCCCGGCCGCGACCACGACGAGGGCGGCGGTACGTCGCGTGCGGACCTGGGAGCTCGGGTAGCGGACCGCCTCGGGCGGCCACTGCGGGCCGTTCGGGTAGGTGGCTACGAGAGCGGGGACCGGTTCGCCCGCGCGCAGCTGGACCTCGGCCGCCGGCCGTGACGCTCCGTCGGGCGCCGGCCGGCTGCCAACCGGACGTGCCAGCAACCGCTCGGCGAGGGAAGCACCGGGCAAAAGGGCCTCTCCATAGAGCAGGCGGGCGTGCAGTTCGTTGCCGGACTCGAGTTCTACCCAGCTCGCCTGGCGCGACGCCAGGAACATCGAGGGAAGGGCGGTGCGGGCCACTTTTGGCAGGTATTCCTTTACTACGTCGCCGAACGAGCCGGTGCTTGCGTAAAAACCCGCGCCGGTGCGCCTCAGCTCGGCGCGCCGCGAACCTCCAGAAATGAAGCCGGGGACGTCGCTCGAGACCAGCCCCCGGGCCCTCGCACGCGCGACCTCGTTCAGATCTCGCGCGTTGCCTGCCTGGCCGGAGAAGGCCAGCCAGACTTGGCGGAGCGAGACCGCCGCGAGCGCGACGACGATCAACAACTCGAGAGTGCCGACAACGAGCGCAACCGTGAGGAGGTCGTCGGCCAAGCGGCCGCTCGGGCGAAGCGAGCCGATCGGCAGCCGGGCGAGCAGGGCAACAAGAGCCGGGAGAGCGAAGAGCACCGCCAACCACCAGGCCCGGCGACCGAGCTGGCGGTAGAGGAGCCTCGATGCGACGAAACGAGGCAGCGCAAGGGGGTCCTCCAGGCGGTCTCGCCCTGACAGCCAGCCCTTGGTGCCACCCTGCCACAGCCCCGGGACGACTTCGGCGAGGCGGCCCGACGTCAGTTCCCCGCTGCGCCCGCCTCGGCCATCCCCCGTGACCGCCGCCTCGCCGGTAGTCCCGCTCCATGGCCCGGGCTCGACCCGGACAGCGCGCCGCCCGCCAGCGGTGCACATTTCGATAGAGGCGGCCCGAGCCACCCTGGCACCCGTCAGCGCCGACAGGGTGCGACCGGCCGCCGCCTCCGACAACCAGCCCTCGCTCGCGCCGGGGAGCACCAACACGTACCTCGACTGCCCGGCGGCGAACGACAGGAGGGCATCGCGCAAGACCGCATGCGCACCGAGCGATGCCGCGAGCCCGTCGGGGCCGGGGAGGTCGAAGAGGTCGCCGGCAACGACTATCGCGCCTGGCCCCGTCCACGATGCGACGGCTCGTGCAAGCTGGCGCGCGGAGGAAGTGGTCTCCCCGGTTGGGACCTTTCCGAGGCGCAGATCCGAGGCGACGAGGACCCGCGACCCGAGTGGTAGCGAGATCACCAGGTCGTCTGGCACACACCTATTGTGACGCCCATGAACCCGGCGAAGGCCACTGGCGACGCTGTAACAGGCGGGGCACCGGCTGGTGGCGGGGCGCCGGGTCTCGCTGGTGGGGCGCCGGTTGGTGGCGGAGCTCTCGGTGGTGGTGGTGACGGAGCTCTCGCTGACGCCGTGGAGGTGGGCTCGGCCCGCTGGACCTGGCACCGTGAGCCCAGGGGCGGACTGGCCGTCATGTTCGACCTCGACGGGGTGTTATCGAACGCGGCCTCGCGCCAGCACTTCCTGAAAGGCCCGCGGCCCGACTGGGAGGCCTTCTTCGCAGCTTCGGGTGACGACCCCGTGATCGACGAGGTCGCGGTACTACTGGGCCTCTTGGGCACAGATCTCGGCATCGTCTTGTTGACTGCCCGGCCCACACGCATAAGGAGCCAGACGATCGGATGGCTGGGCCGGCACAATATCCGCTGGGACCTGCTGGTTATGCGCCGCGACGGGGATTACCGCCCCGCTCGCAATTTCAAGCAGGCCGCGGTCCGCGACATCCGGAAGAGCGGCTTCGAGGTGCGGCTCTGCCTCGAAGACGATGTGCGCAACGTAGAGATGTTCCGCGCCGAAGGCGTGCCGTGCCTCTACATCCACTCGGGTTACTACGAATGACCACCGTCGGTGGTGAGGGACCACCCGGAGCTGTTTAACGCGTACACTCTGGTCGCGCCGCAGCGCTGTGGCAGCGTTTCGTGCCGATTTTCCGTGCTGAAGCGCGACCAGCTCGCTTTGGCGCGACCAGAGTTGCCGGCTGGCGACCCGGTGATCGCGGCTCGCAGCTGGCGGGTGGAGACACCGGGAGCCGGCGACCCGGCGCTGCGCTTCCCGGGTGCTCAGCAAGCTTTCAGGTGGCGCCGGTACTGTGGTACAAGAGGTGCGAACATGAACCGAAACAACATCAAAACAGCAGTGCTGCTCGCCCTGCTCGGGGCGCTCTGCCTCGGGATAGGGGCGTTCTGGGGTGAGTCAGGCCTGATCATCGGCCTGGTGATCGGACTTGTCTTCGTCGGGGGGTCCTACTGGTTTTCCGACTCGATCGCCATCAAATCAGCGCGAGCGGTGCCCGTGTCCGAAGCGCAGATGCCCCAGTACTACGAGATCGTGCGGGAGCTGACCACGAAGGCCGGGCTGCCGATGCCCCGCCTTTACGTTTCACCCGCCGCCCAACCCAACGCATTCGCGACGGGCCGCAACCCGAAGCACGCCGCTGTTGCCGTGACGCAAGGCATCTTGCAAATTTGCTCCTGGTCCGAGCTGCGAGGGGTACTCGCGCACGAGATCAGCCACGTCCGTAACCGGGACATCCTCACTGGCTCCGTAGCAGCCTCTGTCGCACTTGGCATCACCTTCGTAGCGAGGATGCTCGGTTACATGGGCCTCTTCTTCGGGGGTCTGGGTGGCGGTGGCCGGCGCAACGAGGAGAACATCTTCGGCCTCCTAGCGATGATGATCTTCGCACCCCTGGCTGCGACCCTTATACAACTGGCCTTGTCGAGGAGCCGGGAGTACGAGGCCGACAGGGACGGCGCAAAGCTGATTGGCGACGGCGAGCCATTAGCTTCCGCTTTGTCCAAGCTCGAGGTGGCGTCAGGGCGGATCCCGATGCAGGTCCCACGTGAGGTTGCGGCGCTCTTCATCGTCAACCCGCTGCGAGGACGCAGGGTGACCTTCGCCACCTGGTTCAGCGACCATCCCCCGACCGACCAGCGGATCGCCCGGCTGCGGTCACGGGAGTGGGCACACCGCTTCTAGGGCTCAGGCCCTCGGCGCTAGGGGTTAGGGGTTAGGCGTGCGATCAACGCCTCAGCGTCCAAAACTACAGGCCGAGGACGCTGCCCGGGAGTGGGGCCGTTAATCTCGGAAGTTCTCGAACTGGAGCGGGACCCCGAAGTCCTGCTCCTTCAGTGCGGCGATGGTCGTCTGCAGGTCATCCCTTTTTTTGGCCGCGACACGCACCTGGTCGCCCTGGGCCGAGGACGATACCCCCTTTGGGGCGTTGTCCTTGATGAACCGGTTGATCGCCCTGGCTTGGTCCGAATTGATACCAGCCTTCAGCGTTACCGCCTGGCGCACCGTGCCCTTAGCGGCCTCCTCGACCTTGCCAAAATCGAGCGCCTTGAGCGAGATCTTCCGGCGGACCAATTTTTCCTCGAGCACCTGCACGACAGCCTTGAGGCGGTCCTCCGTGGCCGAGCGCAGCGTCAGCTCGTGGCCAGACAGCTCGATCCCCGAACCGGTGCCCTTGAAGTCGAAACGCGTTTCCAGCTCCCGGGCCGCTTGGTCCACAGCGTTGCGGACCTCCTGCATGTCGACCTGCGACACGACGTCAAACGTAGGCATCGGCAACACGCTAGCCTTAGCGGGGTTGAGGGGCTTCACCACCCCTCGAGGGTCGGTGCCCGAGCGGACAATGGGAGCAGACTGTAAATCTGCCGGCTGACGCCTACGGAGGTTCAAATCCTTCCCGGCCCACCACGTCTGACCAGCTCTGTTGTTCTAAGAGCTTGTCGTCTCCCTCCCCTGGTACCCTCCAGAGTGCAACGGTTGTGCAACACAACTCGGAGGGACGCCGTGCAGGGCACCATGGTCGAGCGAACGCCCGGATGCTGGTTGATCAGGGTCTTTGCGGGTCGAGGCAGCGATGGGAAGACCCGCCACGTCAACCGGACAGTGCGCGGCAGCAAGCGGGAAGCCCAACGGGCTCTTGCCAAGCTGGTAGCCGACGTCTCGGGCGGCAACGTGGTAGCCGGGCAACCCATGACTCTCGCTCAGTTGGTAGACCGCTGGCTCGACGACATCGCGCCTCAGCGGACACCCCGGACGATCCACGAGTACCGCCGCGTGGCGCGTCATGACATCGTGCCGGCGCTCGGGGCGAAGCGCATCGACAAGCTGACGGCGCGGGACCTCGACGGCTACTACTGCTCTCTCCTCGAGCGCGGCTTGTCGTCGGCGTCGGTGCGGAGGCACCACGCACTTCTCCACGCGTCGCTCGGGCGAGCGGTCAAGTGGGGACTGATCGGCACCAACCCGGCCGACAGGGCCAGCCCACCCTCCACGAGGCAAGCGCAGCTCGATGCTCCGGGTGTCGACGACGTCATCAGGCTCCTCGAGGCCGCCAAGGACAAGGGCGATGCCGTGCTGGCGACCGCGGTGGCGTTGGCGGCGGTTACGGGGATGCGCCGGGGCGAACTGTGCGCGCTGAGATGGGGCGACGTCGACGTCGGACAAGCCACGGTCCGGGTGGCGCGGTCGCTGACCACCCGTGGCGACCAACAGTGGGAGGGGGACACCAAGACACACCAACGCCGCACTGTCGCCGTCGACCCATCTACCGTGGCACTCTTGGCGGAGCGACGGGTAGATCAGGAGAAGTACGCGAGGGACGTCGGGGTAGAGCTCGTGGAGGATGCCTATGTGCTGTCAAGACGCGCCAATGGCTCAGAACCGTGCCTGCCCGACAGCCTCGGGCGGACTTACTGGCGGCTCGCCCGTGGCATCGGCTTGAATGCCCGCTTTCACGACCTCCGTCACTTCGCGGCCACCCAAGCCATCGCAGCTGGCATAGACGTCCGTACGGTAGCGGGTCGGCTAGGGCACGCCGATCCCGCCATCACGTTGCGCGTGTACTCACACGTCCTAGCCGAGCGAGACCGGGCGGCCGCCGAATTGTTGGGTGGGTTGGTGTTGAGACGAAAAGGAACGTCCTACAGATAGTAAGCCTGCCGGCGTGAGCGGCTCAGCCCAGCTGCCCGCCACCGTCTCCACGCGCCGGCGTTCGTCGCGGACCCACCTGGCGAGCGCACCTTTTGTCCACCGACAGCCGGGCCGCCACCCCGACGCACCGACCTGCCTGTATCGATCACCCGATGACCGGCCCCGGTCTTGAACTCGAGGGTGAACTTCCGTCTTGTCCCCATGATTGGGCATCCTCCCAGCTGGTCCAAGCCAGCTTGTCAGTGGTGTCCACTTTTTCTGGGGATCCTCACAGCCCTGGGTAGGGGCTGAGTACGGAAGTTAGCGCGGTTGGGCACTAGCTGGTAGGGCTCGGGCCACGAGCCGCAGTGGCGCGACAGAGCTTCTGGCCGCGGCGCGGGCTGCGGGAGTTAAGACTTACGACTCCCGCGATGATCGTGTACCCGAGCCTCAGCTAGGAATCCTGGCTGGTCACGGAGATGCGGTGGTACGAACCGTCGTGGGAAGTTGTAGAGGAAGATTGCGGGGACAATGCCAAGGATGTCGAGCGCCGCCAATACGAAACAGACCAAGCCTATAACCTGGAATATGCTTGCAATGAGGTGCGGTAAATGGGGGCCGACGGCAAATAACCATCCAGCAGCGAGAAGAGGGATCGCCCCCGCTGCCGCTGCTGGCATGGCGCGCACCCTCGCTCTCCGGTAACGCATTTCACTGCTCGCACCAACATCGAAAAAGCTTGTGGAGTGCCGCCAAAAACGCGCCATCTGATTTATCGCGATGGGTAAAACCATTGTCAGAAGGCCTAGGCAGACAAGTATGACGGGCGGTGCCATTAGGTGCCATCCGTCCTGCTATAGCCAATTGCCGATGTCACCGAATACATCGTAAGCACGATTGCCAATCCAACCACCAACTATAATCAACAAGACGATCGAGCTCGTCCGGGTTACGAAAAAACCGCCCAGTCGCTCTCGCAACTGGGCGGCAAAACGGGTTTCTTATGGACGGTAAGTTTCAGCCCTTGAAGGCGTCCTTCACCTTCTCGCCTGCCTGCTTCAGGTTGCCGGCAGTCTTATCCCATTCACCTTCAGCCTCCATGTCGCGGTCGCCCGTCGCCCGACCGACGTTTGACTTGACCTTGCCCTTCGTCTCCTGGGCCTTGTCTTTGGCTTTGTCCATGGCGCTCATCGAACACGCTCCTTTCAACTGCTCTGCCTGACCGCCCTGCGGTCGGGCTAGCGGCATACATACCCAAACAACCGTTAAGCGATCACTCGGGGCACGCCGGTTATGTTTGGGGTGGAGATGCCTAGCCCAAGTCAAAGGGAGGCGGGACAGTTGCTGACGGTAGTAGCGCGCTACAAAGCAAAGCCTGGCCGAGGAGGAGAGGTGGCAGCCACGCTCGCCAAACATGTCCTGGCGACACGCAAAGAACCCGGGTGCGTCCAATTCGTTGCATACCGGAGCAAGTCTGACGCGGACAGGTTCCTTCTCTACGAGCAGTACCTGGACGACGCTGCCTTCGAGGCGCACCGTGCGAGCGAGCACTTCCAGCACTACGTGGAGGGCATCATTGCCCCCCTGCTCGACGATCGGGACCGGGACACCTACGACGAGGTACTGCCGTAGAGGACGGCCTATTCACTGCCACAGGAAGGACGTTCTTTTCGTGCAGAGCTGTCCTGTTCGATTGCGACGGCGTGCTCGTCGACTCCGAGGAGAGCGTGATGTCGGCTTGGGCCAGGTGGGCGCGCGACCTCGGGCTCGATGCAGGGAAGGTCTGCGAGCTGGTGCATGGCCGGCGCTCGGCTGACACCGTCGCGCTGCTGCTGGAGGAGGAAAGCCGTCCGGAGGCCTTGGCGCGGATCGACCGTTACGAGATGGAGGACGCAGGGACCATAAAGGCGGTAAAAGGTGCTTCCCGTCTCCTCGCAAAGATGCCGCGTGGACAATGGGCGGTCGTGACCTC
The DNA here is from genome assembly GCA_035508795.1 of Acidimicrobiales bacterium. GTDB lineage: Bacteria > Actinomycetota > Acidimicrobiia > Acidimicrobiales > Palsa-688 > DATJMJ01. The sequence continues at coordinate 58,908 of DATJMJ010000023.1, forward strand.
GGGCCGCGCCGAGCTCGCCAGCGCGCGGCTCGCGGCGGCTCGGTTGCCCACCGCCGCTGTCCTCGTGAGTGCCGATGACGTGACCGCCGGAAAGCCTGACCCGGAGGGCTACCTGATGGCGGCGGAGCGCCTAGGCGTCCCAGTGGTCGAGACGGTGGTGCTCGAGGACGCCCCCGCAGGCATAGACGCAGCGCGCGCTGCCGGCGTTGCAGCCGTGATCGGGGTTGGTGACCGTGCCGGTGCCCGGGCCGACCTCGCCATTGCCGACCTATCGTGCTTGCGCTGGGCGAACAAAGGGCTCGAGGTGCTGTCACCGCAAATCCTTTGAACGGGGCCGGCTGGACAATGGACGATGCCGCCCCGTGTTCCTGGGCGTCGGTCCTGCGTGCCTACTCGGCGTCGAGTGGGCGACCGTCTCGTCTTTGGCCACCGGTGCCAGCACGCTTGACTGGCTGTCGCCACATTTGCCGCGGGGGTTGACCCATGACATCCCAACCCCCGCTCCTCTCGAAGATTTCCGGGCCCAGTCCCGCGACCTGTACGTCCCTGCTCTACACGGACCACATAGGTCGCCAGCGGACGATCCCTCGTTTCCGCCTGCTCCCGGCCAACTGGACCTGGATAGCGTCGTTGACCCGTCACTGGTACCTCGATTGGGAAGGGCCTCGGCCCGAGAACCTCGTCCGGGCAGCCAACGACGCCGTCATGCGCGACCACGAAGCCGCTCAGAGACGTGAGGGCGAGCGCCGAGGGCCAAGCGGAGACCCGCACGCAAGCGCCGGTTGCCCGTAGCGTGAGCCCGAGTGACTACCGACTTGGGCCAAGCCACCCGCCGCGTCGGCCCTCCAGCCGAGCTGGAGCTGATGGACTGGCGGCACCGGGTTAGCGACCTTTACTCGCTCGTGCGGGCCGAGCCCGACGCCGAGCTGGCTCATGCGCTCTGGCGCCGAGGCCGCGGCGAGCTGTTCACTTCTCACCCGCAAAGCCCTCTCGAGCCCGAGGACCCGTTGCGCCGGACTGGTGTCCCGTATTGGCCTTACGTCCCGGGCTTGCGCTTCGAGCTGGAGCTTCTGCCCTTCGGCGCACCTGTGCGGTCTGTCGGGACGGGAGGCGAAGAGGTGACAACGATGCGTGCCATTGGCAAAGTGGAGATCCCATCGCCCGTTGGCGCCTCTGTAGCGGTCTGGTGGCTAGCTCAGTACGGAGGGGGCCTCTTTCTGCCCATCAGAGACGGCACCTCTGGTAAGAGCTCCTACGGCGGGGGGCGCTACCTTTTCGACACTGCGAAGGGTGCCGGCCTCGGGGGCACGTACGAAAAGCTGGTCGTCGACCTCAATTTCCTATACCACCCCTCGTGCCGTTACAGCCCTCAATACACGTGCCCGCTGGCGCCGCCGGAGAACACCATCGCGTGGCCAATCGAAGCGGGCGAGCGGCTCACCTAACCCGTCCTGCGGACACTGCGCCCTATTGAGCTGGCTGCGGCGGTCGGGAAGGCTTGGAGAGGTGAGGCACGCCACCGATGACGACCTCCAACGAGTAGCCGCTTTCCTTGCGCGCCTGCGGGCCGAGCCCGAGCTGCGTGAGCGGACGCCCGGTAGCTTTTCGCGCGGCTCGCGGGCCTTCCTTCACTTCCACGCAGACCGGGAGGACATATACGTCGACGTGAGGCTAGGCGGCGTTTTCGAAAGGGTAAAAGTCACCACGGTCGAGGAGCAAGAAGAACTTTTGGCCCGAGCTCGGAGGAGCTTGGAGAGCCAGGACTGATGTCTAGCGCCTAACTTGGCACGGGTACGGTTCACCCGCGCTGGACCTCCGCCGCGATCCTCCACCACTCTGACCAGCCACTCCTCGAGTCGGGAAGGGGGGATTTGAACCCCCGGCCTCAGCGTCCCGAACGCTGCGCGCTAACCAAGCTGCGCTACTTCCCGTTGCCGATGCCCAGGGCATTCGGCAACCCATATCGTACCCAAGCGACCCCGCTGCCCGCCTCCGGGTCGCAGCCCGCCGTCAGTACGGGAGCACATCCGCCGGGGATGGCTCGTAGCTCGGGTCGGGGTACGTCTCGCCTGCGAGCACCGCACCCACGGCTTCGCTCACCCTCATCGGGTCGAGGGGTTTGAGGAGCCACCCGGGGACCCCTGTGCGCTTGGCAAGGAACACGTCTGAACGCCGGTCGAGGAGAAGCAGCACCGGTGTGGGGTCGAGCCTGCCGGCACCGGCTTCAAGGGCGATGTCCATCGCGACGGCGTAGCCGCCCATCGACCCGACCTGGAGGTCCGCCACAACGAGGTCTGCTCGCCTCTCCTGGAGCGCCGCCACGACACCCCGGCCCGAACGAACCCACCGAAGGTCCGTCCCCGGTCCCTCGACCGCCGAGCGGACCTCGTCGTAGACCTGGGCCGAGTCGGTGACTACTAACAGGTCTGGCACCTCCCGAGGCTACCGCGCCACCAAAGCGGGTAGCATCTCGACATCCAGCCCGCAACGGGCAGCGCGCGCCGCGGTGGGCGCGGAGGTCCCTGGGAGGTGGCGTGCTCAAGATCGAGCAAGAACAAACAGAGGACGGCTACACCATTTGCCGCCCGATAGGCGAGCTCGACGCCTTCACGGTGAGCCAGTTCCGGCAGGCCCTGGCTGAGATCGCATCGCAACCCCGGCTCATCATCGACATGAGCGGCGTCCCGTTCGTGGATTCGGCCGGCCTCGGGGCTCTCATCGGTGGGATCCGCCGGGCCCGCGAGCTGGGCGGCGACGTAGCCGTCGTGTGCAACCGCCCGAGCTTGGTGAGGACCCTGCGGACGACCGGGTTCGACCGCATAGTCACATTGACGGACAACGTGGACGACGCCAAGGCGGCCTTCGAGAAACAGCCAGGCACCGGCACCCCGGCTGAACGCTGAACGCTGAACGCTCATATCGGGTGAGTAGGGCCGGCGGCCGGCCCCCGGTCAAGCTCGGGGCCCAGTACCTCGTCGAGGAAAATGGAGACCTCTTCGAGGGCATCCAGATCCGCCACTTCCCGGGCCAGGAACGGGACCCGGGCCAACGTCGCCTCAGGCAGTGCGGCGCCAAGCCGCCCAAGCTGCTCCTCTTCCTTCAGCCAGACCATCCGCAATTGCTCCAGGTTGGACACAAGCGGCGCAAGGGGTGTGGTGGAAAGCATCTCGGCAGTGCGTTGGTCAATCTCGGCATAACTGGGGTGGCAGCGGTTGGCGACGACGGTTTTTGCAGTCACCCCGGCCAAGGAAAGTTGCGAGGCGAGGTAGAGCGCCTCGTCCACCGTGTCGCGGCGGGGGGCGCAGACCAAAAGGAACGACGTCCGCGGAGAATGCAGGAGCTCGTCGGCTCGCAGTGCGCGGGCGCGGAACCCTTCTTCCATGCCTTCAAATTGCGTGAAAAACTGCACGGTGTCGCTGACAACCTGACCGCCTGCCACCTTGGCGATGGTCCGCAACATAAGTTGCGCGCCGATCTCGAGCGCCCTCAAACCGGCCCGCGTAGGCGTCATCAAGAGGCGGAAAACCCGGTTGTCGAGCAACCTCGCGAGGTGCTTCGGGGCCTCCATGAAATCGAGGGCGTGCTGCGCCGGAGGCGTGTCGACGACGATCAGGTCGAACAAGCCGCTTTCGCGGAGCTCGTAGAGTTTTTCGACCGCCATGTACTCCTGGGTCCCGGAAAGAGCACCGGCGATATTGCGGTAAAGGGGGTTGGAAAGTATGGCCGCCGCCTGCCCCGAGCTCGTGGCGTAGCGGCTGACGAGGTCGTCGAAAGTGCTCTGGGCATCGAGCATGACGGCCCACAGCTGCCCCGGCCAGCGTTCGCCGGCTAACCCAGGCCCGGCCCCCTCCGCTGTACCGCGCACGGTATGAGGTTCATTGCCCACGTCGCTCACCCCGAGAGCGTCTGCGAGCCGCCGTGCAGGGTCGATCGTAACGACGCAAGCGCTCCGGCCCGCGCGAGCCGCACTGAGCGCAATGGCGGCCGCGGTGGTCGTCTTGCCGACCCCGCCCGGGCCAATGCACACGACGACCTCCCCGCGCGGGGCGCCTCCCCCCGCCACCTCGCCAAGCGGCGCGTCGTCAGGCCCTGCCTCGCCCGGCGGCACCTCGTCCGGCCCGGCATCGTCCGGCTCCACGTTGTACGGCTGCGCCGGCGCCTCCCCTCCTGAGCTCACGAGCTGACGGGGACCCATTTTTGGACCGACGCTGCCAGCGCGTCGGTCAGCGCCTCGAGCTGGTCGAGCCCGAGCTCGGCGCTGAAGCAGAACGGGAGCTCCAGCTGAGGCAACGGCAACTCCTCCTTGAGGCGTGCGACCTGGGCGGCCTGCGAGGCCTGCCTCTGCAGCCGGAGGCTCGCAGCGGCGGCGAGGCTCTCGCTCTCCGGACGGCTCAGTCGGGCGCCGGCACCCTCGGCGAGGAGGGCGAGGTCTTCTGGAGCCGTCCCCGCCGGGAGGTCGAGCACAGGGAACCGTGCGTTCACCACCACGCCGCACAGTTTCACCCCGATCCGGTCCTCGAGGAGCGCAGCGGTTTCGACCGTCTCCCCCACAGGAGTCTCTTCAGGCGTCGTCACGAGGAGCACCTGGCAGCGCTTTGGGTCCGAGAGCATCTCCACGACCTCCTCGGCCTGCGCCCGCACGGGCCCCCCACCGGCAGCCTCCAGCAGGCCAAGAGGGCTCTGGAGAAAACGGACGGCGTGGCCGGCTGCAGGCGCGTCCAGCACGATGACATCAGCTGCTCCGGCCGAACCCGCGGCGGCTGCCCTTTCCATCTGCTTGATCTTTCCGAGAACGAGGATGTCGGGCATGCCCGGCACTGCCGTAGCCACAACGTCAAGGGCGCCCGTGCTGACCAGGCGCCGCGAGAGCCGGCGCATCCCGTGCAAGTGGAGGTACTCCACGAGCGCCGTGTCGGGCCTCAATGCCCTTGCCTGGACCTCCCCGCCGTCATCGCCGCGCGACCGCAGAACTACCTGCTCGTACTGGAGCCCGTGCTCGCGCCCGAAAAGGCGGGCGAGGTGGGCGACCTCGGGCTGGCGGCGCGCCCCCGGCACACCAAGTTCGACGACCAGCGCCCGTAATCCCTCTCGCGAGGCAAGGTTCGCCATCACACCACTCACCGTGGTCTTGCCTACCCCTCCTTTCCCGGTCACGACGAACACCCGCACTTGGGAAAAAAAGCTCAACGGATCCAAGCCGGCTCCCTACCGAATGCCTGCCATGCGACAGCCGCAGGCTAGCCGGGGGCGGCGCCCGAACGCACCAGCGCCGGCGGACGGCCCGGGCCACGGCTCACATTGCCTATTGTCACGGTGCCTAGCCGGGAGTACCTTCGGGAAGAGAGGCAACCCAGGTGACAGCGCTCCAGGCATCGGAAGATTGGCAGGCCAGAGCAGCCTGCCGAGGGCAGTCGGCAGCGATTTTTTTCGCCCCGGCTCACTTCGAACGCAAAGAGGCGCGCGCCTCCAGGGAGCGCCAAGCCAAGGCCGTTTGCGCCAGCTGCCCCGTCCGCAAGGAGTGCCTCGGCTACGCACTGAGGATCCATGAACCACACGGGATCTGGGGTGGCTTGAGCGAAGTCGAGCGCCGGGCGATCGCCGGCTAACGCTTCCCAACCCGCTTTTTTGTTATCTGCTTAGTCGCGCTGCGTGGTCAGCGCGTGCGCCCGTTTCACGAAGCCTCACCGGTGACGGGCGGGTCGCCACCCGGGAGCTTCGTCGTCCTGACGGCAGTCGTGCGGACCGACGTGGTTTGGACCGCCGGCGGCATGTTCGGGACGTTGCGCGCTGCCTCCGACGCGTGGCGCAGAGCGTCCATGGCCTTGGCAGTGGGCAGCCTGGTGGTCGGCCCTTGCAGCACCAGCTGGCGGCCCGTCCTGCGAGCGGCCGCCCGCGATGCGACCAGCCACCCGAACGGGCCGGCGGCGAGCCCTTCCATCGCAGGTGTGAGGAGCCAGTTCCCGAGCGGCCAGAGCACCACCACGAAGAGGGCGCCCAGCCCGGCCCCGGCCGCCACATCGGAGGGATAGTTGGTCCCGACATATACCCCGCTGAACAGCAACAACAACGTCGCCAACAACGCCAGGGCCCCCAAGCGCCAGCGTCGCGCGAGCGCGAAGCCGAATAGGACCGCACCGGCGATGGCCGCATGACTGTTCGGCAAGGCATACGAACCCGCTGCCGCCTTCGGCACGAGGAGCGTGACGTGGTGGAGCACGGTGTAGGGCCTTGGCCTTTTGAAGACCTGGACGAGCACCTGGGCAATGCCGAAGGACACGACGGCGCCGACCGCCGACCAAACGAGGGCGGCGACGTTGCCGGGGCTACGGCGCGCGCTCAGCCAGCCAGCGAGAAGGAGGCCCGCTAGTACGAGCAACCCAGCCCCAACCGGAGACAGCACGCGCTCGTAATAGGCGGTCATGAAGCTATGCGCCCAAGGCGTGCTGCGGGCCAGCCGGTTGACGTCCAGGTACAAGCGATTGTCCGTGGCGGCCACCTCCCCGACGCCAAAAAATGCTAACGGCCGCAGGGCCCTCCTGCCCACACTTTGGCGAACCGTCCGGGCGCCCGGCCCTTGTCAGTGCGCTCCCTCGCCGGCCTTTTGCTGCATCAGGTCCCAGAGCGCCTCGACATGGGACCATTCCGTCGGCTCGGCGCCGATCGACACCCGTACGACCCAATGGCCGTCGAGCTGGGCGGGCGTCACGTGGGCCGCGCCCGAGGCATTGACCGCCTCGCACCAGGCAAGCGTGTGCCGGTCGAGGTCCTCTTCGGTTGCCAAGCCCACCGGCCTATGGCGGACGCAGAGCGTCTGCAGCTTGACCGGGGCGACAAGCTCCCACCCCTGGGCCTCGGGGATGAGCGACGCCAGGCGCTGCGCGTTCTCGAGATCACGCCGCAGACGGGCTCGGATGGCTGCCGCGCCTTCCAGCCTGAGCAGCGCCCACAGGCGCAGCGCACGGAACCTGCGGCCCAAAGGCAAGCCCCAGTCGCGGTACTGCACGACCGAGCCATCCTGGGCCGAGCGCAGGTAACTCGGGTCGGTGGCCATGACCGAAACCAGTTCACCGGGCTCTTTGACGTACAGGAGCGATGTCTCGAGGACCGAGCCGAGCCACTTGTGCGGGTTCCAACAGAGCGAGCCCGCGCCCTCGATACCGTCGAAAAGGTGACGGCATTCGGGCAGCAGCATCGCCGAGCCGGCCATGGCGGCGTCCACGTGGACGTAGGCGCCGTGCTCGCCCGCCACGTCGCAGACCTCCGTGAGCGGGTCGAACGCCGTTGCCGAGGTCGTGCCCGACGTCGCCACCACCGCAGCAGGCCGGTAACCTCCGGCGACGTCGTCTTTCATGAGCTCGGCGAGGACGCCGGTGTCCATTTCCCGGCCGGGATGGCGGACCGGGACCATCCGCAGGTTGGCTGCCCCGTAACCGGCGAGCAGCGCCGCCTTCGCCACAGACGAATGGGCCTCCGCCGAGCAGTAGACGGTGAGCGGCGCCCCTTCGGCCTGCAGGCCGCCCCGTCTCTGCGAGCCGGCTGACGCCCTTTCACGCGCCACCAGCAATGCGACGAGGGTGGCCGTCGAGGCGCCGTCGCCAATCGTGCCGTGCCAGCCGGCAGACAGACCGCAGAGCTGGCGCGCCCAGTCGCAAACGACCTGTTCGACCTCGGTCAGCGCCGGGGCGGACTGCCACGTTATGCCGAGCGCGCCGATGCCGCTGGCGGCGATATCTCCCAGGACCGAACTGAGCGAAGCGTTGGACGGGAACCAGGCGAAATTGGAGGGGTGTTGCATGTGGGTCACGCCGGGGAGCACGACCCTGTCGAGGTCTGCGATCAGGTCCTCCACCGTCTCGGGCTCTTCGGGGGCGCTTGCGGGTAGCGCCCGGGCGACGGCCCCCGGCGGGACCGTTGACCGGACGGGGAGGCCGGCCGCCCGGAGGCGGTAATCCGCTACCCAATCGACCAGTTCGTGAGCGGCACGGCGGAACTCTTCAGGGCCCATGCCCAAGTGTCCCGAGGCCCCACTGCCCGCCACAAGTCGGGCCGCCCACCACTCGCCGGCGGCTTGGCGCGATTTGCCCGAGCTCGCTCGAACACTCCCGGGGGCGAGCCCCCTGGAGGTCGGCTCCGCCAACGGCTAGAAATAGCAGGTGCGCATTGCGCGGGGTGAGCGTGCCTGATTACGACTTGCTCGTGATCGGGTGCGGGCCCGGAGGCCAACGTGCCGCGATCGCGGCTGCCAAGCTCGGCCGTAGCGCAGCGGTGATCGAGAGACGTGACGTGGTGGGGGGGGTTTGCGTCAATACCGGGACCATCCCTTCCAAATCGCTCCGGGAAGCCGTCCTCTACCTGACCGGCCTGTCGCAGCGCGACCTCTACGGCCAGAGCTACAGGGTCAAGCAGGACATCACGATGGAAGACCTTTCGCGCCGGAGCCACCATGTCGTAGCACGCGAAATAGAAGTAGTCCGCGACCAGCTTGCGCGAAACCGCGTTGCTCTCGTGCAGGGGAGCGCCCAGTTCGTGGACGCCAATACCGTCGCCGTCCATTCGGCGCGTGGCGAACAGAGGTTGTCAGCTCAAAAGGTGATCGTCGCATCGGGGACCCACCCGGCAAGACCGGCGAGCGTCGCTTTTGACGACCAGCACATTTTTGACTCGGACGGGATCCTCGGCCTCCACGAGATCCCTCGCAGCATGGTCATCGTCGGCGCAGGGGTGATCGGTATCGAGTACGCGTCGATATTCGCCGCTCTCGGGACGAAGGTGACCGTCATCGAGCAGCGCGACCGGATGCTCGACTTCTGCGACGAGGAAATTGTCGAAGCGCTCCAGTTCCATCTCCGCGGCCTCGCCGTGACCTTCCGCTTCCGCGAGGTCGTGGAGGCGGTGGAACCCCACGAGGGCGGGACGATCTCATTGCTTGCGAGCGGCAAGGTCGTCGCCGCCGACGTGGTCATGTACTCTGCCGGCAGGCAAGGCGCCACGGAAGGCCTCGGGCTGGAAACCGTCGGGATAACACCGGACAAACGGGGCCGGGTGACAGTGGACGAGTTTTTCCGCACTTCTGCTGGGCACATTTATGCAGTGGGCGACGTGATAGGTTTCCCGGCACTCGCTTCGACATCGATGGAGCAAGGGCGGCTCGCTGCTCTGCACGCGCTCGGCGAACCAACGGGCGCGATCGACAAGACGATGCCTATCGGCATATACACGATCCCCGAAATCAGCTACGTGGGCCGCACCGAAGCTCAACTGACCGAAGCGTCAGTGCCGTACGAGGTCGGCATTTCGCGCTACCGGGAGCTCGCACGGGGCCAGATCTGCGGTGATTCGTACGGGATGTTGAAGCTCCTGGTTTCGCCCGTCGACCGCAAGCTGCTCGGGGCCCACCTCTTCGGCACGGGGGCAACCGAGATCGTCCACATCGGGCAAGCCGTAATGGGCTGCGGAGGCACGGTCGACTACCTCCTGGAGGCCGTTTTCAATTACCCGACCCTTGCGGAGGCTTACAAGGTCGCCGCCCTCGACGTCAACAACAAGCTGCGGACCGTGGAGCGCCTGCGGGGCTGACCGGCTCGAGGCCTGGTCGCCCCTGGGAGACCAGCTCGGCGATCATCTCCGGGCGTGCCGGGCGTGCGAAATAGAAGCCCTGGGCGAAATCGCAACCCATAGCGACCACCTTGCCCAACTGCGTCGCCGTCTCAACGCCCTCGGCGACGACTTCCAGCCCTAAGGCATGGGCCATGGCGACCACTCCCGCCACGATGGCGTTTTCTTTCCCGGCCCCGTCCAGTTGGAACACGAAGCTGCGGTCGATCTTGAGGGTGTTCATCCGGAAACTGTGGAGGTGCGCGAGCGACGAATAGCCCGTGCCAAAGTCGTCGAGCGCGACGCGGATCCCCATCTCGACCAGAGCCTCGAGAGCTTCGCCTGTGCGGTCGAACTCAGTGATCATCCCTGTTTCGGTGATCTCCAGGCTCAAGCGGGCAGGCTCTAGGTTGTGGTCGGCCAGAGTGGCCCTGACGAGGTCGACGAAGCCGGAGGCGGCAACCTGCCTGGCCGACACGTTCACGGCCATTGTAAACCTTTCCCGGGGCGGCAAATTGACGTCCCAGTCCGAGAGCTGGCGGCACGCTTCGCCTAGCGCCCATCCGTCCAGTGCATTGATCAGCCCAAGTTTTTCGGCAAGGGGGATGAACTTTGCCGGTGGGACAACCCCCTTTTTGGGGTGCTGCCAACGGACAAGCGCTTCTACACCTGCGAGAGCGTTGCTCGGCAGTGCAAAAATCGGCTGATATACCAGGAAGAACTCGTTGTTTTCGACCGCCAGCCGCAAGTCGCGGCCGAGGCGGTGGCGCTCGGTAGCGCTCTCGCGCAGCACCGGGTGAAACAAGGCAAAACGGTCGCGCCCCTGCTCTTTCGCCCTGTACATCGCGATGTCGGCGTCACGCAGGAGGTCGCCCGCCTTGGCTTGCGGGTCGGACGTCGTGACGACCCCGATGCTCGCACTTACCCCCAACCTCTCGCCGCCGACGACAAAGGGCTTGCGCAGGCTGCGCAGCACCCGCATAGCGAGCACGTCGACGTCGTCGTCCTCGGACAAACCGCCGGCGAGCATGACGAACTCGTCACCACCGAGCCGTGCCACCGTGTCGGCCCGCCGGGAAACCCGGGTGAGGCGGTCTGCGACTTCTACGAGCAACTTGTCGCCGATATCGTGCCCGCGAGCGTCATTGATCACTTTGAAATTGTCGACATCGATGAATAGCAGCGCGATACGGCCTGGCTTTTGCTGAAGACCGGAGAGCACGTGGCTCAGTTTGTCGGTGAGGGCGAGACGGTTGGCGAGGCCCGTCAAGGGGTCATGGTTGGCCTGGTGGGCCAGCACGCTTTGCGCCACCTTCAGCTCGGTCAGGTCGCGCGCGGCGGCTATGACCCCGGTCACCTCGCCGCCCTCGGACAACTGCGGCACCATCCGGACGTGCCACCAGCTGGTCGCGCCCCCGGCCTCGGTCGAGTACTCAACCTCGCACATCCGCTTGGTAGCGAGCACACGCTCCAAGCCGTCACTGAGCAGTGTGACGACTTTGTCGGGCCGCCCGAGGTCGGCATCGGTCCTGCCGACAACGTCTTCCACCGGTCTACCGAGGAGCGCCAGCGCCTTCGCGTTGACCAGCTCGTAGCGGAACTCCGGGCTGTAGCAGGTAATGGCGTCAGGTGAACTGTCGAGTACTGCGCGCAGCTGCGCCTCTCTCAGGATCACGGCCTGTTCTGCCTTGACCCTGGCGGTGACGTCGCGGCTGACCCCGAAGGTGCCGATGATGGTGCCTTCGTCGTCGACCAGGGGAGACTTGCTCGTCTCGAACCAAGCATCAGGGTGGAAGTAGGTATCCCGCTCCAGGACGTTGACCATCGGCTCGCCGGTATCGATGATGTGTTGCTCCTCGGCAACCCACTCCAGGGCGAGCGGCAGGTCGAACAGGTCAAGGTCGCTCTTGCCGATGAAGTCTTCGGGAGAGGGTTCGGGCCCGTCGGCCAAGCCCAGCCTGAGCTGGCGCTCCACGTGGTGCAGCGCGACGCCCCGGCTCACGAGTATGAAGCGGTTTTCCAGGTCCTTGAAGTAAATCGCCTCGTTGGCGCTGGCGAGGAGGTTATGGAGGCAGATCCGTTCCAGACGTTCGTCCGGCGGCCCTCCAGCCACCGCCTGTAGCGCGACCCCTCGGCCTTTTGCTGCCACGCCAATTTCCTGTCCAACCGGCGCGCGCCGGTTTCCTAATCCATCGGTCAGCGCTAGGCGCTCTTTAGGGCCTATGACCTGCGGGCGAGGACCGCCCCCCTACAGGCGGCCCCGAGCGGGTAGCACCAGGCGGTGAACGCCTTCTCTCCGAAAAAGCGGAAACGAGCGAGCTACAACCCGCCAAAGGGGGCGGGTGGGGGACTTTTCGTGTTCAAATGAAGTGGCGTTCGAACTATATCGGGCCTCTTCACCACCCAGCGCGGGAAGGAGATCTGGGACGACGAGATCCCTCCTCACGGCGCTGGCATCGAGGCGAAGTACCACTACTGGCCCGGGCCGGCCAGCAACGCCTGGGGGGTGCCCGCTAGCGAGTTTGAACTGGCTTGCGGCAGCTCCCAAGAAGAGGTGACCCTGTGGAACCCTAAGGGCACCGTCGCGCAACCAGTCGCCCGAGACGTTTTCCCGCCTGCTCTCAACCCGGGACCTATTCCAGGGTCGTAATCGGTAAGGTCTCTTCGCCGTGCTTCCAGGTCTACGCTAGCGGCGCGATCTTCGTGCTTGGTGCGGCACCCTGGGACGTCTCGATCAAGGGGTACCCTGCGAAGACCCGCCAGCAGCCATAGATTTTCGGGGGGTTTGTGCCTGATCGAGGTGGAAGGAGCCACTCCGTAGCACTTGTCCACCCCAGTCTGCCCCCTGGTACCGTGAGAGCACGGAACGCTTCGTCCTCGGCGCGAAAGTCAAATGTACAGACGGAGTGGTCGGGACGTTGAGGAGCCTTGTCATTGGCTATTCCGCTGCGGCTCCCAGCTATGTGCTCAGCCATGTCGTCGTAGAGCCCCTAGGCCGTATCGCCTTGGGGCACCTGGTGCCCCTCCGCTTCGCTCACGCCGAGGAGAAAATGGTCCATATTTCCTGCGACCGGGCGGCGTTCCAAGCTTTCCCTATGGCGGAAACGAGCCGATTGGTCCCGGGCGTTGAGAGCACTCATGGGATCGCCGGTTCATGGTTCTCGGGGATCGGCATGGCGGCGAACGACATAGTGCCGCCGGGCCACATCGTCCTGCACTCCGGCGCTCCCGTCCAGACCGCTGGGCCGGGCGCGTCACTAGCTGGAGCAAGCGTCGACCGCGACAATAACGACCAGGTCGTAGATCTGCTCGTCTGGGTGAGACGCCACTGGAGACGGCGAAGGTTGGCCTCCGTGGACGCGGCATCGATTGCGCGGAACGAACCATGACACCCCGTGGCGGCGGGACAAGCGTGCGTCAGAGCGTCGCAAGCAGGCCGAGAAGCTCCGAACGACGGGCTCCTGTGACGACGTTACGGCCGTCCCAGAGGGGCGCGCCCTCAGGAATGTGGGCGTAGAGGCTACGGGCCAAAGAGGTAGTCCGCTCCGGATCTGAGCGCCAATGTGCCTGAGCCGCGAGGCTTGCCAGGCTTGCGCCCTGGTTCCTCATCCGGTCAGCCCATCGGGCAAGCGAGGACGGCCCGGGGACGTGATCGGACTTGTGAATGTTGCACGAAGGGTGGGCAATAACGAGGTTTTCCACGGCGTCATTGGGCCATCTTGACCACGGGAGAAAGTGATCGACGGCCGAGGTCGAAATGGGCTCGCCACAGTAGAAGCAAGCCCCGTCCTGAAGGCGAGCCAAGTCGGCTCGCAGCCGAGGCGGGAAGGAAACGCGCTCGGCGCCAAACAGGTGCCGGTGCAGGTCGTCCTCCATGAGGCCCAGGTTGTTCAAGGACGCAACCATGCGCACCCAGTGAAGTTGGATCAGCGGCCGCACCAAGGGAGCCAGGCGTATGAGTTGGTCTCCGGCACCTGTCCGAAGGCGGACCACCGCGCCCGAGCCCGCCCGTAGCTGCGCCAATGTCACGTTTTCTCCCCAATCGAGCTCATAGAGGAACGGCTGGGGAACGCCATCGACGGTCTGGAGACGGACAAGGGGATAGCGGGCGACCGTCAGCTCTACCACGTCTAGCACCTGACCGACATGGTCATGGGGGAGCTCCGACTCGGCAGCCTCCCAGCTTGCTAAGTTCGGCAGCGCTTGGAACGCCGTCCTGAGCACCTCGATCACGACGGCGGACTTGGTGGTTATCTGGCGAAGTTCTACGGTTCGGCCTGGCGCAGGGAAGAGACGGAGCTGCGGCCAGTAGACGGAGGCAACCCTTCGTGCAATCGCTCTGGTGGGCAACTCCGTAGGTGCTTGCCCTAGGTTTGAGACAGCCTCCCCACAGCAGTCCATCAAAGCCGTCAATACGGCCAACTTGTAGGTCGCGGTACGTCGCCCTTCGTCGATGACCGCCAGCAGTCGCTCGGCAAACCCAGTTATGGGCTCTGTGCCTGGGAACGGCGCTTCCGGGGTTCCCGGACTGGAACTGCTACTCGCCACCCGGCCCGACCCGGTAGTTGTCAAGTTCGGGCTGGGCAGGGGGTCCACGTCAGCCCGGGTAACGGCTGGAGGTCCCGCTCGCGGACAGCGTCAACCGCGAACCGAAGGGCCTCGGCGATGTCCTCGTGGACCACGTAGGGGAGGTCGGTGAGGAGCTCCTCGGCGCTCATGCCGTCGGTGACCATAGACACGAGGGTCACCAAGGGGACGCGAAGTCCTCGCAGGCAAGACATCCCACGCATGACAGCGGGGTCTACGGTGATGCGCGTGAAGGCCACTCTCTCTCTAAAGGTACTGCTCCCGGATCGTCCATCCCAGTTCCGGATCGTGCCGCACGACACAGTTTGGCGGCTCAGTTGCCCGGTTGATACAGCCACTTACGAGAAATGCGGACCGCCTCCAGCTACTGATGACGGTTGGTCCGGGCTATAGGCGATTGGCCGAGTGGGTGCTTGCTCGACGCCACGAGGAAGCACGCGTTCCGGTCGGTGCTGGTTACTAGCTTCTTGACCGTCTATCGAGGGGAAGTGGGTTTCGAGGCTCTCGCCGGGAACCTACGGAAGCCTCCTTACGGCTCACCGGTTGACTGCGGCTTGGTCGCGCATCACGGAGGAGGATTGGTGCCGGGACACTTGTACTGCCGGGATGAGACGTGGACTTACGTCGTCGACACCGGCCGCGATGCTTCAGGGCGGCGGCGGCAGAAAGCCAAGGGCGGGTTTAGGACAAAAAAGGACGCCCGGTTGGCTCTCAATTCCGCCATGCACGCCTTACAGGAAGGGGTGTACGTCGAGCCGAGCAAGCTGACCGTCGCCGACTTCCTTCGCAACACCTGGTTGCCGGCGGCCAAAGGCACGCTCAGGCCCACGACGTTTTCTTCTTATGAGATGCACGTTCGTTGCTACCTCAGTCCTGCTTTCGGCCATTTGCGGCTTCAGCAAGTGACCCCTGCGGCCATAAACGCCTTTTATGGTTCGCTGCGCGGCGGCTGGGGCGGCCGCCAAGCGCTGAGCCCGGCCTCGATCCGACGGGTTCATGCGACGCTCCACCGGGCACTGCGCGATGCTGTCCGCTGGCAACTCCTGGCCCGCAACGCGGCTGGTGGTGCCGACCCACCCAAGGCGCCCCTACGCCCCAAACAGGTCTCTCGTTGGTTTACCGCGGCGAGTAGGCGCGCCGGGGTAGCGACCTGCACGCGACACTGGCCCTCGCCGCGGGAGTGCCCACCAGGGTCGTGGCGGACCGCCTGGGCCACAGCACGACGGCGGTGACGGCCGACATCTACCAGCACGTGCTCCCCGACCTCGACCGGGATGCCGCAAACAAGGTCGCAGCGCCCGTGTTCGACAAGCAGCCTCGTCCGGGCAGTACCGGTGAGGGCCGTCATTGACGGTACGCGAGGTGATCCGCATCCTCGGGGACAACGGGTGGCAAATGGTGCGCCAGCGTGGCTCTCACCGGCAGTTCCGGCGGGCCGGCGAGGTGGCAGTCATCACCGTGGCTGGCCACCTGGGCAGCGAGGTGCCGAGCGGTACGCTGGCCAACATCTGGCGACAGGCAGGTCTGAAAGGACAGCGATGAGGGAGTACCTAGTCGTCCTGGAGCACGAGGGCAGCGCCTGGGGGGCTTATGTCCCTGACCTGCCTGGGTGCGTCGCCGCCGGCGAGAGCCGCGAGGACGTGGAGCGACTGATACGGGAAGCCATCGCCTTCCACATCGAGGGAATGCGCGTTGACGGCGAGCCGGTCCCTGAGCCGTCCTCCGCTGCCATCCTCATCAAGGTCGCCTGACCTCACCCCGCCCAACCTCGGACGGACAACCCCCTCTGTTAGCGCGTGTCCACCCCGGTTAACAAGCGGTTAGCAAATCGTTGCTGAGAGGAAACGCCGACCGGACCCGCGAGGACCAAAAGACCTGCTCAAGCGGGGTGGGCGAGGGGGGACTTGAACCCCCACGTCCTTGCGGACACAGGAACCTGAATCCTGCGCGTCTGCCAAATTCCGCCACTCGCCCGAGTGACTGCCTCAGGCTACATGAGGACGGTCAAGCCTCCCAAGGAGACGCCTCGGCGTAGTCCGAACGCACCGTCGCCGCCACGGAGCCGACGATGGCTGCCTGGTCCCGGCCGACTACGAGGCCGAGCTCCCGGTTGTACTGGAGGCTTGCCCACGAGAAGTTTTGCGAACCGATGAAAACCCGCTCGTCGGGGTACCCGGGGTCGACGTCGATCACCTTGGCATGGATGTAGAGGGGAGCGTCCTCGGCGTAGGTCCCAACGTGCACCCCGGATCGTGCAAGCTCGTCGAAATCGTGCGCCCATGAGTACTGGTACGTCATGACGACCTCCACGTCGACCCCGCGGCGAGCTGCAGCCTCGAGCGCATCGACGATCGTGTACTCGCTCATTTCCTCGTTCTCGACATAGAGCGTGTGCCTCGCTGACCCGATAAGCCCGACGAGGGCAGCGTCCGCCCCCGGGCTCCATACGAGGTCGGCCCCGGGGGGCTCGGGGGACGGCGCCTCACCCGCGAAATCGCGGTCGAAAACAGCTCCGATGGCCGCGACATCGGCAGGGCCCCTGTCCAGCACCGCGAAATCGCGGCTCGTCGAGTAGTACTCCGGCGTGAGGTTCAGGGTCATCACGGCCGCCACCTCACCGTCGACCGTGATCGTCTTCTGGTGAGTTGCGTCGTACGCCTTCGGCGCCCAATGGACCGCCACGCCGTGGCCTGCGAGGTAATCGTAAGCAGGCGTGTTGTAGGACCTTTCGAGGTTTTGGTCGAGGACGACGCGGACTTTGACGCCTCGCCGTGCGTCCGCGACCAGATCCCGTTCGGCGACCGGGTCGGACAACTCGTACATCGTCATGTCGACCGACCTCTTCGCCGAGGTGATGAGGTCGTAAATGGCGGAGAGGCCTGCTGCCGGCTCCGTCAGCAGCGAGAACCCCTGCCCGGCTGCCATCGCCGGGGCGGGCGCGTACAGGGTCGAGGCAGCCGCAGCCCAGCCCAAAGCCGGCGCGTCATGCCTGCTCGGAAGGGGTACAAGGCGTCCCGGTGAAGTCGACAGTGCCGCGGCCAGCGGTGCTACGAGGAGGGCGGCGGTGGTGCGCGGCGACCAGGCCGGAAGCCGACGGCAAGATCTCCCCATCGGCGCCAGGAGCCTAGCGTGCATCAGCAGGGCGGGCTGCGAAGGTACTATGCGCCGACAATGGGCTTGCAGAAGTTCGAGCGCCGCCTCGAGCGATTCGTGGAGGGTGCGTTCGCAAGAGTGTTCCGGAGCGGCCTCCAGCCCGTTGAGATCGGCCGGCGGCTCACCCGCGAGATGGACCTTCGGCGGGCGGTAGCGCCAAAAGGGGTGCTCGTCCCCAACTCGTTCCAGGTGCTCCTGTCGGCTACGGACAGGGAAAAGTTCAAGCCGATAGAAGAAGAGCTGGTCAAGGAGCTGATCGAGGTGGCGCGCGAGCATGCCAAAACCGAGGGGTACACGTTCCTCGGGCCGGTCCGGGTGACGATCGAGACCGACGACGCGCTCCGGCCCGGCACTTTGCTGGTAGCAGGCGACATGGCGCCCGAGCAGGGGACGGCCACTTTGACGCTCCCCGATGGCCGCCGTGTCCTGCTCGAGCAGACGAGCGTCACGCTGGGGAGGCTGCCAGAGTGCGAGCTCGCCATCGCCGACTCGGGGGTGAGCCGCAAGCATGCCGAAGTGCGCCGCGGCCCGGACAACTCCTGGATCGTCGCCGATCTCGGGAGCACCAACGGGACGAAGGTCAACGGGTCGAAGATCAGCGGCGCCCAGCAGCTCGAGGACGGCGACGAGATCACGGTCGGGTCGACCAGCGTGCGCTTCGAGGCGGCTGAGACAGGCTCGAGCCCGGGGCGGTCCGGGGAGACCTAGGTGCCCGAGCCGGCGCAGAGGTTCCTCGAGTACGTCTTCCTGGCGTTGCTATACCTGTTTTTCTTGCGGGTCGTCAGAGCGGTTTGGGTCGAGCTGAAGGAGCCACGCCTCGTCGCGGCCTCGAGCGAACCGGCGCAAACAGTGCCACCGCAAGTGCAGCGGGGCCGGCGCCGCGGCAAAGCAGGTGACATGAGGCTCGTTGTCGTCGTACCTGGGGGAGGCGCCTCCTACGCTCTCGCCGACGAGCTGACGATCGGCCGTGCTCCAGGGTGCGCCGTCTCCCTGACGGCGGACAGCTTCGTCTCCCAGGTCCACGCGCGGGTCTTCCGGCGCGGGGACGAGCTGTGGGTCGAAGACCTTGGCTCTACCAACGGGACCCTCGTCAACGGCCGCCCGGCATCGGTCGCCACGCCACTGCACAGAGGTGACAGGGTCCAGGTCGGGCGCACTGTGCTGGAGCTACAGCGGTGAGCCGGCTCCTCGTCGGATCTGCGACAGATGTCGGCCTCGTCAGGGCGAACAACCAGGACCAGCTCCTGGTAGCCCCGGGGCTTTACGCCGTGGCGGACGGGATGGGCGGCCACGCGGCGGGCGAAGTGGCCTCGGCCACGGCTATCCGGGCACTCGAGGCCGCCTTCGACGCAAGCGGCCAGCGGACCCCCGAGTCCCTGGAAGGGGCCGCCAAGGCGGCTAACCGAGCGGTTTGGGAACAAGCAAGGACCAACAGGGGCATGCTCGGGATGGGGACCACGCTGGTGGCTCTGGCGGTGGTCGAGCAAGCCGACGGGACCAACGGGTTGACGATCGCCCACATCGGCGACTCGCGCGTGTACCTGTTCCGGGACGACACCCTCCGCCAACTGACGATCGACCACAGCCTCGTCCAGGAGCTCGTTGACGAGGGCCAGATCACCCCGGCACAAGCCACAGTCCACCCCCAGCGCCACGTCCTGACGCGAGCGCTCGGCGTCGAGCCGTCCGTGGCGGTCGACCTGATCGAGATGGCCCCCCGCCACGGTGACCGCTTCGTCCTGTGCAGCGACGGCCTTCCTCGCGAGGCTTCGGATAGCCAGATCGCCGCAGTCCTGCGCCGTTTCGGCGACCCGGAGGAGGCGGCCAAGGAACTCGTCTACCTGGCCAACTCGGGCGGGGGGAGCGACAACGTCACTGTCGTCGTCGTGGACGTCCTCCCCAACGACAACAGCCCCGAGAGCCGTGTAGAAGTGCGCGGGCCGGCAAGTCCGGCCCAAGCAGGGATGCCTGCACCCGGGGACACCACCGCGGCCGCCCCGGTCGAGCCGGCCGCACTGGGCACGGCACCGGGGGACGGCGCCGGTGCTCGAGAGCCCTTCGACGGCTCGGACGAAAGCCCGGCGGCAGCTGTCGATGGCAGTACCGTCCTCGGTGAGGGAGCGCCACGCGACCGGGCACCCGGGCGCCGCGAGGGCCTCCAGCACCGCAGGGCTGGGCCGGGGCGGCCGGCCCCCAGCCGGGTGACGTGGCGGGTTGCCGCCTTCGTGCTCGCTCTCTTCGTGGTGGTCGGAGGGGCCGTCGCTTGCCTGGCGTGGTACTCCCGCGCCGCCTATTTCGTCACGATCTCGAGTGGCCGGATAACGGTCTTCCAGGGGCGGCCCGGCGGGGTGCTCTGGTTTGAGCCCACCGTTGCCGAGCGGACCATTTATACGTCGTCGTCAGTCGAGACCTCCTGGTTGCCTGTCCTGCGGGCAGGCCAGGTCGAGTCCTCGCTGGCTCAAGCGCAGCTCTACATAAACCGCCTCGTGAGCGAGGAAAAAGAGGCCCAGGCTCTGGTCCCGCCGAGCGCAAAAGGCGCTCCCCGCCACCGTGCCGCCACCGGTCCCACGGCGAGTGTGGCCACCACGTCGGCGAAGTCCCCGGCAAAGGCGCAGCAAAGCCCGACGACTGCGCCCAAGGTGCCCACATCTGCCAAGCAGACGGCACCCAAGGTCAAGCGCCCCCAATGAGGGCATGAACGCCGTCATCTGGCAGCGCCCGGCGCGCCGGCGCAGCGAGCTGGGGATGATCCTGCTCGTCCTCGTCCTTACGGGAAGTTTGTACACCCTCGCGACCTTGGGCAAGGCGGGGGCGCTCCCGGCCCACATCGCCGCGTTCGGTGCTCTTGTCTTCGCCCTCATGCTCGCGGCGCACCTCGCTTTGCGCCGCCTGGCACCGGAATCTGACCCGGTGCTCCTGCCCCTCGCGGCGCTCCTCAACGGCATGGGTTATGTCTTCATCACCGGTATCGACCCGTCCGAGGCCTCGGCGCAAGCAACGTGGACGGCGATCGGCGTAATCGCTTTTGTCCTGACGCTTGTCCTGTTCCCCCAAGCCCCGAACCTCGAGCGGTACAGGTACACGATCGCAGCAGGCGGCATCGCCCTGCTCGTCCTGCCCCTCTTGCCGCACATAGGCGAGGACATCAACGGTGCGCGCCTCTGGGTGCACATCGGGCCCCTCAGTTTTCAGCCCGAAGAGTTTGCCAAGGTTGCGCTGGGGATTTTTTTTGCATCCGTCCTCGCCGAGCGCGCTGACCTGCTCGCCACGGGCACGCGCCGGATCGGCCGGTGGCTGGTCCTCGAACCCCGGTACGTGGCGCCCCTGATCGCGGCATGGGGGGTTTCCCTGCTGATCCTCCTGGCCGAGAACGACCTCGGCTCGTCGTTCCTCTTTTTCACCCTGTTCGTCTCGCTCCTATGGGTTGCGACGGGTAGGTGGGCTTACCTCGGGCTTGGTGCGATCCTCTTCTCTCTCGGCACAGTTTTCGCGCTCGACGTGATCCATCACGCCCAGACCCGCGTGCAGGCGTGGCTTTACCCCTGGTCGCATTTCGCTACGTCCGGCTACCAGATAATCGAGGGATGGTTCGCTCTCGCCGCTGGGGGGCTGTGGGGCCTGGGCCCGGGCCAGGGTAACCCCCAGGTGATACCCGAGGCGTCCACCGACTTCATATTTGCTTCGATCGGTGAGGAAGTCGGGCTCGTCGGGCTGGCGGCACTCCTCATCGCCTACCTGCTCATGGTCGGCTCGGGGCTTCGCACGGCAGTGCGTTCGCAGCGCTCTTTCAGCAAATTGCTCGGTACGGGGTTGTCGCTGCTGCTCGGTGTCCAAGTGTTCGTCGTGGTGGGCGGCATTACCAGGTTGATCCCCATCACGGGCATCACCTTGCCGTTCGTGTCCTACGGCGGGTCTTCGCTCGTGTCGAACTACATCCTCCTCGCCGTACTGCTGCGCATCTCCAACGACAACGCCAACGAGGCCGCTCTTGCGGCAGCGCGGTTGGCGCCTTTGGCAGGCGTGACCACGGCTCTGGCAACCGATGGCCTGTTGAGCCCGACCGGAGCGGGGTTGGCGGCACGATGAACAAGGTCAACCAACGGGTCCGCTGGGCGGGTGCGGGTACCTGCCTCCTTTTGGCGGCGCTTTTTGTGCAACTCAGCTACCTGCAGGTGTTCCACGCAGGCGCCCTCAACAGCAACCCGCTCAACACGCGCGACGTCCTCGCCCAGTTCACTGCTCCCCGTGGGGCCATCATCTCGGCCGATGGGGTTACCCTCGCCGAGTCGGTCCCGAGCAACGACCAGTACAAGTACCAGCGCGAGTACCCGCAGGGTGCGCTGTTCGGCTCGATCACGGGCTATTTTTCCTTTATCTACGGCACGGACGGGCTCGAGGACGAGTACAGCTCCGTCCTCAGCGAAGCCAATACTCCCGTCACCTTGCCGAAAGACCTCCAGCAAATAAAGGAGTTTTTCACCAACCAGCCCGCCCCGGACGACCTTCACATCACCGCGCTCAGCTGGCTGCAACAACTGGCGGCGACCGAGCTCGCCGGGAGGGCCGGTGCCGTCGTGGCGCTGGCTCCGTCGACCGGTGCTGTCCTTGCGATGTACTCCAACCCCAGCTACAACCCCAACCCTCTCGCCAGCCACAACCCTGCAGTCGAAGAGGCGGCTTGGAAATCGCTCAATGCCGACCGCGGCAGCCCTCTAGTTGCGGCCGCTTACCGGCAACGGTTTTTCCCCGGCTCGACCTTCAAGATGATTACCTCGGCCGCAGTGTTCGACCACGACCCGGCCCTCGCCAACCGTGCCATCCCGGTGTTGACAGGCCTCGTCCTGCCGGACACGGCCGGGCAAGTACTGCACAACTTCGGCGGAGAAGCTTGCGGCGGCAAGCTGACTGAGCTTTTCACCGTCTCGTGCGACACCGGCTTCGCGCGTCTCGGCCTCGACCTCGGGGGGGACAAACTGGCAGAAGAAGCCAGGGCGTTCGGGTGGGACAAGGTACCGCCGCTCGACCTCCCGGGAGTCGCCGAATCCTATTTCCCGCCCGCCAGCTCATTTTTTCAAAACGCGGGCGCCTTGGCCAAATCTGCCATCGGGCAGGAAAGTGTCCAAGCTGTGCCCCTCACACTTGCTCTGGACGCCGCTGGGATCGCAAATGGGGGCAAGATCATGACCCCCCACCTCATGGCGGACGTGACCGGCTCACAGGGGCAAACGGTCACGTCGTACAAGCCGAGCGTCTGGCTCACGGCTACTTCCCCCGCGACGGCGAAGCACCTCACCAACTTGATGCTTTCGGTCGTAAACAGCCCCAACGGCACCGGGGTCGAGGCCCGGATCCCCGGGATCCAGGTCGCTGGGAAGACAGGCACGGCGCAAACAGGCGGCCCTTACATCGAAACTTGGTTCGTGGCATTCGCGCCGGTGCCCAACCCCAAGATCGCAGTTGCCGTGCTGGTCGAGGACCAACCACCCGCTGACGAGTACCAGGGCGGGACAATTGCCGCCCCAATTGCGAAGGCAATTATCCAAGCGTACCTGGAAAAGGGGGAGACGTGAACGAGCCTCGCGGAGGCAACAGCGCCACGCGCCAACACCCGGGCACCAAGACACTCATAGGCTGTGGCCGGCATGTCATCTCCTGAAGTCTTCAGCGACCGCTACGAACTGGTCCGCCACATCGCCCGCGGGGGGATGGCACAGGTTTACCTCGCACAAGACCTGCTGCTCGACAGGCCGGTCGCGATCAAGGTCCTTTTCCCCGAGCTTTCCTCCGACCCTTCGTTCGTGGAACGGTTCCGGAGAGAGGCACAGGCAGCCGCGAACCTTTCCCACGCCAACATCGTCTCGATCTATGACTGGGGCCAAGGCGAGCACACCTATTTCATCGTCATGGAGTACATCGACGGGCAAACGCTGTCTTCGTTGATCCGCCAGGGCCCACTTCCCGCAAGTCGCGCTGCGGCGATCGGGGCCGACATAGCAAGCGCTCTCGATTTTGCCCATCGTCGCGGCGTCATCCACCGCGACGTGAAGCCAGGGAACGTCCTCATCGACCGCACCGGCCAAGTCAAGGTGGCGGACTTCGGCATCGCGCGTGCGGTCACCAACGCCAGCGAAGGCCTCACCCAGACCGGCGCGGTGATGGGCACGGCAACCTATTTCTCACCGGAGCAGGCGCAGGGCCAACCCGTGGACGCCCGTAGCGACGTTTACTCGCTCGGGGTGGTCCTTTACGAAATGGTCACGGGAAGACCGCCTTTTTCGGGGGACAGCCCGGTAGCGATCGCTTACAAGCACGTCCGCGAGTACCCGCCGCTCCCCTCGAGCATCAACCCCTCGGTGCCGCCGGATTTCGAAGCGATCGTTATGGCGGCAATGGCCAAGGACCCCGAGGAGCGGTACCAGAGCGCTAACGACCTGCGCGACGACTTGATACGGTTCCAAAGAGGCCAGCCGGTGCTGGCCTCGCAGGCCACCGGCGCGCAACCGACGCGCGCTATCGGCAGCCCGCCCCCCTATTACTCCGCCTACGACCCGACGTACGTCGGCCAGCCGACCGGCCACCAGACGAGCGTCCTCGGCCCCGAGGCGGCCTACCAGACCGGCTACGCGGCGCCGGAGCCCCAAAGGCGCTCCCGAGCGGGCTGGTGGGGTTCGCTTTTCCTCGTCCTGATCGCGGTCCTCGGCGTGCTCGTTTTCTTTATCGGGCGCAACGCCGGCTGGTGGGGAGGACCGACGGACATCACGGTGCCAGTCGTCAAGGACCTGACCCTGTCACAAGCCGAACAGGCCCTCACCGCCAAAGGTTTCGGCAAACCGTCTGTGCATTACGAAAGCAGCTCCCTCGTCCAGGGAGGTCTCGTGATCAGCTCGGTCCCGGCAGCAGGCCAGGCCGTCCCGCCCACGAGCACCATCACGCTCGACGTGAGCAGCGGCCAGCCCCAAGTTGCGGTCCCGGTGCTCACGAGCTTGACTTGCAGCACTGCGGATACAGACCTTCATTCGAAGGGTTTCGTCTACAAGAACATCCCCAAAAACAGCAGCACTGTGGCGTCGGGCCACGTCATCTCGACGAGCCCGGTGGGTGGTCAGAAAGATTCCCAGGGCAATACCGTCACCGTGTACTGCTCCGCCGGCCGAGCGACAGTAGTCGTGCCGGATCTGCAGGGCATGAGCCCCGATGTCGCGGGCGCAAAGCTTTCGGCCGACCACCTCACACCCGGCCCGATCGTCAACGTACCCTCGTCGACCATCAAGGCGGGTTTCGTCGCGTATACGGACCCGTCGCAAGGCAACGTCGAACCCTGGGGTACCAAAGTGACACTTTACGTGTCGGGCGGGCAGGCGATGACGGTGGTACCACCCAACCTGGACGGCCAGAGCGAGTCCAAGGCACAACAAGAGCTCGCTGCCGCCAACCTCGGCTTTGCGGTCGAGCCTGAGCCTGTCAGCAACCCGGCACAAAACGGCTACGTGGTAAACAGCCATCCGACCCCGGGATCTTCGATCCGGCAAGGCTCGGCCGTGACGATCTACGTCGGCGTGTACACCGGCCCGACGACCACCAAGCCCAAGCCGACCACGACGACCGTCGCAACGACCACCACTACCACCACGACCACGCCGCCCCCAGCCACCAGCACCACGCTGCCTACGACGACGGCGCCGGCCACAACAACGACTATTGCCAGCACGACCACCTCCGCCACCGCCACCTCGACGACAGTCGCCTCGAGTACGACGACCTCTGCGGCGGCCAACGGCGGAGGTGGTACGAGCCCGCCAACAGTGCCGGGGTAGCCGCGCGCAACCTTGGAGCCGTGCGCGGGCCGCCGGGGCGGGGCGGCTAGACGAAGGCTGCTGGCGCGGGAGGCTCGAGGCTGGCCGGCACCACACCGCAAAGCCCGAGCCAGTTGGCGAGCAACTGGTGACCAGCCTCGGTGAGCACCGCTTCGGGATGAAACTGGACACCCTCGACGGCAAAGCGCTTGTGGCGCAACCCCATGACGGTCCCGTCCGCCGTCCAGGCGCTCACCTCGAGGTCCGGGCCGAGCGTGCCCCGGTCGACGACAAGGGAGTGGTAGCGGGTCGCTGTCAGCGGGGCCGGCAGCCCGGAAAATATCGAGCGGCCGTCGTGGTGGACCTCGGAGGTTTTGCCGTGCAGCAACTCGGGCGCACGCACGACCTGCGCCCCGTACGCGTACCCGATCGCCTGGTGGCCGAGGCAGACGCCGAGCACCGGGTACCGGCCGGCGAAGGCCTGCACCAACGGGACGCTTATCCCGGCGCTGTCGGGGCGGCCCGGCCCCGGTGAGATCACGATGCCGGCGGGGGCAACCGAGGCGATCTCCGAAAGGGTGATGGCGTCGTTACGGACTACAACGGGCTCCACACCGAGCTGGCCCAGGTACTGGACGAGGTTGTAGACGAACGAGTCGTAGTTGTCGACGACGAGCACCTTGGCGGTCATTGCAACCGACAGTAATCTCTACCCATGCCACGACGTACCAAGGACGCACCCGGCAGGGTCACCCCCAGCGCGGACGCACGCCGGCAAGCCCTCGGTGGCGCCACCTCGAGCGGCCGTTATACAGCCCCCCTCCCGATGGACTACCGCCACAGTTCGTGGTGGGTCCCGGCGTTCATGCTGGCCTTCTTCGCTGCGGGCTTGCTGATGATCGTCCTCAACTACATCAGCCTCCTGCCTTCAGCGCCCTCCAACTGGTACCTGCTCGGGGGGCTAGGGCTCATCATCTGCGGCTTCGCCATTTCGACTCAGTACCGATAGACCGGCCACCACTTGTGGCCGGCGCGCAGACGGCTCGGCACGGAGGCTTCGGCTCTTGGCGCCACCTGGGCTCGAGGTTTTTCGGCGCTCTTTCGCCGGCAGGCCCGTGCGCCGAGGACGAGGATTGGGCACTGCGCTCGCTGCTAGAGGGGGAGCGGTCCCTCTGGCACCGGATGTCCGGGCCCGACCGGCGCCACGCCGTAGGCGTGGCAAAAGAGGCCCTCGAGCTGTTGCGCGAGCAGGGACCGGGAACAGCCGAGGGAGCCGAGGCCCCCGCAGACGTGCCGAGGGAGGTCGTCGCCGCCGCGCTCCTTCACGATGTCGGCAAGCTCGAGTCGTCCCTCGGGACGTTCAGCCGGGTGGCCGTGACCCTTGCAACCATGGCCGCCGGCCGCGAACGGCTCCTCAACTGGTCGGAGGGCGCGCAGGCCCGCCATGCGAGCTCGTGGCGAGCACGCGCCGGCCTCTACCTGGTTCACGACTCCCTGGGCGCACGCCTCCTCGAAGACGCAGGGAGCGACCCGTTCACGGTGTCATGGGCTCGCGAGCACCATCTCTCGCCCGGCCGATGGACCGTGGACAAAGATGCCGGCGCCGCGCTCAAGGCCGCCGACGGGGACTGACGCCACCAACCCCCGGGCCCGCCGGCGGGTCAAGCTGCTCGCCTTCGCCGGGCTGGATAGAGGCGTCGTCGACGCCCCCCGCCCCGCCCGGCCCGGCAGGGCCCCTGCGGCCACCCCTCGAGTGCGCCCCGCCTGCCCGGCCCGCTTCCCAGTGGGCCCCGCCTCCAGTAGTCGCCGCCTTGTAGGACCTGTACCTGTGCAGCAGGAACACGGCTATAGCGAGCACGACAAGGACGGCCAGGATGTAACCCGCGTCGGTCACGCCGTGCATCACCGACTTCCAGCGGCTCCCCACCTCATAACCGATCGAGGCCATTGCCGTGTCCCAGACGATGCTCCCGGCAGCGGTGAGGAGGCCGAAACGGAGCAAGGGGACTTCTGCCACGCCGGCGGGTAAGGCAACAAAGCTGCGTACGACCGGTACCAGGCGGCTTACGAAGACGCCCCAGTTGCCGTGGCCGCGGAACCAAGCCTCGGCTCTATCGAGATCCTGATGGCTGAGCAGCAGGTACTTGCCGAAGCGGTCGACGAATGCGCGTCCGAACGTACGGCCGATGACCCAGGCGATGTAGGAACCGATGACCTCGCCAAGGGCTCCGAGAAGGATGACAGCCAGCAGGTTTAGCTTGCCCTCCGCAGCGAGGACCCCTGCGATACCGAGCGTCAGTTCGGACGAAGTGGGGACGCAGCAGGACTGGAGGACGCAGAGCAGGAATATGGCCGCGTAGCCCGACGAGGTGACGAAGCTCGTCGGGTTTAACAGAGCGAGCATCGCCATACCTCGCGAGCGCTTGCGCACCACGGCGAGCCGCAGCAGCTCGATTTACAGCCCGTTGCGCCCATCCCGACACGATACCGGCCTCCGGCCTGCCGCTCCATGGCACGACGACGGCGCGCGGTATGGGAAGATCTTTTTCCCGTGGGCCAAAAAGATCTTGCTGCCGAGCCTGCCCCCTTGCGCGAGCAGCGGCCGCCTCCCCCTTTCCCAACCATCGAGGGCGGCTGGCGGACAATACTCGCCGACCCGCCCTGGCGCTTTAGGAACAGGACTGGCAAGGTCGCGCCCGAGCACCGCCGGTTGGACCGTTATTCGACCATGGACCTGGGGACGCTTTGCTCATTGGACGTCGCTTCCGTCGCCGCCCGGGACGCGCACTTGTACCTCTGGGTGCCCAACGCGCTGCTGCCTGAGGGTACCCGGGTCATGGAGGCATGGGGTTTTCGGTACGTGTCCAACCTGATCTGGGCCAAGAGGCGCAAAGACGGCGGCCCTGATGGCCGGGGCGTCGGGTTTTACTTCCGCAACGTCACCGAGCCCCTCCTGTTCGGTGTCCGCGGCAGCATGCGGACGCTGCCGGCAGGCCGTTCACAGGTGAACATGATCGAATCGCGAAAGCGGGAGCACTCGCGAAAGCCAGATGAGCAGTACGACCTCATCCAGCGGTGCTCGCCCGGCCCCTACCTGGAGATGTTCGCCCGCTACCCGCAGCCCGGCTGGTCCGTCTGGGGCGACGAAGCCGGACCTCATGTCACACCGCGCGGACGTGCGCACGAAGGTTACGCCGGTGGCCCGATGGAGCGCGTGCCTCCACGTACCCACCTGCCCGACGGCGCACGACGCGCCTTCGGCCCGCACCTAAAGCCGACCCACATTTCGGCTGCTCTGCCAAGCGGATGACACGCAGGCGACAGGCGAGTTACAACAAAGTTACATCCGTGTGACACTCCCCAGGTTAGTCCACAACTGTGGAAATACGAGCCCGGTCGGGTTCAGCCCAGGGAGCTGAGCACGCATGCGCTCGCCACCCCGCCCTCTCCGGCGGCGCAGACGACGGCGGTACCGTTGCGGCTCTCCCCGAGACGGGCGACGGCCTCGGCGAACAAGCCAGCCCCTATTGCCCCGACCGGCGCCGCTGTAGCGAGGGCCCCGCCGTTGGCGTTGACGTCGGACAACTTGACGCCGGTCTCGCAAGCCCAGGCGAGCAGGCCGGCGGCGCTGCTCTCGTAAACGAACCAGTGGTCGACGTCAGTTACGGCGAGGCCCGCTTTTTGTAGCGCCGAAAATGTTGCCGGGACCGCAGCAATCGGCCAGACCTCAGGTGACGCCCCTCCCGAGGCAAACGCGAGCAGCTCCGCCTTCGGCCGCAGCCCGAGCCGGCGCGCCGCCGCCAGGCTCGTGACGACGACTCCGGCGGCCCCGTCGCCTTCTGCTGCCATGTTGGCAGCGGTCACCAGCCCTCCCGGCAGGTAGGCGGGCCGCAACTTGGCGATGTCCCGTTTCCGGCCCAGCGCAACAGCTTCGTCGGTAGAAAGCAGTGCGGGCACTCGTGGGCGCCGCTTTGCCTTCACCGGCACCTGCTCGGCCGGGGACGGCAGGACGAGCCGCTCCTGGCGGACAGGGGTTATGAAACCGGGAGGCTGCGCCTCCGCGCGGAGCGCTCTTGCGGCGCTTTCGTTGGCCCATTCGTCGAGCTGGGCTCGCGTGAGGCGCCAACGCCTTGCCACCTCTTCAGCCACAAGACCGGGAGGGAGCAGCCCGGCGGCACCTTTGTACCTGGCCGTGAGCCTGGCCCCGTAAGGCTTGCCGATGGCAGGCTGTGCGAGCGGCGCGCCCAGTGGCACCACCGACATGACCTCGACACCCCCGGCCACGACGACTTCTTGGGCTCCTGCCTCAACGGCTTGCGCAGCCCAAAAGATGGCCTGGGCCGACGATGCAGCGTGGCTGTCGACGACAGAGCCGGGGACCTCCTCGGGCCACCCGGCGGCAAGGACGGAGCGCCGGGCGATGTTGCAGGCCTGCGCTCCCACCTGCGAGGTGCAACCGAGCACTACGCCGTCCACGGCCGAACTTTGCAGGCCGGCACGTTCGAGCAGGACATTGAGGAGCTCGGCCGAAAGGTCGACCGGGTGCCAACCACCCAGCGATCCCCCACGCAGGCCGTACGGCGTCCGGAGCGCTTCGACCACGACAGGCCGAGCAGCGCGCGACGGCCGTCCTCCGGCCCCCGATGCGCGTCCCGGTCCCACGACGCCAAGCCTCCCTAATGCGAGAGGTGGGCGACGTTGACGCCTATCAGCCTGCCGACCACGTAGGTGACACCCGCCGCCAGCATGCTCACGGCGAGCTGGCGCACGGCGCTCTTCAGCACGGGGCGGCCTGTGGCCTGCGACAGCAGGAAGCCGATGACGACAGAAGCTACTGCGACGATGCATACCGAGCTAGCGACCGCAGGCACACCCCGGACGAAGAACCATGGGAGGAGGGGCAGCAGGGCGCCGACGGAGAAGCTGGCAAACGAAGACGCCGCAGCAGGGTAGGGCGATGGGATAGAGGACGGGTCCACCCCGATCTCCTCTCTTGCGTGCGCCTCGAGCGCCATCTCAGGCGTGCGCATCAACATCCCCGCCAGGTACCTGGCAGCGTCCGGTGACAGCCCGCGGCGCTGGTAGACCTCGGCAAGCTCCTCCAGCTCAGCCTCCGGCTCGGCCTTGAGCGCCCGCCTTTCCACCTCAAGCTCCCTGTGGAGGAGGTCTCGCTGGGCAGACATCGAGACGTACTCGCCTGCGGCCATGCTGAACGCGCCGGCCAGGAGGCCGGCCAACCCGGCCAGGCGGACATAGCTCGGGCCGGGTTGGGCGCCGACGACACCAAGGATGAGCGAAACGTTTGTCACCAGGCCGTCGCTAACACCGAAGACAGCGGCGCGCGCTGCGCCGCCCTGGACGTTTCGGTGGTGGTGCTCGAGATCCTGGTGAAGCTCTGCATCCTGGCCGGCCGCAGGCGAGTGGGCGGCCGCAGGCGCGGGGGCGGCCGCAGGCGCAGGCCCAGTGCCCGGGACAACGCTCGTGCCCTCAGGCGGCGCTCCGGTCGGCTTGCGCCTCGCCCTCATGACCCACACCTTTCCAGAGGGCCTTGGCTAGAGCAAGGTCACGACGGCGAGGAGATTGAACAGGCAGTGTGCGACCATGCCTGCACCGAGCCGGCGGGTGAGCCATGCCGTGTAGCCGAGGACCGCGCCGACAAAAAAGAGCGCCAGGACCACCGAAACGTTGGCCCACCCGCTCACCTCGCCGAGGTGAGCCAAGCCGAAAAAACCGGCCTGGAGCCAAATCGCGCCGTGAGGACCGAAGCGGGACTGGAGGCAGGTGCGCAGGTAGCCGCGAAAAAACAGCTCCTCGAAAAACGGTGCGCCTAAGGCGACGATAAGCGCGACGATCACGAAGCCCGCTTCGTGGCCTTGTTGTTGCGTGAGTATCTGGTCGTTGCTGCCTGCAAAACGTGTACCTGAGAAAGGCAGTACCACGGCCTGGGAGATCGCCAGGGCCGCCAACGTCGCGAGGAAACCCCACAGGAGGTCGGCTCTGGCGAAGGCCAGCCCATAATCCCTGCTCAGGCTCGACGAGCCGTAACGCCTCGAGACCAATAGGGCCGTCGCGATCATCGCAGCCCACAACCCAATCTCCCCGAGCAGCTCCGTGAGGGCGCTCGTCTCGCTGCCGGTGATCGCGTAGCCGATGCTTTCCCCCACGCCGGCAAGGACGACCGCCACAGAAGCCCCGAGCAATGCCCACCAGGCCGCTCGAGCAGGTAACTGCACCGTCCCGGTCCTCGTTGAAGGCTGTTCGGTCCTCATCGGAGGCTGCGTAAGGGTGCCGGCCTGCCTAGCCGGCACCAGCGTCGTTTGAGGTGGGCCTGCCTGACCTGGGGTCGTCTGAGGTGCTCCGCCGGGTGGCCATGACGCCCCGAGGCCGTCTGCGGCCCAGCCGTGTTGGCCGGCCGGCCCGGAGGGCCAGGGCATCGTGCTACCAGACGAGCTCGGCGGCACCTGTTCCATCACCTTTGAACGTACTGGTAATGGCTCCATTGGCGAGCCGCTGGCGGAGCGGGCGGCTCGTACTCTACGCTGGTGGAAAGGCCATAGGCTGTTGGGCAGACGCGTACCAGCTTGACCGTCTGGCGACGTAAGCGTGGCAACACGAGCGCCGGGGCTGGGTGGGCTAGCGGCGCCGCGGCTTCGTCGGCTTGGCAGCTTCAGCAGGAGGCAACGAGTGAAACGTCCTTTCCAACCTCATACTCGCAGGCGCGCGAGGCGGCATGGCTTTCGCCACCGGATGGCCACGCGAGCAGGGCGAGCCGTCATCAGAGCACGCCGCCTAAAGGGGCGGCAACGCCTGGCAGCTTGAAGTGGAGATCCCTTGGGCGCTCGGGCTTCGAGGAACTGAGGGGCGCCAGGGCCACCCGTTCCGGGCCGATAACGGTCTCCTGGGTGCCGGGCGCGACCCGGGCTCGCCCCGTTCTCGCCTTCGCGATCAGCAAGCGGGTCGGCAACGCGGTAGCGCGCAACCGGCTCAGGCGGCGGCTGAAGGAGGCGGCGCGCCGGTTCGTCTCCATGCCGGACGGCCTCTACTTGATCAGGACGGCCCCGGCGGCAGCGGCGATGGATTTCGCCTCTCTGCGCAGGCACCTGCAATACGCGGTAGACGGGCTCTCGCGCCCACCGAAGGACCGGCCACAAGGCGGGCACCAGAGCTGCCAAGCGTGACCGACAAGCCACGATCAGTGGCCTCTCGCGCTCTTGTAGTGCTCGTGCAGCTATACCGCGGAGCAACTGCCAACCGTGCCGCTGCTTGCCGCTTCGTGCCCTCGTGCTCGCAGTACGCCCTCGACGCCTTGCGCCTCTACCCCCTCCGCCAGGCTGTGCCGCTTGTCCTCCGCCGCCTTGCTCGTTGCCGGCCCGGAGGGCCCTTCGGCTTCGACCCTGTGCCAGAGGCGACCAGTCTCGGCGAGAGCGCTCGACTACCGCAGCCCGGTACACGGCCCAACACCATGAGCGGGAGCGGCGCCGAATGACGGCCCTCAGCCAGCTGGTCGGTTGGATCCTCGCCGGCTTCTATTCGCTCGTCCCCAACTACGGCGTGGCGATCATCCTGCTCGGCTTGACGTTCATGATCCTGGTCGCCCCGCTGACCCTCAAGTCGACGCGCTCGATGCTGGCGATGCAAAAGCTTCAACCAAAAATGAAGCAGCTGCAGCAGCAGCACAAAAACGACCGGCTCGCGCTCAACCAGGCTCTTACGCAGCTGTACAAGGAGGAGGGGGTCAGCCCCTTCGGAGCGTGCATTCCAACGCTCATACCTCTGCCGCTTTTTTACGTCCTCTACCGCGTCATCGTCGGCCTCGGCAATAAGGCCAAGCACTGCGTCGGCACCCGTTGCGCCGACCCGCTCTACCTGAGCCACAAGACCCGGATGTGGCAAAACCTCTACAAGACGGCTCCAGCCGGCAAGGGCGCTCAGATCCACGCCTTTGGCATCAACCTCGCGACCAGTGCTTGGACCGCCATCACCAAGCACCTCGGCGCCGTCGAGCTCTTCGGCTCGCTCCTCCTGCTCCTCATCATGATCGGGGCCAACTTCTACCAGCAGCTCCAGATCATGAACCTCAACCCGATGGCGCGGCAAAACCAGATGAACCAGCAGATGCAGATCATGCGGTTCTTCCCGATCATTTTCGGGCTGATCTGCGTCCGGCTGGCCTCGGGGCTCGTCCTCTACTACGCGGTGTCGGCACTGTTCCGGGTCGGGCAGCAATGGCTGATGTACCGCCTCGACCCCAAGGTCAAGGCACTCGTTGCGCGAGACGACCGGGACATCGAGGTCATGGAGGCACGCCTCGAGGACGAGGAGCGACGTCCGGTGCGAAAGGCGCTCACCGGGCCGAAAGATGCTGCGTCAAAACCCGTGGGCAACGCGAAGGGCTCCCCACAACGTCCTGGGGCGGCCCGGCCTAGACCTCCCGCACGCCAAACGGGCACCGCAAGAGAGGCCTCTAACGGCAACGGCCAGGGGCCTGGTAAACCACAGCGTCGTTACGCAAGCGCCCAGAGCGGCGCCCAGCGCAACCGCAACCGAAGGCGTCGGAGTAAGTGATGGATTGGGTCGAAACGACTGGCCGCAATGTCGAAGAAGCAAAAAAGTCTGCCCTGGAACAGCTCGGAGTCGAGGAATCGGACGCCGAGTTCGAGGTGGTTGCCGAGGCCAAGATCGGTTTGTTCGGGCGCCTCAAAGAGGAAGCGCGAGTCCGTGCGCGGGTCCAGCCGCGGTACCCTCGCTCCAAGGGTGAACGCCGTGACCGGCGCCGGTCGAGGGCCAGCCGGCCAGACCAGGCCGCCGCAGGCAACTCACGGCCGGCACCGGCCGCCGAAGAGGAGGCCGTCTCATCCTCGGGCAGCCGCCGGCGGCCGAGGAGCGACGAAAACGTCAACCGTCCTCAAACGCCGAGCGGCGCACGTCGCAGGCGTAGGACAGGAGGGGTAGGCAGCATCATGAGCGCAACGGAGGACCGTGACAACGGTCCCGCAAATGCGGTGAGCAACGAGGAACTAGCCAAGGCCGCCGAAGATTTCCTCCGAGGGCTACTGCGCGAGATGGGAGCGCGGGCGGAGGTCAGCTCGAGCCAGCAGGGTGAAGAGTTGATCGAAGTGCTTGTATCCGGAGAAGAGCTGGGGACCCTTATCGGTCCCCGGGGGAGCACCTTGCTCGCCTTGCAAGAGCTGACGAGGATCGTCCTTCAGCGCCACCTGCCTCATCCTGGCTCACGGGTCGTCGTCGACGTCAACGGCTATAGGAAGCGGCGTCAAGAGGCCCTGGCGCGCTTCGCCCAACAGGTCGCTGCAGAAGTGCTCGCGAGCAACAAGAAGCGGGCGCTCGAGCCGATGCCCCCCGCCGACAGAAAAGTGGTCCACGATGCAGTCAACGAGATCGCCGGGGTAAGCACCATCTCCGAAGGGGAGGAGCCCAACCGGCGGGTCGTGCTCATCCCGGCGGATGGTGCAAGCGGCCCCGCAGGTCAGGGCGACGGGGACGCTACCTCCAAGCTCGAGAGCACAAGACCCTGACAGAGCCGGCACCCCCGCAGCTGTCCCCGGGGCGTGCCGAAGCAGTTTCCTCGGTCCTCGAGCAGGCGCAGCAGCTCGGCTTCATAGGCCCGTCTCCCATCCCGGAGCAATTGGGCCGAAGCCTCGCGTTTGGTGCCCTGATCGCATCGCCGAGGCGCGCCGTCGACCTCGGGACTGGAGGTGGGTTGCCCGGCTTGGTGCTCGCTTGCAGTTTCGAGCACTGCCACTGGACTTTTGTGGAAAGTAACCACCGTCGCTCCGACTGGCTGAGGTTCGCTCTGACGGAGCTGGGCCTCACCAACCGGACCGACGTCGTGACCTCTCGGGCCGAGAACTTTGGGCGTGGTCCAGCGCGTTACGGTGCCGACTTCGTGACTGCACGCAGCTTCGGGCCGCCGGGCCCCACTGCCGAGTGTGGTGCGCCCTTGTTGCGCCTTGGCGGGCAGTTGCTGGTCAGTGACCCGCCAACGGGACCGGGGTCCCGATGGCCTGACGATGGACTGAGCGTATTGGGGCTTGTTCTTGAAAGGGTCGCCAGAGTGGCGAGCCTGGCCGGCCCGGTCTCATTGAGCGTCCTGACGAGCGTCTGCCCCTGCCCGGACAATTACCCTCGGCGCAACGGCATCCCGTTTAAGCGTCCGTTGTTTTGACAACCCCTGTCGGTGCCTGATCGCAGGCGTCGGCTAAGGTCGAGACTTCGGCCACCTCAAGGGCCTCCTGTGGTCATCCATCAACTTATGGTTTCACGTGAAACACTGCCCGGCACGGCGACCGCCAAAGCCCAGAGCGTCAAATTCTTGATGCCGCCGCCAGGACCAGGCATGATGTGGTCGGGATGGCCAACTCAGAACGGCGTGAACGTGCATCGAGAATATTTGAAGCCATCCGTGGTTCCTCCCCGGCCGCAAGATCCTCGTCGCGACCTCGCGTCGAGGAGGATGCGGAGCCCGAGACGTCCCCCGAAAGCACCTCGGACCGCGACGCCCCTGGCTCTGAGCCCCCGGTCCAGGTGGCTGTGCCAGTCCAGCCGGACGAGGAGCTTCCCTGGCCGCAGGCCCGTACGACCGCTGCCGCATCCCCGAGTGCTCAAACTGACCAATCTGATGGTCTCGCTCACGGCCTCGTCGAAATCGAAGAGGTTGGCGCCGTGAGCGCGCCGAGCCCCTTTGGTCCCGGCACAGAAAGCGGCCCGGCGGCGGCAGAATTCGGGCTCGACCAGTTGCGGGGGACGGGGAAAGAGCTACCGGCCGAACACGAACTGGGCGCGATTTCTGCTGCCAAGCCGCCCTTGCCAAGGATCCTCGCCATCGCGAACCAAAAGGGGGGCGTCGGCAAGACCACGACGGCGGTCAACCTCGGGGCGGCCCTCGCCGAACAGGGCTACAGGGTTTTGGTCATCGACCTCGACCCCCAAGGCAACGCGACGACAGGCTTGGGGGTCAATTCTCGTAACTTGGACAACTCTGTTTACGACGTCATCCTCCACGATGTGCCCATAGAGGATTGCATTGAGCCGACCAATCTCCGCAACCTTTTCGTCGTACCGGCCACGATCGACCTCGCAGGCGCCGAGATCGAACTAGTGCCTGCCTTCAGCAGGGAACTGAGATTGAAGCGCGCTCTCGACACGGTCGTGGACGATTTCGACTTTGTCCTCATCGACTGCCCGCCATCACTGGGTCTCCTCACCGTTAATGCACTTTCGGCTGCCAACGAAGTCGCGGTCCCCATCCAGTGCGAGTACTACGCGCTCGAAGGCCTCGGGCAGCTGTTGCGCAACATAGAAAGGGTCCGTGCGAACCTCAACCCACGCCTTGTCGTCAGCACGATCATCATGACGATGTTCGACGCCCGGACACGCCTCGCTGAACAAGTTGTGGCCGAAGTGAGGGCGCACTTCGGGGACCGGGTCTGCCGGAGCATCGTCCCGCGGACAGTACGGCTTTCGGAGGCTCCCTCCTACGGGCAGCCGGTCATAGTGTTCGACCCAGCATCGCGGGGGGCCACGGCCTACCGTGAACTGGCGAGGGAGGTGAGCGGTGGCGCACCGCAGCGGGTTGGGTAGGGGCCTCGGCGCCCTGATACCTACCGACGTCCTTCGTGACCGGGGAGCCTTGGCGGAGATCGCAGTTTCGGCGATCCAGCCAAACCCTCGCCAACCGCGAGGGCACTTCGACGAGGAGCCCATGGCCGCGCTCGCAGCATCGATCCGTGAAGTCGGTGTGTTGCAGCCAGTGCTGGTCCGCCGGCTATCCGATCACGAGTACGAGCTCATCGCCGGTGAGCGCCGCTGGCGAGCGGCACGGCGAGCCGGTTTGGCAACCGTCCCGGCGATCATACGGACGGCATCCGAGAGCGAGAGCCTAGAGCAAGCCCTGATCGAGAACCTCAACAGGGCCGAGCTGAGCCCGCTGGAAGAAGCGGCCGGTTACCAGCAGCTGATAGAGGATTTTGAGCTCACGCACGAGCAGCTGTCAGCAAGAGTCGGCAAAAGCCGGGCGGCCATCACCAACGCGTTGCGTTTGTTCCAGTTGCCGCCTTCCGTCCAGCGCCTCCTCGGAGAAGGTCGGCTCAGCGCGGGCCACGCAAGAGCACTTCTCGGGACACCGGACAGAGCGTTCCAGGAGGCACTGGCCAGGCGTGCGGCCAACGAGCAATTGTCGGTTAGAGCGGTCGAAGATGCCGTCCGTCAGCACAACGAGGCACTCGACGCGGCCGGACAAGATCCCGGTCCCCCGAAAACAGCTGGCCGGCTCAGGCCCCCGGGTGTGCTCGAGCTCGAGGAGCTCCTGACGGATTACCTGAGCACCAAGGTCAGGGTGGACATGGGTGCAAACCGCGGGAAGGTGGTCATTGAGTTTGCGTCCCTCGAGGACCTCGAGCGCATCTACCGGGTGATGACTGAACCCGAGCAATAGACCTGCTCTGCCTGGACGTCGCTCGCCCTAACCGCTTAGCTGAGCCTTTCGTGACCTCCATCTCATCCACAGCTGTGCACAATCCTGTGGATGACCTTATGAGATGAGGCCTACGTGAGATGCCGGCTGATCTCTTGTAGTAATTGAGCTTTTCCCTTGGCGCCCACCAGGCGGAGCTGCGGCTCACCCTCTTTGAACAGGATCAGCGTAGGTACGCTCATGACCTCGAAGCGGCGTACCGTTTCGAGGTTGTCGTCGACGTTTAGCTTGGCCACTCGCAGCCGCCCCTCGTGCTCTTTGGCGATCTCTTCCAAAACAGGCTCGATCAGCTTGCAGGGGCCGCACCACTCCGCCCAGAAATCGACCAGGACAGGACCGTCGGCAGCACCGATCTCCTCGTCGAAGGTGGCGTCGGTGATAGCAGTTGCGACTTGCGGCATTGTCTATATCTCCACTTCCCGCCCTTGCCCAGGGCGAAACTCTTCGAACCGACAGTTATAACCTCTAAAGAAGGCGGTGCATTCCTTTGGCGGCCCCGCCTGTCTAATTTTCGCCGCGCGGTAGGCCCAAACGGTTGAGCGGTAAAGGCTTAG
The DNA here is from genome assembly GCA_035508795.1 of Acidimicrobiales bacterium. GTDB lineage: Bacteria > Actinomycetota > Acidimicrobiia > Acidimicrobiales > Palsa-688 > DATJMJ01. The sequence goes on from DATJMJ010000023.1 coordinate 97,079, forward strand.
CGCGGGTTCGCCTCCAGCCAACGCTCGACGTCGATCGCCGCCATGCAGCCGCTCCCAGCAGCCGTGACAGCCTGGCGGTAGCGGTGGTCGGCGAGGTCGCCGGCTGCGAACACACCATTTACGTTGGTGGCGGTCGTCCCCCCATTGGTCAAGACATACCCATCGGGGTCGAGCTCGACCTGGCCCTTCAGAATGTCCGTGTTGGGCACATGGCCGATCGCGACGAAAACACCCGTGACGGGGAGGGCTTCGTCCTGACCATTGCGCACGTTGTGCAACCTGACGCCTTCCACCTTCGAGCTCCCGAGGACCTCGGCCACGACGCTGTCCCAGGCAAACTTGACCTTTGGGTTAGCGAACGCACGTTCCTGCATGATCTTGGAAGCGCGGAGCTCGCCGCGGCGATGGACCAAGGTGACCGTCTCGGCAAACTTGGTGAGGAAGGTGGCCTCCTCGACGGCAGAGTCCCCGCCTCCGATGACGGCGATGTGCTGGCCGCGAAAAAAGAACCCGTCACACGTGGCGCAGGTCGAAACGCCGTGGCCGAGCAACTCGCGCTCACCCGGCACGCCGAGCATGAGCGAGCGAGCGCCCATAGCCAATACGAGACCGCGAGCCTGCACCTGGACCTCCTCGCCGCTCGAGGGCTCCCGGTACCACACTGTTTGAGGCCCGCCGTCTTCCAGCTTGAGCCTCGTCGCCTTCGCCCGGACCAGCTCGGCGCCGAAGCGCTCGGCTTGCTCGGTCATTTGTGCCATCAGGCGAGGCCCGAGGATGCCCTCGGGGAAGCCGGGGTAGTTTTCGACCTCCGTCGTGAGCATCAACTGGCCGCCCGGCTGGTCGCCGGTCGAGGACGGCTCCCCTTCGAGCACCAGAGGCGCAAGGTTTGCCCTGGCGCCGTAAAGGGCGGCGGTAAGCCCGGCCGGTCCCGACCCGATCACGACAACTTCCCTCATATCGTTGGCCACTCTTGTAAACCTCCAAAAGCGCTAAACCCGCCAGGGAACCAAGCTATTCCGGGCGCGTGAGCCGAGTGCCGAAGCGCCCCACAGGGGCGAGACCTTTACGACTTGCCGCGGGCGCCGCTCCGGCGAGCGAACAAGAAGCTGCCCACAAGGAAGAGGGCTCCGCCAAGGACCACGTAACCGAGCCATACACGCCGGCTCAAAGGGTGCACCGGGATGTAGGCGTCCCACATACGAACTGCACCTATGACGGCGAGGATGCCGGCCATCAGCAGGGCAACCAGCACGATCACCCCGTAGACAACAGCCCGCAAGACCTTGAGCACGGGGACC
>DATJMJ010000024.1:0-26130 GCA_035508795.1 Acidimicrobiales bacterium
GGTGTGCCACCAGGGCTCGAGGGCGCCGTGGAGCGCAGAGACGACCACTTCACGCGCCGGGAGCCAGGGGACGACCATACGCGCGACGCTCGCCGACACCATCGCCATCCGAGAACGGAGCGCCCGGACATCGGTCCGGCCGAGGCGCATGGCGAGCACATCGACGCTCCCCCTGGTCGGGTGAAGGTACCCGGAAGCCAGTTGCATGAGCGTCGTCTTGCCCGAGCCGTTCGGGCCGAGCACAGCCCAGCGTTCAGAGCGTTGCACCAGCCAGTCGACCCCGTGGAGCACCGGCACGAGTTCCCGGTCCAGGTCGACCCCACAAAATCGAAGTGCTGCAGGCGCTGTCACCCCGGGCTCAGCCATCAGGGACATTTACCATAGCGGCGGCAAAACTTTTGCGAGGTTTGCCGGCATGACGCGACGATAGGACGGTGCCCGGGTTGTCGTCTGTTTTGAGCTCGGTGTTCTCCAGGGCTTTTGCCGAGATGCAAGGCGGTGGCACACCGGGCGATGTTCCGGGGGGACCGGGCGGTCCTGCACGGGCCGGTCCCGCACAGGCAGGCGCCGCAGCGGCCAGGGCCGCAGCAATCGGCTTGAGGCAGTCACAGCGGGCGGATTTCCAGGTCGACGGGGCGCTAGCCCTCGCTCGCTCTCTCAGGCGGCCGCCCCGGGAGGTTGCCGAAGAGGTCCTGGAGCGCGCAAACCGCTCCGGGCTGCTCGAAATGTGCGAGAAAGCCGAAGTGGCTGGGCCGGGTTTCATAAACCTCACGCTTTCGACCGCTTTCTTGGCGCGACAGCTCGAGGAGCTTTTCGGGGACGAACAAAATCTCGGTGTGCCTTGCGCTTCACCGGCGCTCAAGGTGATCGTCGACTACGCCAGCCCGAACGCTGCAAAGCAAATGCACGTGGGCCACCTCCGCTCGACGATTATCGGCGATGCCATCGTGCGGCAGCTCGAGTTCGTGGGGCACAACGTGGCCCGCGAGAACCATGTGGGGGATTGGGGCGCAACTTTTGGCATGCTGATCGAGCACCTGATAGACCTCGGCGACGCCGGGGCGGCCACCGAGCTCGCAGTGGGGGACCTGGAGGCGTTTTACCAAGCCGCTCGCGCCGATTACGACAACGACCCGGGCTTTGCCGACCGTGCCAGAGCGCGCGTGGTCCTGCTGCAGTCCGGCGACAGCGAGACCCTCGAATTGTGGGAAAAGCTTGTCGAAAGGAGCCTCTCGCACTTCGACGAGGCTTTCGCCCAGCTCGGCACCAAACTGACCCGCGAGGACGTCGTCGGCGAAAGCTTCTACAAGCCGGTACTGCCAGAAGTCGTCGCGGAGCTCAAAGCCGCGAAGCTCCTGGTCGAAAGCGACGGGGCTCTTTGCGTTTTCCCCCCCGGGCATACCAACCGGGACGGCGCGCCGCTCCCGCTCATAGTCCAAAACTCCGTGGGCGGTTATACCTATGCGGCCACCGACCTCGCCGCGCTCAGGGACCGCACCGGCCGTCTCGGCGCGCAACTACTCGTGTACGTGGTCGGCCTCCCCCAATCCCAGCATTTCCAGATGGTTTTCGAGGTGGGCCGGATGATGGGGTGGCTCGGTGAGGGCGCTGAGGCGGTCCACGTAGGTTTTGGCAACGTGCTCGGGCCGGACGGGAAGATTTTCCGCACCCGCCAGGGAGGCGTCGTGAAGCTCGTCGAACTGCTCGACGAGGCGGTGGCGCGAGCGGAGGCGTTGGTACTCGCGCGGGGCGAAAACTCGGGGCCCGAAAAGAGAGACGACGTCGCGTCGATCGCTCGCGCGGTGGGCATCGGCGCCGTCAAGTACGCCGACCTTTCCACGGACCGCACCCGTGACTACCGCTTCGACTGGGACCGGATGCTTTCGCTCGACGGCAATACGGCTCCCTACATCCAGTACGCGCACGCCAGGGTCCGTAGCATCCTCCGCCGTGCGGAGGCGGAAGGCGCTCACGCCGCTACCGATGGGGCCGCGCGGGTTTGGCCGGTGTTGCCACTGCAACCAGAAGAACGCGAACTTGCCAAGCACCTGCTCACCTTTGGGGACGCGTTCGAGGCGACTCTCGACGGGTACAGCCCGCACAAGCTTTGTTCTTACCTGTTCGAGCTGGCGGGTACCTTCACGACGTTTTACGAAAGCTGCCCGGTGCTGCGTGCTCCGACAGCCGAGGCACGTGACGCACGCTTGAGGCTGTCGTCCCTGACAGGAGCGGTGTTGGCCAAAGGGCTCAACCTGCTCGGGATCGAGGCTCCCGAGCGCATGTAGCTTGGCTCGTGGGCGCTTTGCTACTTTGGCGAGCGCGAGACTGTGCGCGCGTAGGGCGAAAGTACTACGTCTCCGGGTCACCTTCGGGGGAGCTTCGTGGTCGGGCCCTTAGGTTCGTTTGAGGGCGCTTGCTAATCGGCGCCGCCGCTCCCGGATCGCCGAGCGCGCCCTTTACCAGCATTGTTTGGCGGCGGGCAGTGGCCGTGCTACCTTTGCATCCCCGAGGGTGCAGCATCGAGTGACGAGCAGTTCCCTCCCGGCGAAATGGCCGGAGGCCGCCGGGCAAAAGAAGTTTGAGGCCCGGTAACGGCCAGGAGAGGAGGGAACTGAAACATGGCAAATGGCACCGTCAAGTGGTTTAGCTCCGAAAAGGGCTACGGCTTCATATCCCAGGAAGGTGGCCCGGACGTCTTCGTGCATTACAAGGCGATCCAAGGTCAGGGCTACCGCACGTTGGAGGAAAACGAACCCGTCGAGTTCGAGGTACAGGAGAGCTCGAAGGGCCTGCAAGCTGTAAACGTCGTGCGCATGGCAATTCGCGCCGGCGAGTAATACCGGGTGGTAATGGCGTGCAGCGCGTAGCGCCAACCGCTCAGCGCTGCGCCCATCCCCGTCGCCCGACGCCGACCCCGTCGCTGGGTCAGAGGGCACTAGGCAGGGCCTGCTCCCAAATGCCAAGCCACGCCCCAGGCCAGTGGCGAGTGGCCCCAGCCGCAGCCCCGGCCCCAGCCCTTGGTGGGCCTCCCCAACTTCGCTACCCGGCGTCCATTGCCGCCCGCAGACGCCCTGCCAACTCGGCCGCCTCTTCCTCGGAACTGTAGCGATGGCGCGGCCACAGGAAGCCGCGAAGCCCGTCCCCGAAGTTGCGCGGGACGACGTGGAGGTGGACGTGAGGGACACTTTGGCTCACCACCTCGTTCAGCGCGAAGAAGGCGCCCTGCGCGCCGAGCACAGTCGCCTGCGCCGCCGCGACCCTGCGCCCCGCCTCGAGCAGTGGGCCGAGCAGCTCTATGGGGGTGTCGGCGAGGCGGTCGTAGTGCAACTTCGGCACGACGAGCGTGTGGCCGTCGAACACGGGCCGGTAGTCGAGGAAGCCGATAATGCGCTCCTCCTCAAGTACCACGTGGGCCGGTACGTCGCCCCCGACGATGGCGTCAAAAATGCAGTCTTGCGTGAGGGCGACATTACGCTCTCGGTATGTCGGATTTGCGCCTCGGCGCCGCTCCTCCTGAGACAGTCCTGCCGCCGGCCCCGGTCGAGGCCGAACAGGCCCTTGCGGAGGCCGCAAGGTCGGGTTCGTTCAGTGACCTCGAGGCGGTGGCCGCCCGTTGGCCGCGCTTCCTGGCGGCGTGGGCGTCGCTCGCTGAGGCAGCAGAAGGCACTGACGTCGTGGGCGCTTACGCCTTCGCCCGGACGGGTTACCACCGCGGCCTTGACGCCCTGCGCGGTGCGGGGTGGCGCGGCTCGGGTTACGTTCGCTGGGAGCACCCGGCCAACAGGGGTTTCCTGCGTTCCCTCGACGCTCTTCGCAGGCTCGCCGGGGAGATAGGCGAGAGCGATGAGGAGGAGCGTTGCTCGGTCTTCCTTCGCCAGCTCGACCCCTCGTGGGCGAGCCTGGGGCACGAGGGAGGCACGGGGAGCGGCGCAGGCCTGGGCACCGGCCCGGGTACCGGCGTAGACGTCGGGAACAGCAGCGCTGGCCCGGGGAGCAGCAGCGGCCCAGGAAGCGGCGGCCCGGGAAGGAGCTCAGACCGGCGAGGCAGGGAAGGCTAGATTGCCGGCTCAACTCGTTGGCCCCTTCCCGGAGGGGTCGGACCCCGAAGAGTACGACCGGTTGCGCCGCAGGACGCTCTGGCGCATGCCACTTGGCATATACCTGCTCGGGAGCGCCGCGGGGGGCAGGCGCAACCTGATGACCCACAACTGGGCTGTCCAGGTCGCGACGTCGCCCAAATTGCTAGCTGTTTCGGTAAGAAACGACGCAGTCACGTGCGAGCTCGTAAAAAAAGGGCGAGTTTTCAGCCTTTGCTTCTTGAAGCGGGAGGACAGGGCTCTCGCACGGATGTTCACGAAGCCGGCTCAGGAGGGCCCCGAAGAGGGCAGCCTGAACGGGTTTCCCATAAGGACCGGGTCGACAGGCGCCCCGGTGCTCCAACAGAGCGCCGCTTGGGTCGAGTGCGAGGTGCGCAGCGAGATGAGCGTTGGCGACCACACTCTTTTCATTGGTGAGGTTGTTGATTGTTCGGCGCCGGACGAGCAAAGCCCGCTCCTTCGCATCGAGGACACACGGCTCAATTACGGAGGCTGACGAAGGTCAGCCAGTTCCGGCCGGGCTGGAAGGCACGCTGACGACGGCGAAAAGGCGGCCCGCCCGGCCCAGCCAATTACATGCGCCCGGTAGCATTACTACGTGGCTCTGCCCGCTCCGTCGTTGAGCGTCCCGTCAGAAGCCATAAGAAGGCGGAAGCGTGCTCGTGACGCCCTCGAGACTTACCACACGAGCCGCGACAGCGCAGACCTCAATCTCATTATCTCGGCCTACCAGGGGCTGGCGCTCTCGCTGGCGAGCAGGTTTGCCCAAAGGGGCGAGGACTTGGACGACCTCAACCAGGTCGCCCTTCTCGGGCTGCTAAACGCGATCGAGCGCTACGACCCCTCACGGGGCACTGCGCTGACCACCTTTGCTACCGCGACGATCCTTGGCGAGCTCAAGCGCCACCTACGCGACCGGGGGTGGTGGGTCCGGCCGCCGAGGCGTGTGCACGACCTGTACATCGCCGCCCAGCAGGCAATGGACGAGCTGACTCAGGCCCTTGGCCGGGCACCGACCGTGCAGGAGCTCGCTCGTCACATCGCTGCCAGCCCCGAAGAAGTGCTGGAGGCGCTCGAAGCTGGAGGCCTGCGCAGCAGTGCCCCGCTCGACTCGATGGTCTCGGGGGAGGAGGCCCCCGCGTCGGCAAAGTTGGGTTCGGCCGACGAGGGGTTGGCCGAGGTCGAGGGGCGGCTCACTCTCAGCCCGCTCCTCCAAAGGCTGCCCGAGCGCGAGAGGCTCGTCCTCAACCTGCGATTCGTGGCCGGCTTCTCCCAGACCCAGATCGGCGCGCTCATCGGAGCCACCCAGATGCAGGTTTCGCGCATCCTTTCTCGCAGCCTCGCTCAGCTCCGGGCCTGGTCCGACGGTGAGCAGTAGAGCGCGCTCGCCGGAGGCGCACGCCATGGGCGTGCGCTAGTGGGCGAACCCAGATAGTGGCCGCAGTCCCCGACGTCACCACCGCCGTCGCCAGCGGGCCCGGGCCCCTGCCCGAGCGACCGGTCCTGGTCGATAACCAGCCGGCGTTGGCCGTTGTCGTGGAGGAACTTGTAGCAGCTCCCCGCTATGCCCTCGACACCGAGTTCCACCGGGAGAGGACCTATTGGCCACGCCTCGCACTTGTCCAAGTTGCCTGGGAGCCGGTGCCCGGGGGCCCGGTGAAGGTGGCGCTGGTCGACCCGCAGGCCGTCTCACCCGCCCCGCTCGCAAAAGTGCTGGCAGGCGGCGGCACCATGGTCGCCCACGCGGCGACTCAGGACCTGGAAGTGCTCGGGCGGGCCTGCCAGGCGACGCCTTCGGCGCTGTTTGACACGCAGGTCGCCGCCGGGTTCCTTGGGTTCGGTTCGGCGTCGCTCGGCTCGTTGGCGGAGCGGTTCTTGGACGTGCGCCTTGCCAAAGGTGACCGGCTCACGGACTGGAGCCGCAGGCCGCTGACTGCGTCCCAGCTTGCCTATGCTGCCGCCGACGTCGCCCACCTCCTTGCGCTGGCGGACGAGGTCAGCTCCCGCCTCGATCAAAGAGGCCGCCTGTTGTGGGCCGAAGAGGAGTGCGCAGCGCTCCTGGCCAGGCCGTTCGCGCCGGGCGAGCTGGAGGAAGCGTGGTGGAAGCTGCGGGACAACCGTCAGTTCCAGGGAGTCTCCCGAGCGGTCGCCCAGGAGGTGGCGGCCTGGAGGGAGGGCAGGGCGCGGGCGCTCGACGTCCCGCCACGGATAGTCCTCCCCGACCTGGCGCTCCTTTCGATCGCTCATTCACCTCCGTCAAACGTCGCCGCGCTCCGCCTCACGAGAGGAATAGATGCCCGTCACCTGCGCAGCGGTGCCGACGAGGAGATCATGGCCGCGGTCATGCGCGGCAAGGCGCTCCCGCACGGCCATCTCCGGGTTGCTCAGAGCGAGCAGGTGAGCAAGGAGCTCCGCCCGGCAGTATCGCTTGCATCGGCCTGGGTGGCCCAGCTCAGCCGTGACGAGGAGGTCGACGCGGCGCTGCTCGCAACGAGGAGCGACATCGTTGAGTTCCTCGCGGGCAAGCGGGGCGCAAGGCTCGGGGAGGGTTGGCGGGCGCAGCTGGTCGGGATACCCCTGCGACGCCTGGCCGAGGGGAGAGCTTCGCTAGCTCTCGACGGCCACGGGCGGCTGCTGCTGGAGGAACGTCCGCCCCGCCAGCTCTAACGCCAGCTCTAACGCTCGCCGCTCGCCGCTCGCCCTCGGCTGGAGCGCTCCCGCCCCGGCCCTCGCGTGGCCGAGGCCCGTGCGGGGGCTCGGGTCGACCACTCAGGCTCGCCTGGCTGCGCGCTCTCGGGGTCGGTCAGTTGGGCGCGTCTGGTCGCGCTGCAGCAAGCCGGTCGCGTTCCGTGTGGAAAAACCCTAACGAAGCGCAACCAAAACGCTCGAGCGCGACCAAAGTGTGGCCTGAAGCGATGGTCCGGGGTGAGGATGACGGCCGACGGCCAGGAACCACGAGTGACAGCGCTTAGCCGAGGTCGTCCCCCGGCGGGTGCCCGGCCTACCCGGCCTACCGGGCTTGCCCCACGCCAGCCCCGCCATCCGCGGGCGGCCGCTCGTCCCCGAACCCGCCCAAGGAGGCACCACCAGGCCGACCCGGCCCGGCCCGGCCCGGCTACGACGAGGAGGTGGTGGTCCCGGGCCCGTTGGCGGGCCGGGGCCGCAGGTCGACACGGAGGGTCAAGATGCCGTCCTCGAGGGTGCCGGTGGCGTCGCCGATGATGGCGTAGTCCATGTAGTCGGTGCGCGCCTGGTCCATGAAACGCTTGCGTTCGGGCCCCTCGACTGGCGGCAGGCCACGTTGCCGGACGGCCTTTGCCCTCTCCCGGAACCGGCCGAGCATCGCCTCCACGTCCAGTTCGTCGGCCACGGGGCAATGTTAGCTGTGGCCAGCGCTGGAGCTTCTGCTCGCGGTTAGAGGGCCGGGGGCGGCTAAGCTTGTGCTTGTTCCTGCACGTCTCGGCTCGGGAGTTATTGTGAAAAAGGGACGGCATCGGCGCTTCGAGGAAGCGCGAGATCTCAAGCGGGCGGTGAGCATGGCGCGGCCTGAAGCTGAGCCATGCCCCGAATGCGGCGCGGAGCCGGGGAAGGAGCATGCCTCCTGGTGCCTTGCAACCGAGGACGAGTACGAGGACGGGGACGGGGACGTCGAAGAGGAAGAGGAACAACAGGCGGATACCCGGAGCTGACCCGTCACTGAGGTCCTGACAGGCCGGCGCAGGCTGGCCGGGGACAGCGACCACCCCGGGACTACCGCACGGGCTCGTGATCGACCGGGCCAACTAACGGTCTTATTTCGCTCACCTACCCGTTCGGCCACGACGCGCTCACCTGACGGCCGGCAGGCCGCCGCAAGGGGTACCAGGGGCCCGCAGCACGGGCCGCTGCTCGGCTGTCCCGTAGCATGGTGCGGTGGCAAGTCCTGCGCACGCTCCATACCCTCAGGTCCCGGACAAGCCTGACTTCGCTGGGCTGGAAGGCGAAGTCCTCGCGTACTGGGCAGAGGATGGCACCTTCGAGGCTTCGGTCAAGGCTCGCAGCGACGCTCCGGAGTACGTCTTTTACGACGGGCCGCCCTTCGCCAACGGCCTACCTCACTACGGGCACCTGCTCACCGGTTACGTCAAGGACGCGGTGCCGCGCTACAAGACGATGCGTGGCTGGCGCGTCGAGAGGCGCTTCGGCTGGGACTGCCACGGCCTGCCGGCCGAAATGGAGGCCGTCAAGGAGTTAGGCCTCCCCGGGAGGACCGACATCGAGCAGTACGGAGTTGCCCGCTTCAACGACTACTGCCGTGCATCGGTCCTGCGTTACACGAACGAGTGGGAGCGCTACGTGACGCGCCAGGCACGTTGGGTCGATTTCGCCAACGATTACAAGACGATGGACCTCTCCTACATGGAGAGCGTCATGTGGGCGTTGCGCCAGCTGTACGAAAAGGGCCTCCTCTACGAGGGTTACCGGGTGCTCCCGTACTGCTGGGAGTGCGAAACGCCGCTGTCCAACTCCGAGACCCGCATGGACAACTCCTACAGGCCGCGCCAGGATCCGTCTGTAACGGTTGCGTTCCAGCTCGTGGCCCCGGGGGACGGGCACCCGGCGGCGGCGCTTTTCGAGGCCGGCCTGCCGGTGCACGCCCTCGTGTGGACGACGACGCCGTGGACGCTGCCGTCGAACCTTGCCATGGCGGTAGGGCCGCACATCACCTACGCCGTGCTCGAGGCCGCCGGCGCGAGGTACCTCGTCGCCGAGGAAAGGCTCCAAGACGTTGCCGGGCCCCTCGAAGCGTTGCTCGCGACAGCTGAGCTCGTGGGCACCGTCAGGGGCGCGGAGCTTGCCGGGCTTTCCTACACTCCTCTTTTCGAGTTTTTCAAGGACCACCCGAACGCCTTCGTCGTCCTCGCCGACGACTTCGTCTCGACGGAGGAGGGTACCGGGATAGTCCACATGGCGCCGGGTTTTGGCGAGGACGACCAGCGGGTTTGCGAGGCTGCCGGGATTTCCGTCGTCGTGCCTGTCGACTCGAGAGGCCGCTTTACCTCCGACGTGCCCCCCTACGCAGGAGTGCAGGTTTTTGAAGCCAACAGGCAGATAATTGCCGACCTCAGGCACAAGGGCGCGCTCGTGCACCACGAGAGCTATGAGCACTCCTACCCGCACTGTTGGCGGACGGACACCCCGCTCATCTACAAGGCTGTCAGCTCGTGGTTCGTAAAAGTGACGGCTGTAAAAGACAAAATGCTCGCTCTCAACCAACGCGTCAACTGGGTGCCCGCCCACGTGCGCGACGGGGCGTTCGGCAAGTGGCTGGAGGGGGCGCGTGATTGGTCGATCTCGCGCAACAGGTTTTGGGGGAGCCCGGTCCCGGTATGGAAAAGCGACGACCCGAGGTACCCCCGGGTCGATGTTTACGGCAGCCTCGAACAGCTCGAGAAAGATTTCGGCGCCCGCCCGGCCGACCTCCACCGGCCGGCGATAGACCAACTCGTGCGGCCCAACCCCGACGACCCGACCGGGCGCTCCATGATGCGCAGGGTCCCCGACGTGCTCGACTGCTGGTTCGAGTCGGGCTCGATGCCGTTCGCACAGGTGCATTACCCCTTCGAAAACGCCGATTGGTTCGACAGCCATTTCCCGGGAGATTTCATCGTCGAGTACGTCGGGCAGACGAGGGGCTGGTTTTACACGTTGCACGTCCTCGCGGCGGCTCTGTTCGACAAACCGGCCTTCTTGAACTGCATGGCCCACGGGATAATCCTCGGTCACGACAAATTGAAGCTTTCCAAACGGCTCCGCAATTACCCTGACCCGGACGAAATGTTCAATATTTACGGCGCCGATGCGATGCGTTGGTACCTGCTGTCCTCGCCGGTCATGCGAGGCGGAGACGTCGTGGTCGAGCGCAAGGGCCCGGCCGACGCCGTCCGCGCTGTGCTTCACCCCCTCTGGAACGCATGGAAGTTTTTCTCCATGTACGCCAACGCGGACAACCACGCGTCCGGCTGGTCGAGCGCGAGCAGCGAGGTGCTCGACCGGTACGTGCTCTCAAAGGCGCGCTTGCTCGTCCGGGAAGTCACGACGTCAATGGACAATTACGACTTGTTCGGGGCGTGCGCTTCGATCACTTCGTTCCTGGACGCGCTCAACAATTGGTATATCCGGCGCAGCCGTGACCGCTTCTGGAGCCGTGTCGGCGCGAGCCAGGCTTCCGACGAGAGCAAGTCGGCGGCCTATGACACCCTTTACACTGCGCTGCACACGCTTTGCCTTGTGGCGGCGCCGCTGTTGCCCATGCTTACCGAAAACGTCTACCGGGGCTTGACGGGACAACGCAGCGTCCACCTCGCCAATTGGCCCGATCCTTCCTCGCTCCCAGATGACGAGGGGCTCGTGCGGGACATGGACCTCGTGCGCGACGTGTGTTCGGCCGGGCATTCGGTCCGCAAGGCACGGGGGCTGCATACCCGGGTACCGTTGCCCGAGGTGACCGTCGCCGGGGCGGCCGCCCCGGCGCTCGGCCCTTACCGGCAATTGATCGAAGACGAGCTCAACGTCAAGGCCGTCCGCCTCGTAAGCGACGTGAGCGAGGTCGCCGACCTCGTCTTGCAGGTGGTCCCCGCCGTTTGCGGCCCCCGCCTCGGGCCGCTCACCCAGAGGGTCATCGCCGCCGTGCGCAACGGGGAGTGGAGGCGCACTGACGACGGGAGCGTCGAGGTCGCAGGCCAGACGTTGTTGGAAGGCGAATATTTCCTTTCTCTCGTGCCGAAAGACCCGAGCGTCGGCCGCCCCCTTGCGGGCAACGAGATGGTGGTGAGCCTCACCGTCGACCTCACCCCCGAACTGGAAAGGGAGGGCCTCGCGCGCGACGTGGTGCGCCAGGTCCAGTTAGCCCGCAAGCGGGCAGGGTTCGACGTGACCGACCACATCCGCCTCACCCTCGACGTCGCCGGTTTCGACGAGCTAGCGCTCGCGGTGGGGGAACACCGTCCGATGATCTCGGGCGAGGTGCTCGCCGACGAGCTCACCGTCTGCGAGGGGTGCCTGGCGGTCGACGGCGAGGAGGCCACAGTCGCCGACGGCCGGGCCTTCCGTCTCCGCGCCGAGCGTCTCGCTCGCAGCGTCTCCTGACCTTGGGCGGCGGGTGCCGCAACCGTCAAGAGGCAGGTCCAGACGCCTGTCATGCGCGAAGATCCTTGTCATGACCACAGTCAACGCCCCAGCTCCCCCGACCGGCCCGCATTCCAAGCAGCACATGCGTATGCCGGCGTTCGGTTTCACCCGCCACGGCCACGCCGTGCACGCCCGGACCGTGGACCACCTACCCAGTAGCACGCCGTACCAAAGGTTCAACAAGCACCTGGCCATGTTCATAACGCAAAACATCGGCACGATGACCTGTTTTTGGCTCTTCTGCGTGATCTCGCTCTCGTCGCTGCTCGCCGTGCTTTACGCCGCCCACATCATCGGTACCGTGGGCTTCCTGACCGCCAACGGGTTCATCCTTTGCGTGTCTTGGATATCGCAAAACTTCATCCAGCTGGTGCTTTTGCCCGCGCTGATGGTGGGCCAAAACCTGCAAAACGAGGCGGCCGATGTCCGTGCCGCCAAGACGTTCGAGGACGTCGAGAGCATCATCAACCTGCTCGACTGCCATACCCAAGGCGGCCTTCACGACATCCTGGTCGCAATCGAGAGCATCAAGAAGTAGCCCCCCTTGGCTGGGAGGCGGCCCGGCTGCTACGGGCGCCGCGCCCCGCCGTCGCCAGCAGCGTGCTCGCCCTCCCCGGCGCAGCCGGTGCACCGGGCCTCGCCGGGTAGGCCGGCCTGGCCCGAGTTCGGCGGTTGAGGCGGCTGAGCGGACCAGCCCGGGTGCGCCGCGTGGCTGGGGGTGAGCGGCGTGGCCGGGGGCGGCGGCCCGCTGGGGAGCGAGGTGCCCTATGTCCCGCGAGCGCCGCGCTCGCCACGCTGGCCGGGGCGTGAACCGATCAGCAGCCCCGTGCCGGTCAAAGCCACGGCGATGCCGACGAGCAGCAGCCAGGCGTCGGGGCCGCTCGGCAGGGCTTCTCTGTAGAGGACGAAACCGGAGCCGATGAGCCCGATCGAGGACACCGAAGCGACTGCGGCGGAGACCGTAGCGGCGTTCGCCCGCCTGAAGGCTTGCTGGATGAGACCTTGCGCCCAAACCGACATGCAGATCATGAGCCAGGGCCCGGCGCTGGCAATTGTGGCGACGAGCCCGCTCACGCCATAGATCGCGAAGCGGTCACCGATCTCCTTGGTAAAGACGCCCGTGCCCGCAAAGAGCAACCCAACAGCGGCCCCGGCCGCCGTGCCGGCCGCCTTTTCCCTCCGCTGGAGGTGTTCCTGCCCTTCAGGTACCGGTGCCACCGCTGCCACGGCTCGTGCCGGGCTCCGCTGCGCCGCTGCTGCCTGGGCGGGCCCCGTGACAGGCCCCAGCTCCTCGGCCCGCTCGAGCCGCCGCGCAGGGTCAAGCCGAGACGGCGTCCCTGGCTCCTGCTTGGGCCCCGCCGGCCTCGGCCCAGCCAGCCGACTGGCCACAGAAGCCACGCCGGCAGCCCCGGTCGCGCACGCGACTGCCACAAGCAGCTCGGTCGAGTTTGAAAGAGGCGATCTGACGACGGCTGTGTGGGCGGCCGCTACGGCCGTGATGATCGCGCCGGAGCTGGCGAGCGCGACCCCCGTCAGTTCGAGCCTGCTGAAGCGCTCGTCGAGCCACTTGCCGCCCCCGACGACAAGCATCCCCCGCCCGGCGTTGCGCAGCGTAGCCACCACTGGCACAGGCGCTGTGGCGAGCGAGGCCGCCTCGCAGACCCAGCCTGCGGCGCTGAGGCCGATGGCCAGCAACCAGAGCGGCCGCCTTGCGAGCAGCGCCAATAGGCGCAGGCCCCGGTGGGTGCTGGCGGCCAGTAGGCCCTCGCGCTTTTCGAGCGCGGCGGCGGTGGCATTGAACATGCCGGAAAGGAGGGCGAGTAGGCTACCGAGGACCAACATGAGCTAGGGGCGGGCCTTGGCCGAAGAAAGGGAGAAGGCTTACGTCGTTGCCACCTGTGTCCACTGGGCGAGCTCTCTCTTGTTAGACCATAACCTCCCAGCGCGCGTCCTGATCATCTCGGCAGAAATGGGCGAGGGGCACAATGCGGCGGCTGCCGCCCTCACCGAGGCCATCGAGGAATGTTGGCCCAACTGCCAGGTCGAAAGGCTTGACACGATGGAGCTCGGGGGCGCCCGCTTCGCAAGGGCGGCTCGTAGGGCGTACAACTTCCAGCTCTCGGCGGCGCCCTGGACCTATGCGGCCTTTTACGACCTCTTGTCGCGCTCGGAGAGGTTCGCGGCGATGGCCCGGGCGAGTGTCGGCGCGTTCTTCGGGCGAAGGCTCGGCAAGGCCCTGACGGGCCAGCACCCGGACCTTGTCATTTCGACTTACCCGTTCGGCTCGGCCGCCCTGGACTGGCTGCGACGGACCAAGGGGTTCTCGGCTCCATCAGCTACCTACATTCCCGCCTTCCACGTCCACCCACTTTGGGTATACGACGGGATCGACCTCCACTTTGTCATGTACGAAGGGGCTGGTGAGCACGCCATGCTCCCCAGTTTCGAGCGCTCAGCGCGTCTCGGGGCCCCGCCGGTCAAGCGCGGTTTCGGGGAAATTTCCCGGGCGGAGGCGCGTGCTTCACTGGGCCTGCCTGCAGAAGACTTCGTTGTCTTGATGACCGGCGGCGCCTGGGGACTGGGTGGGATCGCTCCCGGGGTCGGCGCGCTTGTCAGGCTCGAACCTCCCGTGCACGTCGTTGCTGTTTGCGGCAAAAACACGAGCCTCGAAGCGGAGATGCGCACATTGGCGAGGGAGCACCCTGGGCGCTTGACCGTCTACGGGTACGTGTCGACGATGCCCGAGCTGATGGCGGCTGCAAACGTGGTGACTACCAACGGGGCAGGCGTAACAGTCCTCGAGGCGTTGCGGACTCCGCGTCCCGTCGTCGCCTTCGCACCTCTCGCGGGTCACGGCACGGCTTCGACAACTCAGATGGTGAAACGCAACCTCGCCGTCGAGGCTCGCGACGTCCCGGCCCTCGTCACGCAAATCCGGCGCCTGCGCACCGACCCTGTGTTGCTGCGAAGTATGGAACAGGCGGGGGAATCGTGGGTCGAGGGGAAGGACCTGCGCAAAAGCGTCGGCGAAATCGAGCGTATGTTCAACGAGCGTGCGAGCAGCCAGGCGTCGGCGCACTGAGCGCGGCGTGGCGCGGCCCGGCGGGGGCGTGCGGGCGTGCGCTGGCGGCGTGGGCAATCGTCGCATGACCCTCTACCCGTGAAACTCTGGTCGCGCTTGGGCATCGCGGTTGCGGTTCGTCACGATTTTCCTACTCGAAGCGCGACCAGCTTGCTCGGTCGCGACCAGAGTGCGGGAAAAGTGTGGCCTGTACCCGGCCAGTTTCGGCCGCGAGGAGCCTGACGAGAGCGGTTGGGAGCTCGGGCCCCCAAGGGGACCAACGCCACGCCAGCCCGCCAGCCCGCCAGCCCGCCAGCCCGCTGGCCCGCCGGCCCTCCGGTCTGGGACGGGCCTGCTAGTGACCCGCCCAGCGCACCCGGGGCGCCGAACCCGAGGAGCGGTGGCCCTCCGAGGCACTCGTTACGTGGTAGGGCTGCGGGCTCACCGATAATTGGAGCAAGCTGAGCGAGTGCGCCGGGAAGGTGTAGTCGAAGTTGCCCGCCCCCACCTGGCGTGTAAACCAGCTCGTGGCGACGGCGTCGGGGTCGGAGGTGGTATTGAGCGAGGTGGGGCTCGCCCCGTCGAGCGTGTAATCCGTGAGCCACCTGGCATGGCGCCATCCTTGCAGGAGGATTTGAGCGCGCACGGAGGAACCGGGGTCGGCGTTCACGGCCGCAATGTAGAGGTGGCCGGTCCTGGAGACGCCTGCGGCGAGCCAAAGCGCCGGTTCGCCCGGGCCGAGCGCCGGTGCGCCGGAAACCGCGACCGGGACGAGTTCGGAGCCTCCCAGGCGGGACATGAGCCCGAGCACCTGCCCGCTCGGTTCGACGACAAAGTCTCCGCCTTGGTGAGCGATTATCGCGCTATTGACACTAAGGCCTGTCCTGACAAAGGACCTGTCGACCTCGCGGAGCGCGTCGGGGCCGAGCTTATTTACGCTGACCGCCGTGTCGATGCGTTCTCCGCTCCGGCTGCCAGGGCCTGCCGTCGTAAAGGGGGCAGAGTCAACTAGGTATTTCTCGGCGACCGGGATACCGTGGGCAATCCACTCGGCCAATTGCGCCCCGATCAAAAGGCCTTCGTCCAAGCTCAAGTTGAACTGAGGGTCCGCTGCCGGGACCGGCGCCACCAATTGGCCGTACTCGGTCAGCAGGACCGGTAAGTCCTTTCCCGAATACTCATGCAAAGCGCTTTGGAGCTGCCCGAGCGTCTGCCCCTCTTTTACCGGGTACTCCATGAGGGCTTCTTCGTACTGGCGCAGCGGCGCCTCGACGTCAACGGGCCGTGCGTACTGGTGCAAGACGGCACAATCGTACGGGGACCTTTTGCCCATGAGGGCCAGGAAAGCCAAGTTTGCGCCCTCGCTCTCGCAAACCAAGATGTGGGGGTTCATCGCTTTCATCGCCTTGTAAAACTCGACGAAGCCCCCATGCGGGCCCGAGTCGTAGCTGACGGTGACGCGGTCACCTTTGGGCGGGATGGCACCGTGGTGGCCGTCCCCGAAGATGATCTCACCCGTAGCGGGGTCCAGCTTGTAAACCCTGGCCTTGGGGCCTGCTGTGCCGAGGTCCGCTACCCGCGACCATTGTCGGCCTTCGACAAAAACTGTTGTGCTACCGGGGGCTATTGGTGGGAAGTAGACGTAGAAGTCCTGGCCGGGCGCGCCGGTGGAGTAAGAAGCCGACGGGCGCTCGTCGGCGTACGTCCCGACCGCCTCGTACGAAAATTGGGTGGTTCCCCCAAAAGCGTAAAGGCAGGTGGCTGTTTTCCCGGGCGGGCAGGGGACCGAGTGGGGGCCCATGCTGACGTACTCGCCCGACCGCCAGCCGTACTGGCCGGGGAAGTACTGTTCGTTGCCCACTTCCCAGTAAGGGACGTTGTAGGGCGCCCGGTGCCCGTTCCTTGCGCGCAGCTCCGCCCAATAACTCGCGTCGGCGGGGTTGGACGAGGGGCGCTTGCTCGGTGGTGCGGTCATGTAAGCGACAAAATCCGCGGCCTCCTGCGCCGAACCTGTGGCGAAGTTGACAGTGACCGTGCCGGCGGCCCCGGTCTGGTCGAGGAGCCGGCCAAACTCGTCGGGGCCCACGGTCGAAGGCGTTGGCCCGTCCAGTACGCAACAGCTCTTGGAAAGCGAGGCCGCTTGCATGCCATAAGGCTCGTTGGCTTTGCGTTCTTTGTCCGGGCCGATCGCCCTCATCCAGTGGAAACTGTCGGAGGTCGTCCCTCCCGGGTAACGCAGGATGCTGATATCGAGCCGCTTGAGCATCGAGACGAAGGCGGGGTCGAAGCTGCCGGTCGCGGGGTTGAAGGCGCCTTCGGCGTCATCCGCCCAAAGAAGGTTGGCGCCGAAGAGGTACTTGCTTATCGTGCCGAGGTGCTGGCTCCCGACAACGATCTCAGTCGTCGCCGGCGGGCCCTGCACCCCTACCGGCGGAGCCTCGTTGGCAACGGCCAGGGCCGGCACGACGGCAACGCTCAACAGGGAAGACAGCACGACCGCAGCCAGGAGCACCCGTCGCTTCCTTACGGTGCGGACCTTTCGCTCCATCGCTGTCTCCCGAGTCTTCAGCCTCGGCAGTCCGCTTACGCACCCCGCCGGGCCTTTCGACCGCCTCTGTTTCCTGCAAGCCATAAAAGCTCGTCGGCAGCCTGGAGAGTGGGCAGGTCCTCTTAGAAAGCACTTAACGAATGCTGAGAGATGGCTAAGAATGCCTGGCCACAGCCCAGCGCAGCATTTTCGGGTCGTTCAACCTGGCCCAGCCCTTGTCCCATTCTGCGCGTCGCTCTAGCTGAACAGTGCGCACCGCGGCAACAAGCTCACCCACAGTGATGGCAGCTGCAAGTAGAGCCCGCTGGCGGTCCCTCCCAGAAATGCCTCCTGCTGCGCCAAGCCGTGACGGCACGTCGCGAAGCCACTGTTCGTTGAGGGCGGCGTCGTGAGCAGCCCCGAGAAGGTCCTGAAGCTTGGTCGCTGCCTTTACGGTGTCGGTGGCGGCGCGTCGGTCCTCGGCGGAAGGCAGCACCGGCACGGCCGCTTCGGCGATATAGCGAAAACGCTTGGTTTGGATGCGAACCTTGTGGAGCGCCTCGTCGGACGAGTCGGTGCGAAAACGCTTGACGGCTTTGTTGACCGAACGCCATTGTTGCCGCCCGAGCGCCGGCATGCCGATCGCCGCGGGTTGCCCGAGGCCGCCGGCCGCCGCACTGTCGCCCACACTTTCGTCGGCCGCCCCACGGCCGCCCACACCGCCGGCCGCCGCACCGTCGCCCGCCCCGAGCGATCCAGGCGCTTCGCCCACCCCCCGCTGACCGAGGTCCTCGAGCGATCGCAGGCAGGCCAGGTAGCGGTCGCTCGCCATGGCTTCGAGGAGTTGCCGGTGCGCTATCGCAGCGTCCTCCGAGGCGACGGCGAGCACCCACTTTGCGCCCGATGCGTCCCCCTCACCCAACGAAGCGCATTGGTCCTCGAGTTCCTTCATGCGGACATCGGAATCGCGCGCTGCTCCGAGGGCGGCCCCGAGCCAGCCGAGCTCGGAACGGAGGGCATGAAACGTACCGCCTTCCCCTTCAGTGATCAGCGGCCCGATGGCTCGCATCAGCGAACGGAGACGGCGGGTTGCGACCCGGCTGCGGTGGACGTGCTCAGGCTCGGGGTCCTCGAGCTTGATCGGGAGGTCGTGGTCGAGGAGGACCTCGATGCAGGACCGCGCCTGCTGTGCGATCAAGGCCGACATCGTCGGGCTACGCCTGTCGCCCCTGTTGCGCTGCGGGCGTTGCCGTCCGGCGGGCCTGTTCGCAGCACGGGCGCCTTGTCTCATGTCGGCGAGCTGCGGCAGATCGTAAGCCTGCAAAACCGCCATCAATTTGCTCTTCGATCCGGAAGGACAAGCGCCCGCGTCGATGAGCCTGGCCGTTATCGCATCGAGTACCTCGAGGGACGAGCCTTCCGCCAGCTCGACCTCGACCTCGGTGAAAGAGACAGGCGGGTCGCTCGCACGCCAGCGTCCAGGGCCTGCTGCCCGGGCCGTCCGGGCTGCCCCGGCCGGGCGCCCGGCCGGGCGCGCCGCAGAAGCCGCAGTAGCCGCAGTAGCCGCTAGGTCCGCGGTACGAGCCGTAAGGACGGTCCCGGTCACGGTGTCGTAGGCCACCTCGGCGAGCGGCCGCCCGTCGGAAGTGCGCAGTTGAGAGCGTTGCCTTTGGGTCGTGATGTGCGCCACTGGCCGCAGCTGTTCGCCGAGCGCAAGGGCAGAAAGCAGGTCGGCGGCAGCCTTCAGGGGCTGGGGAGCCGCCGCCCGGGCCCCGTGCCCAGCCGTGCCCCGGGCCGAACGTCCTCCGCTCCCGTTCCCTTTAACCACACCTCTGGACATCGTGCCCCTGGCCTTGGCGGCCGGTGAAGTGCGCCTCGCCGGGGTGCGAGCCGGGCCACCGGAACGGGCCGAGTCGGCCGGACGGGCCGAACGGTCGCCCGTCCGTTGCGCGGGAACGTCCCACGTGACTTCTGTCCTCGAGAGCACGGCGTTCTCGACACTCGACGGCAGCTTCACCGTCCAGGTCCCGGTCACGCTCGGCTGCCCGCCGCGCCGGCTCGCGCCCTCGTGCTCCCAGCGGTAGCGGAACGTCACGTGGCGCTTCAAGAGGCGAAGGCCGGCGGTGTCGTAGTAGGTGGCCTCGAGGTGCAGCGGCGGCAAAGGTACGACCTGCGCCCCTGGCAGGACGCCCGAAAGGTCGGGCAACGTCCAGCCGGGGCCGACCGCCAGCTTTGCCTCCTGTTCGAGGTGCTGCACCGTGCCTCCCTGGGGCGCTTACCTCATTCGCACTCGTGGACACACGCCGTGGCACGCCCGGCGCTCTCGGGTACCCCGGCACGCTCTGGCACGCACTGGCGCCTGCAGACGGGCGCACTGGCACATTTGCGAAGCAATGCGCACGGCAGCAGCCGTTGCCAAGCGTTGGTGCAGCTTACCCCTCGTTTCAGGACGCCGGCCGTCCTAAGTGGTCCGGCCGCGCGACCTGGCGGATGCGCGAACCTGAAGGACATGCACGACCCTGGCCCCGGTGACGACCTCCACGCCGCCCCTATCGTCACAGCCGGCCAAGATCCCACCGCTACCCCCGCCACCCCCGTCACCGCTACCCCCGCCACCACCACGCCCGACACCGCGACCGCCACCCCGGCCACCGCTACCCCAGCCGCCGCGACCGCCACCCAGGCCACCGCCACGCCCGGCACCACCGCCGCCGCCACCACCCGTGCCACCAAAGGGGAGCGAAGCGGGCCGAAGGTCCACAGCCCCGCTCAGCTCTCGGAGTGGACAACCTTTCGCCTGGGGGGCCCGGCGACCAGCCTCGTCGAGGTGGAGAGCGTCGAAGAGCTCGCCCAGGTACTCGCCCGGTGCGAGCACGAGGGCACACGGGTGCTCATCCTCGGCGAGGGCAGCAACGTCTTGATAGCGGACGAGGGCTTCGAAGGTGTAGTCGTGCGGGTCGGGATCATGGGCAGGCGCCTCGAGGGCGCCGCCAAGGGTGACAGCGTCGTCGTCGAGGTCGGCGCTGGCGAAAAGTGGGCAGATTTTGTCGCAAGTTGCGTCTCCGAGGGACTGTCGGGCATCGAGGGCCTGTCGGGGATCCCGGGCCTTGTGGGCGCGACACCAGTGCAAAACGTAGGCGCCTACGGCCAGGATGTCGGCCAGACGGTCCAACGGGTGCACGTGTGGGACCGCACGCTCCGAAGGTCCCGTGCAATGCTCCCTCCGGAATGTAATTTTGCTTACCGCACGAGCCTCTTTAGGTACAACGAACGGTACGTGGTAACAAAAGTCACGTTCCGTCTTGAGGGATCCCGGTTGTCTCAACCACTGCGTTACCCCGAAGTCGCCGGCTACCTGGGCCGACGGCTTGGCGAGCGGGCAGGTTTGCAGGAGACGGCTGACGCAGTACTGGCGATCCGGCGCGATAAGGACATGCTGGGCACTGCCGCCTCGCAGGCAGGTCAAAGCACCCGCAGCGCAGGGTCTTTTTTTACCAACCCCGTGCTTGACGAGGCGGAGTTAGGACGCCTGCGCGAGGTTGCGCCAGAGGTCCCGAGCTTCCCGGGCGCACAAGGGATACGCGTGCCGGCAGCATGGCTCGTCGAGCATGCCGGTTTTCGTCGCGGTTACAGGAAAGGCAATGCGGCGATATCGGCCAAGCATGCCCTCGCGATCGTCGCGCTCGACGGCGCTACTTCGGCCGACGTGATCGCGCTCGCACGCGAGGTGCGGGACGCGGTGCTGGCCCGCTTCGGCCTTGTCCTCCACCCAGAGCCAGTCCTTGTAGGCCTGCATCTGTAACGAAAATGTCGTACTTCACACATAAGTATGGCGAGAAGCGAAACCTTGGTGTACAGTGAACGCAGTCCCTAAGGCTCTCCCTGCCAACGGTGACTTAGCTCGGGGCAGGTTCCCCCCCTTCCCGCCCCTTGAGCGAGGACGGAAGGACCGGCGTCCCCCCGCCGGTCCTTCGTCATTTCAGGCGCCGTTTCAGCTGAGCCCGAAAATTTCCGCCGAGTTACAGCCAGGTTTCGTCAAGTTACAGCCAGGTTTCAGCAACGTTTCATCGTGCGGTTCGCGGGTGTGTGAGCAGGGCATGCGTGCGCTCAGGCAATTTTTAGTAACGAGGGCTTGAGGTTCTGCGAACGCAGGTGCGGCAGCCGTTCGTCGAGCACTGGTAGCGGACGGCGCACAGGGAGGGCCGCTGAGCGCACAAGGCCGCACCCTGGCAGCGCTCCCCGGGCACGGTCGGCCACCCCGGTCACGTCTGGCACCCCGCCCACGTCGGCCACCCGGGTCACGTCCGGCACCCGGGCCACGTCCGGCACCCCGGCCACCCCGATCACGTCTGGCACCCGGGCAAGTGGGGCATGGAGCCCCCAGGCCGCCGGGAGGCTAGGGCCTCAGTGTTCGTCTAGCAGGAGGCCGAGCGAACGTAGCTGCTCGGCGGGGCGGTGGTAGCCGCGTTCGAGGTGGCGCACGCCGTGGATGACTGTCGACCCCGTCGCAGCCGCCGCCGCTATCACGCTCGAAAAACCTGCCCGCACGTCAGGCACGTCGACCTCCGTTCCCTGAAGCTTGGACGGGCCCCGCACGACGGCGGAGTGGAGGTAGCTCTTGTCGTGGAACCGGCAGGCGGGGCCCCCGAGGCACGTTGCGAACAGGCCGATCTCGCCGCCCATCGCCTTGAGCGCCGGCACGTAGACAAAGCGGTCCTCGTACACGGTTTCGTGCAGGACCGACATCCCCTCGGCCTGGGTGAACAGCACCATCAGGGGGGTCTGCCAATCCGTCATGAACCCGGGGTGGACGTCGGTCGACACAGCGGCGGCGTAGAGGCCGTCCGGGGCGAAGGCGGCGATGCCGTACTCGTCGATGTTGACCTTGGCACCCATCCGCAGCAACGTGGTGATCGCCGTGACGAGGCGGTCCTGCCCGCAGCCGATCACCCGGACGGCACCGCCGGTGATGAGGCCGGCGACCAGGTAGGAGAAGGCCTCGTTGCGGTCACCTTGGAGCCGCGTCTGGGCGCCCCGGAGCTCGGGGACCCCTTCGATGACTACCTTGCGGTCGGGGGAGAGCTCGATACGAGCCCCCATCCGCTGAAGGAAAAGGGCCAGTTCGAGCACTTCGGGCTCGTTGGCGGCGTTACGGATCACGGTCTTGCCCTCGGCCAGGGCAGCCGAAAGGAGGGCTGACTCGGTGGCGCCCACGCTCGGGTAGGGGAGCTCGATGATCGTCCCGGTCAAGCGGTTGCACCTCGCGCTGATGCCTTCTTCGGTCACCTCGACTTCGGCGCCGAGAGCCTCGAGCGTGCTCACGTGGAAGTCGACCGGCCTGCCGCCGATGCGGTCACCGCCCACGAGCGGCACGAACGCTTCGCCCGTAAGGTGCAGGAGGGGCCCGAGCAACAGGACCGGGATGCGGTTGAGCCCGCTGAACGAGAGCGGCACCTGGGGCTTGGCAGCTTCGGGCGGGTGGATCACGAGGGTGCCGTCCGACTGCTCGACGCCCGCCCCGATCGCCCTCAAGATGTCGGCCGTGATCTGCACGTCGCCTACTTCGGGCACGTTGGAGATCGTGCTCGGCCCACGCCCGAGGACCGCCGCCACCATGTGCTTGGTGACGGCGTTCTTCGAACCGTAGACCCGGACGTCGCCCACCAGCGGCCCGTTGGGTTGGATGAACCACTCGTCGGACATGGCTCAGATCTTCTCAGATGTCCCCGCCGCTACCGAACTTCTCCAGATGGGTAGCTGTCCCCACTGCCCAAATGTCCGGCCGGTGTCTCACGGGACGGCCGCCCGGCCAGGTAGAACAGGTAGTTGTCACGACGACGGTGCCAACGGCTCGCCGGTAGCGGCGAGCGGGAAGGACGGGAAGGATGAGCGGTGCGTGCTAGCGAGATCCTCTTGGACGGGTTCGAGCGGGTGAGAGGCGATGTCCAGGCCGTCCTCGACGGTGTCACCGACAGCGAGCTCAACTTCCGGGCCGACGCCCGGGCCAACACGGCCACTTGGCTCGTCTGGCACCTGACGAGGGTCCAGGACGACCATGTCGCCGCCGCGGCCGGGACCGAGCAGGTCTGGACGAGGGACGGCTGGGCCAAGAGGTTCGGGCTGGAGCTCGACGACTCCGACACCGGCTACGGCCACGACGCCCGCCAGGTCGCGCTCGTCCGCTCGACCGCCGGGGAGCTCGCGGGCTATTTCGAGGCGGTGCACGCCGAGACCGTCAGGTATGTGGAGGGCCTGGGCGACGACGACCTCGACCGCATCGTCGACCGCCGCTGGAACCCCCCGGTCACGCTCGGGGTACGCCTCGTCAGCGTCATTTCGGACGACCTGCAGCACGTGGGCCAGGCCGCCTTCCTCAAGGGCATCGCCAAAAGAGCGGAAGCCGCGCAGAAAAAGAGGTAGCGCTACAGCACCGGGGGCCGCCTGGGGGCCCTCTCGGGGGCCCGGCTCAGCGTGCGGCCAGCGGGCCCATCCAAGCGACGCCCGTGAAGCGGGCGAAGTCGGGGTCGCACGAGCACACAACGCCGCCGTGCTCGAGGGCCAGAGCAGTATTGCACGCGGTCGGTGCCGGGACCGCCGACCCGTGCCGCCCGTTTAGAGGCAGCCAGTTACCTGAGGCCTATTTGACGGCGTCCTGGTGGCGGGCAAGGTACTCGTCGAGAGCCTCGCGGAGCAGGCTTGCCTCGGGCCGGCCCAACCGGCGCGAGACCTTGGCGAGCCGGTGGAGCGCCGCCCGCGGGTAGTAGCTGCTCTTTAGGACCATGCGTTCCTCGATATGAATAGCGATCCGGTTGCCACCCGAGTGCTTGGCCCGCACGAGGCCGGCGTCAGCCGCCTCGAACAGCTCCTGGGCAGTGGCGCCGTGCGCCGGCCGGCCGGCAATGCCCATCGAGACGCCGAGGCTCTGGCCGACCCCGGGTGCCGCAGGGCCCGAGCTGTAGGCGGCGCGAGCCCTCTCCAGGACGAGCAAGGCCTCCTCGCAGGAGCAATCGGGCAGGGCGGCGGCAAACTCGTCGCCCCGTACGTGGGCGACCATACCGCCGGGCGGCAGGCCGTCACGCAGGCACCGTTCGAACTCGGCCAGTGCCGCATCGCCCGCCTCGTGGCCATGGGCTTTGTTGAGCGGGTCGAAGTCGTCGAGGTCGATCATCGCGACGGCGACCGGGAGCTCCGGGTCGAGCAGGTCGACCTCCGAGGCCAACGCGTCGATGGAAAGCGCCGCTGAGTGGAATGTCATGAGTATTAACATATAACGACGCTACATACATATGTCAAGTGTCTAGAGGCCTGGGCGTTGGACGCTGGCCGCTGGCTAGGGGCCCTTCGCCCGGCTTGTCCCCTTCGCCGGGCTCACCCGGCTCGCTCGGCGGCCCGGCGGTGGGGGATAAGCCCTCGCCCGCGCCGGTGCCGGCACCTTCGCCGGCCAGCCAGCCCCGCACGAGGTCGACGAGCGCCCAGGGGCCTTCGGGGCGAGCTTGGCCGAGCACCTGGGCGGCGACCTCCCACGCTGGGGGCTCTCCCGGCCTGCTCCGCGTGAGCACGACGGTGCCCGCCTGGCTGACGCCGTAGTCAAACCACATGCCCGAGTTCATGACGAGCTTCGCCCCGCTCGGCACGAGCGCCCTGGCCTTCATCTCGTCTTCCATCGCGGCGCTCGGCGTGATTATCACGAGGTTGCCAACCAGGTCCCGGACACCCGAGTAGACAGGCGTCACGCCCCAGAACGGCTCGCATGGCTTACAACTGGTCGTGAGGAAGATGAGCAGGGTGTAAAGCAGGGTTCCCGCCTCGGGCACGATTATCGTCTCGGGCATGCCAGTTGCTCCCGGCTCATCGGTCCCGTCGGGCAACTGGGTCATCACAGTTACGGTAACTCACGCTTGCCTCATGTGCCGTCAGTCAGCGACGGGCCTCTTCGAGGCGGCGGTCGCCCGGCTCGCTCCCGCTTAGATGGGCTACGACTCAGTCTCGGTAGTCGTCCCGGCCTACGCTCAGGCGGGCCACATCGTGGCAACTCTGTTGGCTTATGACGATGCGCTGGCAGGGATCGACAGGACCTACGAGATAGTCGTAGTTGCAAATGGGCCCGATGACGGGACCTACGAACAGTGCCTTGCGGCAGCGCGCAGGCGGCCATCCATAAGGGTGGAACGGAGCCAACCGGGGTGGGGCGTAGCAATCCAGCAGGGTATCTCCTCCTCGCGAGGGGACCTGATCTGCTACACAAACTCGGCTCGGACATCCTCGGACGACTTGTTGGCCGTATTGTTGTTCGCCCTCGCCAACCCTGATGTTGTCGTTAAAGCCAGCAGGAAGACTCGAGATAACGCCTACCGGCGTCTTGGCTCGCTCCTGTACAACCTCGAATGCCGTGCCCTGTTCGGGTTTGCCCATTTCGATGTCAACGGCACACCGAAAGCATTTCCAAGGGCATTTGAGCAGCTACTACAGTTACGGCGGCGGGATGACGTTATAGATGCTGAGTTCAGCGCCGTGTGCCATCGACAACATTACCCCGTGCTCGAAGTACCCATTGTCTCGACGCGCCGCCATGGCGGTACTTCGACGACGCGGCTCATGTCGGCCGTGCATTTGTACTGGGGCGCCTACCAGCTCTGGCGTGACGACTTCCGGGCGTCCTCCCGTGGTTAGAGCCGCCGCGGGCCGGCGTGGCGCAGGCTCGACGCAAGCGGGACGGTGGGCAGGTGGGTCGGAGTGGCGCGAGCCGGCGGAAGTTGTGGGGCAATGGCCTGGGGCGACGAACTTCGACCCTGGCTTGCTTGCATACCGGGTTTCGGGGGGCTGGTGGGACGTTCTCGAGGCGCTGGACGTCACGCTGCTCGTTACCCGGGAGTACGAGCACCTCGCAGTGGGCTTGACGGTCGAGGGAGGGGCTCCCGCCGTTTCGTACCTTCCCCTGCCGCACCCTTCGGGCATGGCGGTCGACAGAGAGGCAGAAGTCGTACATATAGCAAGCACGAGGAACCCCAACCAGGTCCTCGAGCTACGGCCTGTCACCGGGGCGCTGGAGCGGGCCGATGTCGCGACGTCCCCGGCTTGGGGACGGCCGCTCTTGCCGGTCCGGTCGCAGTTCCTACCGGGAGCCTTGTACATCCACGACCTGGCGATGGTCGGCGGGCAGTTGCACGCCAACGCCGTCGGGATGAACGCCGTCATCGCGCTCGCTGGAGGCCAGGAGTACCACGCTGTCTGGTGGCCGAAATGCACCGAAAGCAACGGGGCGGCCAGGTTTGACC
>DATJMJ010000025.1:0-46161 GCA_035508795.1 Acidimicrobiales bacterium
GGCGACCTGTGCGTCGGCGTGGGCCGCCACCTGTGCGAGGTGGGTCACCACGAGCACCTGGTACCGGCTGGCGAGGTTCGCGAGCGCCCTGCCAACCGCCAAGGCGGCTTCACCGCCCACTCCCGCGTCCACCTCGTCGAAGACGAGGGTGGCAGGCCCGGCCCCACTACCGCCCGGCGAGGCCCCCGCATGACCGCCCTCCACGCCGTCCCGGTCCGCGCAGTCCCCGTCCGCGCCGTCCCCGTCCCCGCCAGCACCGGGCCGGTGCGTCGCCCCCGCCCGGAGCAGCACGAGGCGCAGCGCCAGCATCGCCCGGGCGAGCTCACCTCCTGAGGCCACCTTGGCGAGGGGTAGCAACGGCTCGCCGGGGTTGGCGGAAAGCATGAACGTCACCTGCTCGCCCGAAGCCGCTCTCATCGCCGCGTCCGTTGTCGCTGCGTCTGCTTTCGCCGCACCTGCGGGGGCCTCCTCGGCAGGCTGACCGGAAGGTTCGGTTCCCACGACCACTTCGAAGCGGGCATGCGGCATCGCGAGCGCCCGTAGCTCCTTGCCCACGGCTTTGCCCAGCTGAGCCGCCGCTCGGCGCCGAGCCGCCCCCAGCTTGGCGGACGCCGCCTGCAGGTCCGACAGGGCTGCAGCGTGCTCCAGCGACAACTTGGCGACGTTACCTTCGCGGTCTTCGAGGTCGGCCAGCCTGCGGCTGGCGTCGTCGAGGAACTCGAGCACACCCTCCAGCCCCTCCCCGATGCTCTCACGCCCGTACTTGCGCCTGAGGTCGCTCAGCAGCCCACGCCTTGCCACCACTTCCGCCAAGCGCGCCGGGTCTTCTTCGAGCGATTCGGCGGTGGCCCGTAGCTCGGAGGCCCCGTCCGACAGCTCTTCGAGCAAGGCGCGCAGCCGGAGGAGCGAACCCTCGAGCGGCCCGTGGCCGTTGAGCGAGCTGACGACGGCGCCGAGCCTGTCGAGCGCGCCGTACTCACCTGCCAGTCCTTCGTAGGCGCCCAGCCCCGCTGCCCGGTGAGCGGCGGCCCGTGCGAGGGAGTCCTCCTCGCCGGCAAGCAGCTCGTCCTCGTCGGGCCCCTTCAGCTCTGCCCTGGTCACCTCGTCTACCTGGAACGAGAGAAGCTGGCGTTCCCGCTCATGCGCGCCGGCGTCGCCTCCAAGCTCTGCGAGGACTGCCCCGAGCTCGTTCGCCCTCCGCCGGGCGCCGTCACGCTTCGCACGCAGCCCGAGAGCCTCGCCGGAAAACTCGTCGAGAGCGTCCCGCTGCGCCGGCCCGGCGAACAGCGACTGGTGGGCGTGCTGGCCGTGCAGGTCGACCAGCTGGCGGCCCACCTCGGAAAGCGAGGAGGCGCTTGCCATCCGGCCGTCTATGTACGCCCTCGCCCTCCCATCGGCCGGTACGACCCTGGAGAGGACCACTTCGCGCTCCGCCAGCACAAACCTGCCCTCGACTGCGGCCTCAGCGGCTCCGGGCCGCACGAGCATGGCGTCCGCACGGCCACCCGCCAACAGCTCGACTGCCTCCACCAGAAGGGTTTTGCCCGCCCCTGTTTCACCGGTGAGCGCCGTCATCCCCGGGCCGAATACGAGGCTCAGGTCCTCGATCACGCCCAGTTGGCTGACCCGCAACTCGCTCAGCA
Organism: Acidimicrobiales bacterium; assembly: GCA_035508795.1. GTDB lineage: Bacteria > Actinomycetota > Acidimicrobiia > Acidimicrobiales > Palsa-688 > DATJMJ01. Next base: position 1,644 of record DATJMJ010000025.1, read on the forward strand.
CAACCCGACGCTAGTGCGGTGAGGTGGGCGGCGAAGCGTTCTAGCGGTCGGCCAAGCGGAACTTGCTCTTGAGGACGCTCTCGAAGCTCCTGTCCCCAAAGGTAACAAGCACTGCGTCGCTGGCGCCGGCGCTGCAGACCAGTTGCTCGCCGACCTCGAGCTCGCCGAGGCGCACGCCGTCGACGATCAGTTCGGCATTGCTGCGGCCTTCCACCCTCAGCGACACGGTGTCCGAGCTGTCGAGCACGATGCTGCGGTCGAAAAGCATGTGCGGCGAAACAGGGGTAAGGACCAGGCAGCGCAACTTGGGGGAAATTATCGGGCCTCTGGCAGAGAAGTTGTAGCCCGTCGACCCCGTCGCCGTCGACACGATCATCGAGTCGGCCGCGTAGCTGAGGAAGCGTTCGCTCGAGATCGTCACGCTCGTGCTGATCGTATGAGTGCCCGACGGCCTTGCGAGCACGACGTCGTTGAGGCCGGTCGCCCGGAAGCGAGGAGCGGCCCGGTCCTCGGGGATGACCAGCACGTCGACGGTCATCCGGCGAACGAGGTGGTAGTCGCCTGACAAAAAACGCTCGATCGCGTGGCGGAGCCCTTCGGGTTCGGCCGCCGCCAGGTAACCGAAGGCACCGAAGTTGACCCCGAGCACCGGCACCCCCTTCCCGACGACAAGGCCGACCGACCTGAGCATCGTCCCGTCGCCACCCATGCTCACAAGGAGGTCAAGGTCCTTCGTTTCGGCCGCTTCGCCTGCCCCCGGCCCGGGCTCTTGCAGGATGACAGCCGTATGGCCTGATTCTTCGAGCCACTGAGCCGTTTTTTTAGCAGCCTCCCCCGAAGCTGCCCGTTCGGGGTGGGGCGCCAACCCTATGTGCGCCATTAGGGCCGGCCGCCCGGTCCCACGCCGGAAAGCGCGCTCGAAGCCAGCTCGTCGAGAGCCACCCCGCCGTCGGCCCGCTTCTGGCCTGTCAGCATATAAAGGAAAAACTCGACGTTCCCCTGAGCTCCGAGCAAAGGCGACGTCATCCCGCCTACGACGCTGGCGCCCGCCGCCTCGAACGCCCCGGCGACATCACAGAGCGCCACGGCCCACACCCGGGGGTCCCGCACGACGCCCTTCCCCTTCGACACGACCGCTCTGCCCGCCTCGAACTGGGGCTTCACGAGCACGAGGAGCTCGGCGAGCGGTTTGGCCAGCGAAACGAGCGGGCCCGCCACCAACATCAGGGAAATAAAGGAAAGGTCGGCGACCACGATGTCGAAGCGTTCGCCCCCGAAGTCCGTCGGTGAGAGGTGCCTGATGTTGGCGCGCTCCACAACCCGTACGCGCGGGTCCTGGCGCAGCCGCGGCAACAGCTGGCCGTAGCCGACGTCGACGGCGCTAACCCCGACGGCTCCACGCTGAAGCAGGCAGTCGGTGAAACCCCCTGTCGACGCACCCGCGTCGAGCGCCGTCTTCCCGGTGGCGTCGACGGCGAAGTGCTCGAGCGCTGCGTCGATCTTTTCCCCACCTCGGCTAGCAAACCGGGCCGGCGGGCTCGCGACCACGACAGCCTCCGAAGCGCTGACGAGCCTCGAAGCTTTGTCGGCTACCGCCCCACCAACGAGCACCCGGCCCGCTGCAATGAGCGCGCCGGCCTCTGACCTGCTGCCCGCCAACCCGCGAGCGACGAGGTCGACGTCCAAACGTCGCTTGGCGGCCAGTTCAGGCTCGTCCCGCTCGGGTGCCGGGGGCGCCGCCGCGAGCACTGCCGGCCGGCGCGGACCGCTTGGCTGGGGCCTGTTTGGCCGCGGCTTTTTTGCCAGCCGGAGCTTTCTTGCCAGCCGGAGCTTTTTTGCCAGCCGGAGCTTTCTTGCCCGCCGCCGCGACCTTGGTGGCTCGAGCGGCCGCCGGCCGTTTGCTTGCTGTCGCCGCCCCACCCGCCGTCCCGGACGTGGTGGCGCCGCCGGCTCGCGGCGCCTTGGCCACCGGAGCGGCTTTGCCCGATGGAACGGCTTTAGCGGCCCGAGCCGCTTTGGTGGCGGTCCCGCCCGCTGGAGCCTCCCGGCCTACTGCCCTTTTGCGAGGCGAAGATGGCCCGTCCTTCGCCGCCATAGTCGCCCGGCCGGGCCGGGGCGCTTCACCTCGCTCGTGCTCGCGCGCGCCCTTTTGTCCTTCGCCGGTACGCACCTTGCGTTCCAAATGCTCGAGCTCGTGCAACAAGCTCCCGGCTTCTTTGCGCAGCACCCCAACCACGTCGGCCGCCGCACGCCGGCCCTCTTCGACCAAGGCGCCGGCGCGCTTTTTCGCCTGCCTCCTCGCCTTCTCCGACGGACCGGCGACCTGTCCAGCCACCTCCTTGACGCGGTTCACGGTCATCCCAATAAGCGTTGTAGCCGCTTGGCCACAACGTCGAAGGTCGTCCTCGGTAGCCATAGGGGAAGTGTAGAGCCGCGGCGCAACGATGGCCTCCCCGAGGGCGCTCGAGCGGCCATCTTGCCTCCCGCCCGTGGCGCTGCAAGGTCGCCCTAAATGTCCGGCCGCGGCTAACCTCCAGCGGTGCCCCAGCCCGACGCCCCGTGCCGTTTCGCGCTCGTAATTTTCGACAACGACGGCGTGGTCATCGACAGCGAGCCTCTGGCGAGCCTGGCGATGTCGGAGACCCTTGCGCTGGCCGGCTGCCACTTATCCCCCGCACAATGTGACGAATTGTTCAGGGGCGCGACGCTCGCACGGGACCGGCAAATCGTGCGCGATCGTTTTTCGCTTGTACTACCCAGCACTTTCGAGGAGTCCTACACCGGGCGCCTCTTCGCCCTCATGGCCCGGGACCTGCGCCCGGTCGAAGGCGTCACCGAGGTCCTCGACCTCCTCGGCTCGCAAGGCACACGTTATTGCCTGGCCTCGTCGGGCAGCCGGGAGCGCGTGCTCTTCAGCCTGAGCACGGTGGGCCTCGCCGACCGCTTCGCCGGCCGGTGGTGGGGGGCGGAGGACGTCAAAGAGGGGAAACCCTCGCCCGAACTGTTCCTCCTGGCAGCCAGTTCGATGGGCGCGGCACCTCACGAATGCGTCGTCGTGGAGGACGCTCAGCTCGGGGTGCAGGCAGCCCGCGCCGCCGGGATGACGGTATTCGGCTTTGCCGCCCGCACGCCCGCAGCAGACCTCGCGGGGGCGGACGCGATATTCACGAGCATGGCCCAACTGCCAGGTCTCCTGGCGGGTTAGCAAGCCTGCCTGCGCGACGAAGATGCCCGGAGGGCCTGCTCAGCCGGCGCTGGTAGCAGGCCCTAAAGCCCTAGCTCAGCTCCAGATCGCCTTGCCGTGGTCGGGGTCGAAGAAGTGGAGGCTCTCAGTCTCGACCGCGAAGACGGCGTGGCTCCCGGCCCGCAGGGCCGAGCGAGGCGAAACGCGGGCAACGCCCTCGCTCTTGTCGCCGCTCATGCTCGGGAGGGCTGCGACCTCGCCGAGCTCCTCGACTGCGCCCGTCGCAAGGTCCGTATCCGCCGAGCGGGCAGTGGTGGCATCGATCAGGAAGTGGACCTGGATCTCGTTGCCGAGCGCCTCGACGAGGTCAACGTCTGCCTCGAGGGTGGTGCCGGGCGGCACCGTCCCGGCGAGGGCAGCATCGGAAAGCTGCTCGGGCCGGACCCCCACGATCAGCTTGCGGTCACGGTAAGCCGCCAGGCCAGGGCGGGACTGCACCAACGAAGCCGGGAGGGTCAAGCGCTGCTGGCCGACCTTTATCTCGTCGCCTGTCGGGGAAAGCATCGCTTCGTACAGGTTCATGGCAGGGGACCCGATGAACGCTGCTACGAACATGTTGTCCGGGCGCTCGTACAGGGTCTGGGGAGTGTCGCACTGCTGGAGCTCGCCCTTGTGGAGGACGGCCACCCTGTCACCCATCGTCATGGCCTCGGTCTGGTCGTGGGTGACATAGAAGGTCGCGACACCGACACGCCGCTGGATGCGGGAAATCTCGGCCCTCATCTGGACACGCATCTTGGCGTCGAGGTTTGACAGCGGCTCGTCCATCAAGAACACGGATGGCTCGCGCACGATGGCCCGGCCCATCGCAACCCTCTGGCGCTGGCCACCGGAAAGCTGTCCGGGCTTGCGGTCAAGGTAATCGGTGAGGCCGAGCAGGTCGGCGGCCTCCTTGACCTTTGCCTGGATCTGAGCCTTGGGCACCTTGCGCAGCTTGAGGGAGAAGCCGATGTTTTCCCCGACGGTCATGTGGGGGTAAAGGGCGTAGCTCTGGAAGACCATGGCGACGTTGCGGTCCTTCGGCGGCAGGTCGTTGACGACCTTCCCCCCCATCAAAAGCGTTCCGGAACTGATCTCCTCGAGGCCCGCCACCATTCGCAGAGCAGTCGACTTGCCAGAACCAGATGGGCCGACGAGGACCATCAGCTCCCCCTCGGCGACATTGAGGTCTAGATCCTTCACCGCAGGAAAGCCGTTGGGGTAGATCTTCGTGACCTTCTCCAGGTTCACCGTTGCCATTGCGCCTCCACAAGGCTCATCCGGGCCACTTGGGCCACTCTGTTTGACAGACGATACATCCTACGTGCGCTTCATGGCGTCTCACTGCCAAGCGGCCCGCGCCCGGGCTCGCTTGGGCCGAGACATTTGTGCACCAGGGCCAGTAGGTCGTCGCCGATCCAGTCGGGCGCCGGCTCCACTGGAAGGTCGGCTGCCCTTGTCACCCCCGACAGCACGAGCCCGAAACGAGCCCCTGTCAACCTTGCGAACAGGCCGTCCGTATCGGGCCTGTCACCGACAACGACCCCGACTTCGCCGGCACGGGCCTTCAGGAGATGTGCCATCGCTTGATGAGGCTTGCCCGCTACCTCGGGCCGGTGGCCCGACGCTGTGGCGATGAAAGCGACCAGGGCGCCGGCACCGGGGAGAAGGGTGTCGTGAGCCACAGGGAACGTGGCGTCCGTGTTGGTGGCGATAAAGCGCGCCCCGGCCCTTATTGCGTTGCACGCTGCGGAAAGTTGCCTGTAGTCGAGCTCTATCTTGCGCCCGACAACCACGACGGCCGGGCCCTGCTCGGCGGGCACGACCACTGCTCCGCGCGCGGCAAGGGCTTCGCGAACCCCCTCGTCCCCGACGACCGCGACCGTCTCACCCGGCGCGACAAGCGATGCAGCCGCCTGCGCAGATGTGACCACGTCTGCCGGGTCGCACCCGATGCCGACAGCGCCGAGCGCTGCGACGTAGGCGGCGAGGCTGGGCCCCGAGTTGTTGGTCAGGAACACGACCCGTTCGCCCGCGTCACGTAGCAACGTCACTGCCTCGCTCGACCCGGGCACCCCCTCGCCCGCCAACCAGACAACCCCGTCGAGGTCGAGGGCCCAGGTCAATTTCGTACCTGTGACGAAAAGGCCAACGGGGCGGCTTACAGGCTGCGGGAGACGTAAGCGATCTGGAAGCCCGCCAGCGCGACGACGATCACGAGGATGTACAGCCCGCCGACGGTCAGGCGCTGCTGGGCGCTCAGCGAGTGGTAAGCGACCGAGGCCGGGCTGTTGCGCCTCGTCCAGCGCCGCCAGAGTTCGAAGCCCCCGAGCACGAGGACGAGCAGCACTACGGGCGCCTGGAAAAAGATCGCGAACACGAGCAAGCCGACGAGGCCGATGAACCAGATGGCCGGGTGTAGGGCTGCCACAGCCCGCCCACCGTCGAGGGGCAGCATCGGCAACAGGTTGAAGAGGTTGAGCAGGAAGCCGACTGCGGCAAGTTGCAAGAGGAAATTGGACCCGATGGCGTGGCCCCAAAACCCGACGACCGCCGACGCTGCCGTCCCGAAGTAGGGGCCGGCCAGCCCGGACAGCGCTTCCTGGTAAGCGCTCCGGGGCATTTCGCGCATGTTGACAAATGCCCCGAGGAAGGGGATGAACATGGGCAATGACGCCCTGATCCCCTGGCGTCGCAGCTCGATGACGTGGCCCATTTCGTGCACGAACATCAACAGGACGAAACCGACTGCAAAGGACCAGCCCCACAACAACGTGTAAGCGAGCACCGAGACGAACATGGAAAGCACAAGGCTCAGGTACTTGAGCTTGAGGAGCAGCGCGCCAAACTTCGCGAGGAACGCCCCGACTGCCGCGATGGCAGCAGCGATGCGCTGCCAGATCCTCCGCAGGACGCTTGGCTGCGCCCCGCCGGCGGAGTTACCCCGAGGCGCGCCGGGCGCGCCTTGCCCGGTGCGCTTTGCCACACCGCCCTGCCCGGCGACACCCTGGCCGGCACGGTAGTAGGCGTCGGGAGCGATGGGCCCGGTGGTCTCAGGCCACCAGTAGCCGGGCGCCTGGCCAGCCGCGCCAGGTGCAGGCCCGGCGCCCAACGCCGGAGCCTGGCCCTGCGGTCCCGGGACGGGCCCGGCAGGAGCCCGTCCGCCAGACGGCCACGAAGGCCGCGACTGGTCGCCGTCCCCGTTGCGCTCAGGATCCTCTGGCGAAGGCTGCCGAAAGCCCGTCAACTCCACGTGACCACGGTACCGCCCGGCGTAACGGGAGCCCGTTGGCACTGGCTGCCACCGGGCCGTCCCCGGGATGCCCCGGGTGTGCCTCTCGCGGTTGCCGCGGCTCAGCGCTGGTAGTCACCGTCACCCGGCGACCGCCCTATAGTCAGGTGCCCATGCCACAGCTCCTCCCCTTCCATGGCCTCCGCCCGCAGCCTTCGGTCGTCGGGCAACTCGACGACTTCGTCTGCCCCCCTTATGACGTGATCAGCGAGCAACAGCGCTTGGGGCTCCTGGCGCGCAGCCCCCACAACGTCGTACGCCTCGAGCTGCCGGCAGGCGACTACGAAGGAGCAGCCGCCACGCTTTCGGAGTGGGAGCACACCGGGGCTCTCGTACGCGAGCCCTTGCCTGCGCTTTACGGCTACCGCATGACCTACAAGTCGCCGGCCGGCACAACCCGCCAGACAACCGGGGTGATCGGCGCTCTCGTGCTCGAGCCGCCCGGGCGGGGGATCCTCCCACACGAGCAGACGACCCCCAAGGCCAAGAGCGACCGGCTCCGCTTGATCCGGGCGACCAGGGCCAACATCTCACCCATTTGGTGCCTATGCACCCAGCCCGGTCTCACCTCGGCTCTTCTCCCTCCGGACGGGGCGCCGAGCGTCGGCAGAGCCGGCGGCGAAGACGGCCCGGCCCCCGCGATGCTGACCGCGACCGCTACTGACGACGACGGCAACGTCCACGAGATTTGGCCGATAACGGATATTGCGGCTCATTCCCGGGTGGCGGCGCTCGTGGGTGCCGCGCCCGTCCTCGTGGCGGACGGCCACCACCGTTATGAAACGGCCCTCGCCTACCAGGCCGAGCAGGGCACGGGCGGCGAAAGCGGTGAAAAGCCGGGCAGCAACGGCCGCGGGGACAGGCCCGGCGCCGAGGCCGGGGACGGGGACGGGGAGCCTGGCCCGAACGCCCTGTTGGCCCTCGTCGTAGAGCTGTCCGAGGAACACCTCCAGGTCCAGGCAATCCACCGGGTGGTTTCCTCGCTCCCCCCGGGGACCGACGTGCGCGCGGCGTTCGGCGATTTCGAGCTACTGGCTGCAACCGCCGGAAGTGCGGGGCTATTGACGGAAATGACCTCGAAGGCAGGAGCGGGCATCGTGACCCGCGAAGGGGCGTGGGTGGCCCGGCCCCGGCCGGGCAGCAGTGCGGCCTCTGCCGGGCTCGACTCGCGCCGTGTGGACGGGGCTCTCTCTACGCTGCCGGCTCACCACCTGGAGTACGAGCACGACTTCCTTGCGGCCCTCAGGTCGGTCGAGTCGGGGCAGGCCGACGCCGCAGTGCTTTGCAGGCCGGCGACCGTCGCACAGATCGCAGCGACCGCTCAGGGAGGCGACCGTATGCCGCCAAAAACAACCTTTTTTTGGCCAAAGCCGCGCACCGGGCTCGTCATCCGGGCGTTTTGACCCCCGGCGCCTCGCACTGCCGCCGGGCTGGTTAGAACCGGCCGCCGCTGTCGAAAGCCGGACCGGAGGTACGCACAGCTGGCGGCTAAAGAGAACTTACCCGTTACTTACCCTATGTTCATCTCCGGGAACGATAATCGCTTCAACCGGGGCTTCGGCCGCCAATGGAGCACCGGCCAAGGAGACGACCAAAAATGGGCACCGACAGCGAGGACGCAAACCTTTACCCGTTTACTCCAGCCCCCCCCGCCGCCCCTGGTGACACTTCCCCCAAGGCGCCCAAGCGGCGCCGCCTCCCGCGGTCCAGGCTCACCAAGACTGCCGCTGGCCTGGTATTAGTGCTCGGCGCCGGCAGTGGTGTGGCCGTGGTGCTCGTAGCCTCGTCCGGCGCGCCCAGTGCCTCTCTTGCATCGACGAGCTCGGACGCCACCACTACGACGACGGCGGCGGCGACCACCACTACGACCGCTCCATCGGCGACCACGACGACTGACCCGGGCGCGACCACCACGGTGCCCAAGCAACGGCCCCGCTTCTTCTCGCCCGGCCCGGGCAACTTCGGCGGGTTCGGCGCTGGCGGCTTCCGAGCGGGTGGGCCCGGACCGGCCGCAGCGGGGCCTGGCATCTTCGGGGCCTTCGGCGGCTTGGGGCAGGGTGGCGTGGTCCACGCCTCCTACACGGTCAAAAACCCGAGCGGCGGGTACGAGACGATCGACACCCAAAACGGGACCGCTCAAACTGTCACCTCCAGCTCGATCACCGTTGAGAGCGCAGACGGCTTCACCCAGACCTACGAGGTGGGATCGGGCACCGTTGTCGACGCCGATTACAACGGCATCCTTTCGGTTGCCAAGGGTGACACGGTCACCGTCCAGGCAACGGTAAATGGCTCGACGATCACGGCCGAAAGGGTCACGGACCTCACGCAGGTTCAGGCCAACCGCAAAGCATGGGTACCCGGCGCGCAGAAGAGCCAGTCCAGCGGGTCGGCGTCCTCCTCGGGAGACGACGGCGACGTACCTGGCCCCTCGGCCGCCTAGCGTCGCCGGCCAACCTCGGCGCCCGGGCAGAGCGGACCGTTCGGCGCGCCCGACTTCGGGCCTCGTCATATCCTGTGAACTGGCACGGGTTTCCTCGAGCCGGCCGATGAGGGTGGGCAATCGCGGCTCGGTGGACGGAGGCCCTCTTGCGAGGTGCCCCAGGCAACAGTTGCCGGCAAGGTACGAGTAGCCTCAGCCCATGACCCACGACATGAAAGCCGAGACGATAACGGTTCGCGGGCATGGAGGCGACGAAATTGAGGCCTATCTCGCTCAGCCTTTGGGAAGCGGGCCTTATGGCGGGGTTGTCGTCATACACCACATGCCCGGCTACGACCGCAGCACGAAGGAAATTACGAGGCGCTTCGCGGCCGAAGGTTACATCGCCTTGATGCCCAACCTCTACCACCGCGAAGCCCCCGGTGCCGCACCGGACGACGCGGCGGCGACGGCACGGGCGAACGGCGGGGTACCCGACGACCGCCTCGTGGGCGATGTCGAAGGGGCCGTCAAACACATCAAGGCGCTCTCTTCGAGCAATGGGAAAGCGGCGTGCCTCGGGCACTGTTCGGGCGGCCGTCAGACGTTCCTTGCGGCCACCTCGCTCCAGCTCGACGCCGCAGTCGACTGCTACGGCGGCGCGGTCGTGTACGGGTCCCCGCCGCAGCTGCCGGTCAAGATGCCCGCCCTGCTCGACAGGGCCAAGTACTTGTCCTGCCCACTTCTCGGGCTTTTCGGTGAAGACGACAAGTTCCCCGGGCCAGACGAGGTTGCAGTCCTCGCCAAGGAGCTCACGGCTCAGGGCAAAAACTTCGAGTTCCATTCCTACCCGGGTGCCTCCCACGCTTTCTTCGATGTCGACCGTCCCTCGTACAGGGTCGAAGCCGCCGTCGATGGCTACAAGAGGATCGGCGAGTTTTTTTCCCGCTACCTCGCCTGAGCCGGACATGTGCACCTACTACACAGAGAAAGTCCTCCTTGCGGGTAGCAGCGGCAAGGGCGCCGAAGGTTGGTTCCCAGTCCTCAGCGCGACCGTCTATTTCGACCACCCCGTGCACGCCCCGGCCGAGCACACCGTCAACATCGACTTCCTCAACTCCGAGCGCGGCCCCGCTGCCAGGGTGGCCGTCGAGCTTGAGCCCGCCTCGGCCCGCCAACTCGCGCACGCCATCCTCGCCGCCGTGGACGCCTCCGCCTCCTCCGGGAACCCGCGATGAGCTAGGCGCAGATGCGCCGTCATAACGGGTGATGAGACAGGTCCTGCTCGAACGCGGCTCGCTAGCATCACGACCTATGGCGGTTGCTCAGCAAATATCACCTTCGGACCTGGAGCCTTTCCGCCGGGAGCTCACTGGCTACTGCTACAGGATGCTCGGGTCAGGCTTCGAGGCTGAGGACGCTGTACAGGAGACGATATTGCGGGCGTGGCGCCACCGGGAGAGCTTCGAGGGGCGCTCGAGTCTCCGCTCCTGGCTCTACCGCATCGCAACCAACGTCTGTATCGACATGAACCGCCAGGTGCAAAGGCGCGCCCGCCCGATGGAGATGGGGCCGGCGTCGCCACCGTCTGAGTCCTTCCTCGGGCCGCTCCTTCCCGAGGCCACCTGGGTGACCCCTGTCCCCGACCAGCGAGTTGCGCCGGCCACGTCGGACCCCGCCGAACTGGCCGCCTACCGCGACACAGTCCGGCTCGCGTTCGTGACCGCTCTCCAGCACCTCCCCGCCCGCCAGCGCGCAGCGCTCATCCTTTGCGAAGTCCTCCGCTGGCAAGCGTCCGAGGTCGCCGACCTCTTGGGCACGACCGTGGCGGCAGTCAACAGCTCGCTCCAGCGCGCCCGTGCAACCCTTTCAAAACTCCCGCCCACCCCCGCGCCGGCCAGCCTCGACAACCCCGACCCCGCGCTCCTGCGACGGTACGTCGACGCTTTCGAAAGCTACGACATCGAGCGGCTCGTCACTTTGCTCCACGACGACGCGTTGCAGTCCATGCCGCCTTTCGCAATGTGGGTACAAGGAGCAGCCAACATCGGCAAGTTCATGCTCGAACCGGGACCGAGCGCCTGCCGCGGTTCCCGGCTGCTGCCGACTTCGGCCAACGGCTGCCCCGCGTTCGGGCAGTACAAGCGGAGCCCTGCCGGTGGGTTCGAACCCTGGGCCGTGCAGATCCTCGAAATCTCGGGCGGCAAGATCGCCCAGATGAGCTTCTTCCTTGCTCTCCTTGACCTCGAGCGCCTTTTCCCCGCCTTCGGGCTACCGCTCCACCTCGACGGGTAGAGCGGAGAGCTCCAACAGCTCCACCAGTTGGGGGACCACTTCTGTCAGCCTGAGCACCGCGCCCGCACGCCGGGCTGCCAGGGCCAAACGGCCGATCTCGTCGAGCGCGCCCACGCCCGGGACGCCCTCGCCCAACAACTCGCAGCTGTAGAGGACCTCCCCATCGCCGCCGGCGACGGTCGCCCGCGCCCAGAGCTGGGGAGGAGCCATCTTCTGGTGGACGAGCCGACCACGGTGATCTCATCGGGGCACGGCGTCATCGCGCCGTGCCCGGCGCGCCAGTACTTCAGTTGGCCAGTTCTTCGCCGCTCCACGCCGAGAACAGACGGGCGTAGTGGCCGTCGGCCTCCAAAAGTTCCTCGTGGCTGCCGAGCTCGGCCAAGGAACCCTCGTGCATCACGGCCACCCTGTCCGCCCGCTCGGCGGCAGTCAACCTGTGAGCGACCACGATGACGGTGCGGCCGGCGGCGAGCTTTGCGAGAGCTGCTTCGGCCTGGCGCTCGGTCCCCGGGTCGATGCTCGATGTCGCCTCGTCGAGAATGAGGACTGCCGGGGAGCTGAGGGCAGCACGTGCGAGGCTTACCAGCTGGCGCTCCCCCGCCGACAGGCGGGAGCCTCTCTCCCCGACGTCTGTTGCCTCCCCGTCGGGCAGGCCTGCCACCCAGTCGTCCAGCCCGAGCTGGGCGACGGCGGCCCTTGCCTCTTCCAGAGTCGCACCGGGCCGCCCGAGGGCAACATTTTCGAGCACCGTCCCCCTGAAGAGGAAACCCTCCTGGGGCAGCACGACGATGCGCTCGCGGATGTGGGCCAAAAGGGCGTTGCGAAGGTCTACGCCGCCGAAACGGACTGTCCCGGACAACGGGTCGTACAACCGGCCGGCGATCTTTGCGAGCGTCGACTTGCCACCACCGGTTGGCCCGACAAGTGCAAGGCGCTCGCCCGCTTCGATACGGAGGTCGACGCCTTCGAGCACCATCCGCTCGTCGAACTCCGCGTCCTCGCCCTGCTGGTTTGCATAGGCGAAAGCTATCGACTCGAGCTCGAGCGCGCCCTTTTCGGGCAACGGCGCCGGCCGCTCGGGGTCGACCATTGCAGGGTCGACCGCCAGGAGACGGTAAACGGTGGCAAGCGCGGCGCCCGAAGACTGCAACAGGTCGAACAGCTGCGAGAGGCTCGTAATGGCATTGAAAAGATTGGCCAAGTACAAGACAAACGCCGCGACCGTCCCCACCGTCGTCAAGTGCGCCGAAACGAGGAGCGCCCCGGCGAGCAGCACGACCACCGACGATGTGACGCCAGCCCATTCGATCTTCGGGAAAAAGCGCGACGACAGCCTCACCGTCGCCAGCTCGCCGTCCAGCTGGACCTTGTTGACCGCCCTGAAACGCTCGATCGTGTCCTGCTCGAGCCGGAAAGCCTGCACTACGCGCACACCCGCAAGACTTTCGTCGAGCACCGCCAGGGCATCGCCGATCTGCTCGCGGACGGCGCCGTACGCCTTGCTCGACCGGGCACGGTAGCGCGCCGCCGAAACTACGACCGGCACGAGCGAGATCACAACGACGACCCACATGAGCGGCGACATGACCACGAGGACGATCATCACCGCGATGAAAAGGCCGATACTCGTGACAAAGCTCGAAAGCCCGCTCTGCACAAGGCTTTCGAGGACGTCGATGTCCGCCGTCATCCTCGACAGGAGCTGCCCCGAGCTTTCCGTTTCGAAAAACGACAGCGGTTGCGCCAGCAGGTGGCTGAAGACACGCTTGCGGAGGTCGTTGAGGTAAGCCTCCCCGATGCCGGAGACCTGAAGAGTTTGAACCCGGGTGAGCACGAAATAGCCGATGCTGACGGCGACATAGGCCGCCCCCGCGATGTCTACGACACGGTACGAGTGATGGTGGACGAGGCCGTTGTTTATCGCGTACCCGACCAATGCGGGGCCGGCGAGAGTCGTCCCAAGCGCGGCCACGAGGACGACCACGGCGATGGCTATCCGGCGACGGAAGGGGCGCAGCGACGCCACGACCGGGCCGAGGAAACCGGGGCCCCCCTCGGCGTTGGTGGCGGCCCGGGCAGGCCGCAGCACCCGGCGGATGCGCCGGCTCACCGTCGTGACCGCCCGCTGAGAGCATCGGCGTCGCCAGCTCCCCCTGTTTCGCTTTCGTCGCTTGCTCCGCGGGCTTCGGCTGCTTGGCCTGCTTGGCCGTCGTTCCCGCCTGCGTAGGCCTCGTCGGCGTCGAGCCCGAGGATCCTGTTGTACAGCGGGCTGTTTTCGACGAGCTCTTCGTGAGTCCCCTCGGCGACGATTTGCCCGTTGTCGAGCACGAGCACCCGGTCGGCAACGGCGATCGTTGCCGGACGGTGGGAAATGATGATCGTCGTCTTGCCCGCCCGAGCCTCGGCCAGCGCCCGCACCACCTGGAGCTCGCGGGGCGCGTCCACGGCCGAGGTGGCGTCGTCGAGGACCAGGACGCGCGGATCTGCCAGCAGCGCCCTCGCTAGTGCGAGCCGCTGGCGCTGGCCGCCCGAGAGTGCGAGGCCGCGTTCGCCGACGGGCGTCGCGTAGCCGAGCGGCAGTTGCGAGATGAACTCGTCGGCTTGAGCGAGCCCGACCGCACGGTCCATCTCGGCCTGGGTTGCGCCCGGGCGGCCCACCCGGAGGTTGGCCGCGATGGTGTCGTTGAAGAGGAAGCTGTCCTCGAACACCACTGCGACGGCTTGGCGGATCACGGCGAGGCTGAGCTTGCGTACGTCGACGCCATCTACGCTCACCGTCCCCGATGTGGCGTCGTAGAGGCGGGCAAGCAGAGCGAGCACGGTCGTCTTTCCCGACCCGGTAGCGCCGACGAGGGCGACTACTTCGCCACCTTCGACCGACAGGTCGAGGTCGTCCAGGATGGGCCGCATGGGAGCCGGCGCATCCCCGGGCGGCCGGGCTGCGGTCCCCTTCCTCGGTGACGGGTACGCGAAACCGACGTGGGAAAAGCTGACCGACCCCGCGCCGGCTGGCAAAGGGCTCGCGACGGCCGGCTCGGGCACGGCGGTGGCGCGCGACATGATCGTGAGCAGGCGGTAGCTGGATACGACCGCCCGCTGGACCATGACTATGTAGGCGCCTATCGACTGGAGCGGCCCCGTCAGGATGGCGAGGTAGGCGTTGAAGGCGACCAGCAAGCCGACGCTCAGGCGGTGCTGGAGGACGAGGTACCCTCCCAGCCAGTTGACTGCCGCCAGCTCGAGCATCGGCACCGTGTTGAGGGTCGGCAGGTAACGCGCACGCGTACGCACGACTCTCATCGCCTCCGAAAGGACGGCGTCGGCTGAGCCGCCCAGGCGCTGCTCCATGAGCGGTTCGGACCCGAACCCCTTTACCGCGCGGATGCCGCTGATCGTCTCTTCGACGACGCCCGCCAGGGCTCCTCTTTCGCGCTGCAGGTCAGCGATCGCCTCGCGCACCCTTTTGGAAAAGCGTTGCGAGGTAATGGCAACCAGGGGCAGGGCGCCCAGGGCAGCGACAGCGAGCAAGGGGCTCGCCAGCAGCATGATCACCGCCACCGCTGTGGCGAGGGCCGCGTTGCCCACCCAGAACGGGGCCGAGGCCACGACGGCTTGGATCTGGAAAAGGTCGCTCGTCACGCGCGCCAACAGCTGCCCGCGGTTCACGTTCGAGTGGTACGCGACGTCGAGGAAGAGCAAGTGGTCGTGGAACCCGCGCCTCAGCTCGGACTCGACCCGGCGCGAGGTCACCCCGTTCCACCACCTCCTCGCACCCGAAGCGAGCGCCTGCACGACGCCGAGGACGGCGATGACGGCGGTAAAGATGGCGAAAGTCCGCCATCTGTGCCCGAGGAGCCCGTCGTTGACCGCATCGCCGAGCAGGAGGGGGATGGTCGCCACCGCCGCCGAAGCGACCAGAGCCGCAAAGACAGAAGTCCACAGGGAGCGCCAGTGGCCACGCATCGCGCGCATGAGGAACGCCCATCCCTCATGGGCCCGGCTCCCGCCGTCGCCTCGGCCCTCCACAACAGCCATCTCAGGAGAAGCTTAGGTAACCCTCAGGCCGCCTTGAGGGCATTAGGTAATAGTTGAGGGCGAGAAAGGAAACCCTGCCGGTACAACCCCCTCACCCTCCCCTTCGGCTTGGCCACCCCTCTTGACCACTCGGGCCACGCCGCTTGCGGGCCAGCAGGGCTAACTTTCTCAGCCCCGTCCAGGAGCTGCGCCGGAGCCACCCCCCTCTCTCTGGGCTCCAGGACAGGGACAGGCTGCCTGCCGGCAGGTGCTCGGGCGCCCGCTGGCAGGCGGCCTCCTTTATCCCCGATCGGCGTTATTTGCTAACTGCGTCTTGGAGGGGGGCGAACCAGCCGATCACGCGCAGGTAATGCACGAGCGCCCCGGCGAGGACGTCCGCACCCGCCTGTGTGATGTGCACGCCGTCGGGTGCCCTCCAAACCACTCCATTGCCGGCAAAGCCCGGTGGGCCGGCCTCGTAAACCCCCTGGTTGCCGAGCACGTCCCAGGACGAGAAGTAAGTGGCGCCCGGCTGCTCGAGTGCCACCCGGGCCTGGTAGACGGCATTGAGGACGCCCATTGCACCAGAGAACGACGGGTTGCCCATCGGTGGCATCCCGACCCAGAGCGTCCTAGCCCCCGCCCGCCGGACCTCTTGGAGCACATCGCTGACCCGCTGTCCGTATGCAGCCGCCCAGGGCTTCGTCCCGAACGGGTCGAAGCGGCCCCCGGAGTAGAGATTTTCCACATCGTTCGCTCCAAGGAAGACGACCACGAGGCCGGGCCTGTAAGAGGAGAGGTCGCTCGCCAGGTGTGCCGGCCAGTTGTAGTACTCGGGCTCTGCGAGGCCGGTGTCCCCGACCGCAGCGCCCACGAAGGCGTGGCCCGTGCCTTCCAGTGCCGTCGCCAGCCCCCAGCCGAGGTCGACGCCGAGCGAATCGCCCACCTCGAGCACCGGCCCTTGGACGGCCCCGAGCCCTTCGGCGGCAAGCCCTTCGGCGACGCCTGCCGGTTTGCTGCTCATCGGGACCGGGACCACCGGACCGGGGGCGCCGAGCAGTGTCGCCAGGATGGGCACCGCCAGAGCGGCTAAGGCGAACTCACGGCCGGTCCGCCTGGAGGCCCGTGGCCGCTTGGCACGTGGCGCTCGCCCCGCCATGGCTCAGCCGGCTGAGCCGGCGGACCTCGGCCCCCAACGGCTCTCCCCCGGTGCCATCGGCGCCATCGGCGCAACAAGGACCCTGCCACCGTGTGAGGAGCGAGCGGAACGCAGCAGCGCCTCGCACTCGCCGGCCGGCAACGGCCTCGCCAGGTAATAGCCCTGGACAGCATGGCACCCGAGGCTTGCGAGCCGGTCAAATGTTGTACGGTCCTCGACGCCTTCCGCGATGGCGGCCTTGCCGAGCCCCCTGGCCAGCTCGATCACGGAGCGCACCACCGCTTCGTCCTCGCTTACCTCGCACATGTGAGACACGAAGCTGCGGTCGATCTTCACCTCGTCGAAGGGCAGCAACCGCAGCCGGCTGAAAGAGGAATAGCCCGTACCGAAGTCGTCTATCGACAGCGGCACCCCTAGCTCGCGCAGTTCGCCGAGCGCCTTCTTGCCCAGCTCCGCCATCATGGAGGTCTCGGTCAGCTCGAAGCGAAGCGCCGAAGGCGGGAGGCCTGCTACCGAGAGCGCTTCGCCGACGTGCCTGGCAAGGTCTCTCTTCAGGAGCGAGAAGGCGGAAAGGTTGACCGACACCGAAAGGTCGGGGGCCAGCTGCCTCCAGACCTTTACTTCGCGCAGCGCCGTTGCCAGCGCCCACCACGTGAGCGGTTCGATCAAGCCCGATTTTTCGGCAACCGGTATGAACCGTTCGGGCGGTACCGTCCCGAGCTCTTCGTGCGTCCAGCGGGCAAGCGCCTCGAAGCCGCTGACGGCTCCGGTTGGCATCCGCGCAACGGCCTGGTAGTGCAGCTCGAGGGTCCCCGATTCGACCGCCTTGCGAAGCTCTGCGGCCAGCGTCACGCGCCGTGCCCCCGCCAGCTCGCTCGACGCGTCGTAGGCGCGGGCGCCACCCCCGTGGGATTTGGCGTCGAGCGCCGCCGTCTCAGCCTGGCGGAGCAGCTCGGGTGCAGTTGCCCGACCCGGGGCAGCGCGGGCAACCCCGGCGCTCGCATGCACTACGAGCTCGAGCCCCTCCACCTGCATCGGCGCTGCTATCGCGGCCACCAGCGCTCCGGCGGCGGCAAGGCACTCCTGCTCGCCGCCTGCGTCTTCGACGAGGAGGGCGAACTGGTCGCCTCCGACGCGGGCAACAAGTGTCCTGTCGTCTTCGAGCGGTCCGAGCCGCCGGGCGACTTCACACAGGACGGCATCGCCGCTTTCGCGCCCCAAAGTGACGTTCACCTGCTTAAACCCGTCGAGGTCGATGATGTAGACGGCGACCCGCGAAGCCCAGTCCTGCGCCCGGGTGACGCGTTCGAGGTTGTCCATGAAAAGCCAGCGGTTCGCCAGCCGCGTGAGGCGGTCGTGGTGGGCTTCCCACTCGTAGAGAGCCGCCTCGTGCCGGAGCTTGTCGACCAGTCCCCCCCTGCCGAGCGCCACGACGGCGCTGGCGGCGACCATCCCGAGCAGCTGCATGTCCGCCGGCCCGAAGCCCTCGTGGGTGAACGGGCGGTCGGCGACCAGGAGGTAACCCGTCCTCGGGTCGCCCGGGCGCAGGGGCGCCGCGACCGCTTCGCGAAAACCCGACGCAGCCTCACCCTGGCCGTCCCGCGCCGCCGCCGTCCTCTTCAGGATGAACGGGCCACGGGACGCGACCCGTGAGGCGACGTCGTCGCGCTCGACCGCCTCTTCGATCCTGGCGGCGCCCTCACCCTCGAGCGAGCACCTGAGCATCAGGTGGTCGAGAGGCTGCTCGAGCGGCACGGCCAATACCGCCCGGCTGGCCGAGAGCAACGAGCGGGCTCCTTCGAGCACGGCCGTCACGAGCTCCCGTTCGCCCCCCTCCGACATGGCCAGCTGCTCTGTGAAGACATAGAGCCGGTGCAGGGCAGCGTGGCGTTGGGCTGCACGAGCGGCCCGGCGCCATCCGGCGTCGCCCACGGCCACGAGCACGGCGAACAAAGTGACGTCCCAGGTCCCGGCGACCATCAACACGATGGCCGTGACACCACCGACCGCGCTGATGACAACGTCCAGAGCGGCGTGAGCGAGGGTCGGGCCAAGTGGCGGCGGGCTCCACCTCCAGTTGAAGACCGCCGCTGCTGCAACGACGCTCGCGAGCTCGGCGACGCTGACGATGGCGACAGTCGCCGAGGCGACTAGCCAGCCGCGCCAGTCCGCCGGGGACGAGCGGCCGAGCGCATGGTCGTAAAAGAGGATCCCGATGCCCATCGTCGTCACCGACACGAGGCAGTTGACTACGGCTTTGTCGAGTGCCTTGCGCCCCTGGAGCTGAGCGGCGAGCCTCCCGCAGAAAAACGCGAGCAGCGCCGCCCACGGCGCCAGGAAGGGGACCGCCAGCAGGAGTGGGATGCCGGTCAAGCTGACCGAGAAGCTCGCCCTGCGGTCCCTCACCGGCACCTTGTAGGTGGCTGCCGCCCACGTGCCGAGGACGACGAGCGGCCAGACGGCCGGGTGGTCCCCCCCGGGAGGCCGCAGCCCGGAAAGCTCCGTCAGGTAGAGGGCGGCCACTGCTGCCGCCAGCACCGCGATCAAGCAAACCGAGCGCGCCCGCAGCGGCCAAGCCCCAAGGTGGTTCTGGCGGTTTTCGGGTTTTTCGTCGATTGCCCCGTTGTGCTTCATAAAACTCCGGCGGTTTCGGGCGTGGAATACCTTGATAAAGCACTTTTTGCAGTGAAGCACCTACTGCAATGAAGAAATTAGCGCACGTCACGCCCACCTAGCGCATATGCCAGGCACAATGGCCGTACGTGGCCCCAGCGCTGCGGTTGAGCCCCACCCCTAAGTGCTCCCGCACGCCTGACGCGCCCACAAATCCAACGCGCCACGCGCGTCGAACGCCCACGCGAACCGTTACGGGAAGGAGGTGGGGACCGTGAGTGGTTGGGAGTTCGACTGAACAACTTGGCCGTGCGCTGGAACCCTCTGGTCGCGATTGAGCAAGTTGGGCGCGGTACGTGCTACAAAACCGTGACGCGCCGCGACCAGAGGGTTTTGGCGCGACCAGAGTGCGATCTCCACGCTGGCTTCGCACTGTGCGGCACTATCCCTGCGCTAAGTGCGCGTGACCTCTGGCGAAGTGTAGTGGAGCCAAACGGCCCGCGTCTCCTCCCGAGGTTCGGCGAGCGGGCTCAGCTTCTGGCGGAGGACGAACTTCAAGCGACGGTAGACATCGTCCACCATGCCAGCTCTTCCTTCACGCCCTAACGCGTGCATCCAGAGGCGGAACAGTTCCTCCCGCGTCGGTTCGAGCAGGAGGCCTTTTTCTACTGCCCACCGTACGGTTTCGAAGTCATCTTTTTCGGTGGCCAACTCTGCAAGCCGTTGGGCAACGTCGACTACTTTCGCCTGGACCGTGAAGTCGAGTTGCTCGCTCGCAACCCATTCGAAAAACTGGCTCGAAATAACGCCTCCGAAGGGTTGGCCGCGAACGAGCTCGAGCGCTCTGCGGTACCCGGCCAGTGCGTCGTGTTGCCCTTGCCTGTTGGCAATCGCGACCATCTTTTCGAAGCGGTCCAAGTCGCATGTGACGTCGTCGGCCAAGCTGTACCCCATCGCCGAGTGCAATATCCGCTCGCGCCCTCCGCGCCCGTAACCGAGCAAAGCCCGAGCGCGCGATACAACGTTCATCACTGTCTTGCGCTGCGGGGCCCCGAGGTCGTCACGGGAAGCACCGAGCGGCCAGAGGTTTGAGCCGAGCTCCTCGGCGCTGACGGCGCGGGGGTGAGCCGCTAGATAGGCAATGACGGCGAGAGCCGGCGTGCGCCTCGACGGTTCGAGAGAACTCGGGTCCCCGCCGATAAGGTCGACCGGGCCGAGCACCGAAATTTCAGCGTCCCCCCGGGCGAAGTCGTAGCGCGACGCGCCACTGGCAGGTGCCTGACCGTTGTCGGCGGCCTGGTCCCTGCTCTCGGCTTTAGGTCTGGCACCGGAGCTCCCGTCCATGGGCACTCCGTCTGTTTCAGCGGCCGCCCCCAAAGCGTTGCTCAGCAATGCAGTCTCCTCCGGGTCCCAATCCATGGCCAACGCGTAGTGCACCGGCTGCCCGTCGAGCTCGCCGTGCAATAGGGCATCCGTGCCCATCCCGAGTTCCAAATGCCATCGGGCCCCAGCGTACGGCCCGGCGCAGGCGACCGCCAACCCGTGCCCTCGCTCAGCCGCTTTTGCAAGTGCCGGCACCAAACCCTCGGGCGCGTCTTCGAAAGCGACCACGACATGGGGCAACGCTTCGCACGCAACTGCTCGAAGAGCCGAAATCGGTAATCCTCCAAGCATTTGTTCACGTGCGTTCGTTATGTCGACGAGTTTTTCGACTCTTTGCACAACCCCCGGACCTTCGAGACCCTCGAGGCCCGGCACGGTCCCAAGAGGCGACCGCCCAAGGCAATAGAGGCCCGAGAGCATCTCGTCGCACCAGGGCTGGCTGACCAGTTGCAAGGCAAGCGATGAAAGAGCCCCGCTCACCTGGCGCGCCGGCCCTTCCACGGACAAGGACCCGGCGTGCTCGAGGTTGAACAGCACCGCCCCGCCCCGGTCCTGGCCAAGGCTGACGACTGCCGGCCATACCGGCCAGCGCTCGTCGGCTAACGCTCTTAGGTCTTCGAGGCCGATGTCGGCGTCGAGAGCGAGCGAACCGTCTCGGCCCGTGGGCGAGAACCACCCGAAACGACCATGTGGTTCAGGCGACATCACGACCTCCACACCGCCGTCCCCGACCCGCATCAGCACGAGCGACGGCACCTCGGCCGAAGGGCCGTCGCAGGCTTGCTCGACCAGGCCCCCGAGGTACCGCAGGCTCAAGTCAGCCCACATCAAGGCTTCGCTCGTTGCAACAACCCTTGCCCGTCGTTCGGCCGCCTCGACGGGCGGGGAGTTTCGGGGGACCAGGAACCCCGTGCGCCGGGCATGCGCTTGCCCGCGCCTTTTGCGCTCCAACTGCAGGACAACTCCTGCCACCGCTATCGCGGCTGCTCCTCCGATCGGGACAACTGCGTCCAAGGTGGTGTGGTTTCCCGCCGCCACCGTTTTCGGCCCGGGTCGGCCTTCAACGCGCCCAGCGCTCGCACCCCTGGGCCCTTCGGCGCGAGGCGGCCCAGTCGCCGGGCGCTCCCCCGGCCCTGGACCCCCGCGCCGGCTGGTAGCACGAGCCGGCCCCGGCGCCGTTCCGGGCGCCGTTCCGGGCACTGCAGCGGGTGCACTTGCGTGTGCTGTAGCGGGCGAACTGGCAGGTGCTGTGGCGGGTGGCGTGACAGGTGCTGTGAGGTCGGCCGGCGCCGAGCGGGGGGTCGAAGCGCCAACAGTGAAACGCGTTTGTAAGGCGCGCCGAACCTGGCCCGGTGAGCCGGGGACCGGGTGCGAAAGCTCCGGCCCACCGGTGCCGGCGCGCGTCGTGGGCCCGCCGTCCCGGTCGTGACCGCCCGCGCCGCGCTCAGGTAAGCCGGTGTGCGGATGCGTGCCGACGACAAGAGTGCCAACGGCGTCGGCCGGCATGACGAGCACCCAGCCGGGGTAAATCCAGTGGTCGTCGACCAAGGCTCGTCCGTCGGCCTGCGGCCGCCCGTAATTGAGAGCGGCAATTTGTGCGTCGAGCCGCCAATCGCCGAGGTGGTGCTCTGCCAGGACGGACAAGCAATCGCCAGGTTCCACCACCACCACTTTCGTCCCGGCGGGCAAACCTGCAAAACCGTTGCCCGCACTGGGGACTTCGGCGCCGACATCAGGCAGGTCGTGCGGCCCCGGGGCAACGTGGCGCGAGTCGCCGGGGTGCGGGAGGTGGCGGCCCATAAGGGCTCCGCCGGAAGGAGCTTTGCTCGCCCGGACTGTGACAGCTTTGGCCGGAGGTCCCGCTTGCTGCCCGCTGCGGACGGTGAAGACGGCAGGCACCGGGCGCGAGACCGGCGCTTGAC
Organism: Acidimicrobiales bacterium; assembly: GCA_035508795.1. Lineage (GTDB taxonomy): Bacteria > Actinomycetota > Acidimicrobiia > Acidimicrobiales > Palsa-688 > DATJMJ01. The sequence goes on from DATJMJ010000025.1 coordinate 23,967, forward strand.
GGCCTGCCGAGACCGACAGGGTCGCAGCCGCCACCGAAGCGACAGCAACTGCGTCGAGCAGTCGCCGCAACGGCGGCAGGGTCACCAACGTCGAGCCCTTGAGCAACCGGCGGCTCCCGCTCAAGAGCGCTACGACGTAGGCGAAAGTGCTCAGCAACAGCCACCCGGACACGACCAGGCCAAAGGACCTGAAGATGGCGGTGAAGGCTCCTTCGGGGCTGACGCCCTGCGACCACGCCGAGAGGTGTGAAAAGTCAACCGAGCCCAAAAGGCCCGACGACCTGAGAAAAAACACAAACAGCAACAGCTCACAACCGACCACGGCGACTGCGTCCAAGAAACGCCTCAGGCGCTTGGGCACCTCGGTGCGCGTCACGGGTGCCGGGCCGGGCGCAGCATCCGGACCTTGGTTGTACCGTCCCGGGTGACGACGCCGGGGCCCTGGCGGACAAACCCGAAGCGCTCGTAGTAAGGCACCAATGCTTCGGTACCGGCGTCGAGCAGCAAAGACCACGCCTTGTTGTCAGCCTCCTCAACGACCGCTCCCAGCAACTCGGCACCGGCACCGGCACGCGTGCTGCTGAGCGACCGCACAAAAACATGCGCCCCGGGCCAACAGGCGAGCCTGAGGCGGAGGCTCACCGGTAACGCCCGGAGCGACCGCACGGCCACACCCATGACTATTGCTGTCTCTGCGGCTAAAACTGCAGCCCCCGCGCCACGAGAAACGAGCGAAATCGCAATACCCGGCAACATCACGGCTATCGCAGCCGCCAATACCCGGCGCCCGCTGAGACCGAGGAGGCAGACTGCCTGCCCCTCCGGGTGGGCACGCCTTTCGTAAAGCCATGTCGCCGCAGCGCAATCGGCCGCAAGTCCGACCCAGCCCATGGGGCTGTGCTTGCGGTACCTGCTGAACGCACGGACCTGCACTCCCACAAGACGCCAAAACGAGCCCGCTTCGACAGCCCCCCCGGGCCGAGCCATCGGCCCGGGCGTCGACCCAGCCGCCGGCGTGCTCATTGGCCCCCCGCCCCTAGGCCCGCGCAGCCCCGCCCCGATAACGACCCGGCGGGAGCGCTGACAGCCGTCGCGCTCACGAGCAAAGACTTGCCGCCGAGGACGAGCGCGAGCAGCGTCAGGGAGACACGCTTTTGCAGGGTCACCGATATCTGCTGCCCAGGGGGGTCGACCTGGAACGTCGCAGCCGTTAGGTCTCCGAGCCCCTGCTGCGAAGCGACACTTTGTTGGGCCAGGGCAACTGCAGCCCCGGGGTCGAGAAAGATACAGCCGGTCTGCCTGTAAGTTGCGACGTCGATCCCCGAGGATCCTGCCAGCGCCGCATCCTCCGCCGCAGACTGAAGTTGCCTTTGGACGGTGATGCCGTGCCAAAGGTCGACGGAGAGACCGCCTAAGGGCAATAGCATCACGGCGAACAAGAGGCACCAAACGACCATCGCATCGCCGCGCTCGTCACGCAGGCTCGCCCGTCGAATGCGCCGCTGCTCGCAGCTTCGTGTGCGTATCACCCGGGTGAGCCTCGGTACGAGTCGACATGCTGGGTGGAGCTCGCCGTGTAGTGCAGCGGGCCCGTCAAAGCGAGCCCCGGGAGCTGCCCGACCGGCATGGCCACAGTCACCGAGGCCGTCACGGTGCCGCCCGGCTCGAGCGACCCGGAGAACTGGTCGGAAACATCGCCGGCGGGTAGGCCGTCTTCTTGCACCACTTGCGCGACGACTTGCTCCGCAGCGGCCACGCCGGTCGCCCAGCTGGCTGCCGTCACAAGGGCGAGCGCCGCCCCTCGAGCAGCATCCTGCGCGTCCACGGCCCGTTGCTCCCAGGTGGGCAGCGTGAGCACGAGCACCATTACCGGCAGCACTATGAGAGCGGTGCCGAGCAAGAGCGTAAGGGGGGCAGACGAACCGCGATCGACGGTCGCCGGCCCATTCGCTCCCCGCGCGGTTGCCGGCAACTTCATGGTTGCCCGCCCCGGTCTACGAGCGAAAACGCTTGGACCGAAATATGGAGCGGCGGGACGACGGGTACGAACGTCGGCAGGGTGCCCGTCGCTACGGCGACAACGGCTGCGCCCTCGAGCACGCAACCGACTTCTATGTCGCCGGCGAAGCCACCCGGTAGCAAGTTCCGGCGGACCTGGGCGGCCTCCGACTCGCAGGCGGCCACCGAGCCGCCCGCGGCCGCGCCCGATTGGGCGGCTTCCTCGACTGCAGTGCGAAATGCTCCTTTGGCGTACTCGTCGACCGCCACATTGGTGGCGCCCGTAAAGCTCAGCAGCAAGATGGCGGCTGCCACGGCGCCGACAAGCGCCGCTGAACCCTCCTCGCCTCTCGCCGCCTGCCACCGAATCAACTCAACCCGAGCTCGCCTTGGAGCCACTTGAAGATCGTCGAGTCGAGGTTGGTTATCAGCGTGCCGATAGCCACGATGGCGACGATGCCGATGACTATCAACCCCAAGTTGTCGGTGACCTGGCTCCCTCGCTGGTCCACCAGGAGCTCTTGTAAACGGGACAAGGCGGACCGCAAGCGAGCGCCGGCCGAGCGCAACGGGGCGCGGCGCTTGAGGGCCACAAATGGGCCGGCCAGATAGGACATCTTTGCTTCCTTTCATTTCGTTTTTTCTTCGTTGGGCTTTTGCCAGAGCGCTTGCTAGAAGTCGCGCCGGGTGGGTCATTTTCCAAACAACATCTGAGGAAGCGGCGCCAAAAGGAAGACGAACATGACCGGCGCCATGAAGACGAGGTTCGGGAGGACGAGGGACATTTGCCTTCTGGCAGCGCTTCGCTCAACTTCCTCGCGCCTCTGCGAGCGCAGCTCGTTTGCCTGGTCGAGCAACGCGCCCGCCAGGTCGAGGCCCCCGGAGCTGGCAGCAGACAGGAAACGGTAGAAGCGGGCGGCGGCGGGCTCGGCTGATTCGGAAGCCACCAGCTCGAACGCTGCCGCCTCCCCGTACCCGGCGTTGACCAGGTGAGCAGCTCGAGCGAGGTCGTCCACGACAGGCCCGGAGCCCTGCTCGACTACGTCTGCGACCGACACGGCGAGGCTCTTGTTGTTGTCGATCTTGAGCGCCAGGACCCCGGCAATTGCCGGAAGGTCGCTCCGGACGCGTTCGCTGCGCCTGCGCGTGCAGGCTTTGAGGCGCTCGGGCATCCTGCGGGCGCCGGCATAGATGCCGAGCACGAAAAAGATAGCTACATAAAGGGCTTTGCCAGTGAGCACGCCCGCCGCCCCGAACGCGACCGGGGCTCCGACGGCCCAGCGGAGGTATTGCGCGCGGTAATCGTCCACGGTCATATTGACCCCCGCTCGCCGTAAAGAGCGCTCGAGTTGCTCCTGCGGCCCCACGCGGACCAGCCGCTCAAAAAAGCGTGTGACCGAACCCGCCAAGGGCCCGAGGACCCGCCACATCGCGTCACGGGCGAACACGGCACCAAAACCGGCGACCGGCGCGCCCCCGAGATGGGCGCGAGGCGCCTCGAGGTAAAGGGCCAGGCGAGCCCGCGGAGAGCGCAGCGGGTGCAAGAGCCTCGTACCGGCGAGGCCGAGCGCGAAGGCCGCCGAGGTGGCACAAAGAGCCGCGTCGGCGTTCAGGCCGGCCACGAGGCGCCCTCGCTCACGAACACCCTCGCGCATGTGGCTACCGGCCTGATGAGCCTGCGGGAAAGGGCCAAGCCGGTGAGCGACATGAGCGCCCCGCAGATGACGACGGCGAGCCCGAGGGCGCTCGAAAAGAAATGGCGGTATTCCTCGTTGGTGGCGCACAGGAACATCAGCAGGAGGTAGGGGACCGCGAAACACCCCCAGGTCGCCATCCGTGACTGCGTTTGGAGCGTGCGGATGCGCTCTGTCAAACCGATGTCGGAAGTGATCTGTGAGCCAAGGTCTGACAGGACCCTGAGGGCTGTCTCGGTGCCTTCCTCCATCGCCCCTTCGAAGGCGAGCAGGACGGGGTCCGATATGGGGTCGGCGAGCTCGCCGCGGACGGTTTCGATGGCCTGGCGCGCTCCCAAACGCGCTGCGAGCCGGACGTAGCGGCTCATCGGTGCCCTCAAGGAGGCCGGGCCGGACCTGGAAAGCTCGACCAGGGCGTCGTGCAAGGTTGCGACACCGGCTCCGATGACGCCTACGAGGTAACGGAGCGCGTCCGGCCAGGCGGCACTGCGGGCCGCAGCCTGCTTGCGCCGTTGCGACGCCCAGTAGGCATACGGGGACGCCGTCGCCAGCACCGCGGGTAAGGCGGCGACCACGGGGGCCCGCACGATACTCACGAGCACAGCGAAGGTAACCGCGCCCAAACCGGCCGACACAGCAAGGAACTGTGACGGTGTCACGGCCGCTCCCGCCTGCGAGAGCCAGACCTGGGACCGCGCCGCCCTATTGAGGCGCGCCTGGTGCCCAAGCCGGTTACGGAGCCAGCCACTTTTGCCACGGTCCCGCTCGCCGATCAGCTCGCGCGCCGCGCTCAGCACGAAAGCAGCCATGCACAAAGCGGCGAGAAAGCTCACCACACGACCTCCGCGCCCTTCAGCAGGTCCCCCAGGTCGAGGCCGTAATGAGCCAGGAGCCGGTTGCAGCGTCGCTCGAGGCGGTCGCCGACGGCGCCGCTGCGAAGGTCCATCGGTTCGCCGATGTCGCTCCGGGCGAATATCGGGGTCACCGCAACACCGGCGCCACTGGTCGTCAACTGCGGGGGGACGACGGAGATCTCGGTGACTTGCCGCAGGACGGTACCGGCCGAGTCGTCCATGTCGCAGTAGACGACCAGGTCGAACATGGCGGCGAAACGAGCCTCGAGCTCGGAGAACGGCGTCGCGGGCACTGCTTTTGTGGCGCACACCGCGAGCGCTTCGAACGCTCCCGCGCTGTCCTCGGCGTGGACGGCAGCTATGACGCCGATGCCGAGCGTCCCGGCCATCAAAAGCTCCCAGGCTTCGGGGCCTTTCAGCTCCCCGAGGACGATCAGCTCGGGGGATGCCACCCGTGCAGAGCGGACGAGGTCGGAAAGGCCCTCTACTCTCGAGCTCTGCCAGTACTCCCCGTTGAGCAACGGGGCGTTCAATTCGCGTTGTTCTTCGGCACAAATCACGCGCCGCCCCGGTGGCACCGCTCGCAGGAGCGCCTCGATGAGGGTTGTCTTGCCCGCCCCGGGCGGCCCGGCAACGAGCACCCGCGTCCTGCGGGCTCGCATGAGCACGTCCAAAAAGGCCGCGCCCTCCGCCGACAGTGACCCGAACGACACGAGATCCGCAAGTGTGGTATTGCGTTTTTGCGGCACCCGGAGGCTGAACGACACGGTCCCGTCGATCCTGGGGGGTATCGACACCGACAAGCGCGCTTGGCGCCCTGTGGGGAGGATGACCCGGATCCCGTCGACCTTTGGGTGGGAAGCATCAAGGCTTTCCCCCGCGGCCGCAACCATCCGTTGTAGGGCGGCCAAGACCGCTTCGGGCTGAGACGGCGCGCCCGTGCAACGTGTCTCCCCCCCGGCAAACCGGGTAGTCAGTTCGCCGTCCTGCCCGTAGATTTCCTCGACTCTCGGGTCGCTCACGAGGAGGCCGAGCTGGGCCCCGATCCCGTCGAGCTCCCGCAGCATCCTGTCGACGACGTCGGCCGGGTCTGAGAACGGCTGCAGACCCTCGTGCGAGCCACGCATCAGCTCCCTCTGGAAGCGCTCGGTCTCGAGTTCCACGAACGTCCTGGCTTGGCCCGGGTCTCCGGCGACATCGAGGTCGTGGGACGCCACCGACGCCAGGACCCTCGAGCGGAGGGTGTCGAACGCTGTTGCGCTCATGTCGTCACCGCACGCCTGGCCAAGGGCCGCCAAAGCCGGGCACCGCTTGTCCCGTGACCGTCGGCAGACGGCTCGGGTGCACGCCCCCGAGGGCGGCCCAGCGAGCTCACCACCGCCGTGACCAGCTCGTCGACAGCCTTCTTCCACGGGCCTCTTGCGACGAGATCTGCGTTCCAGCGAGCGCGTGCCACGGCCCGGTCTTCGGGGAGGAAGGCGACGCCTGCGAAGGGGTGGCGACCGGTGTTGGCCTCGAGGAGGGCCCCGAGCTGGCTTCTTTCGAACCCGCCGGCGCGCGCCCGGCCGAAGGCTGCCCAGCATGGGGCGGCAAGGCCCGTTGCGAGGGCTGAAGCCTTCCACTGCACCAGGCGGGCAGCCCCCTCGGGGTCGGCCGCTGCGACCACGACGACGGCTGCGGCCCTGTTTACTACGGGGCCGGCCAACCCGGGGCGCTCGCGCGAAGGCGCGGTCCCTACCAGCCAAGACGTCTCCACGAGGACGTGGTCGTATGCCTCCGTCGCCTCGTCGAGGAGCTTTTCGAGGTGGGACGGGCTCACCGCCTGGCCGGCTCCCGAAGGAGCGCACACTGCGTCGAAATGCCCCACCACGCTCGCCCCGTCGCCCCGCGGCCCCGAAAGCGCCTCGGGCAAGGACGCCAGGCCCTGGCGTGCCCGGGCCAAACCCCACTGCAAGCCGCCTTCGGGGCTCCTGAGCAATCGCGATACGAGCACCGGTGCGAGCTCGTCGGCTTCCACCACGAGGACCCGGGCGCGCCGGGAGAGGTTTTCGGCCGCGGCGACGACGAGCTCGCTGAGCCCGGCACCGCCGCTGACCTTGGCCCACGCGCTCAGGGTGCCACGTCGCCCTTTGGCTGCGGCCCGGGCCCTGGCAGCGGTGCGCCAGTCGTTGAAATCCCTCGAGTTGGCCTTCGCCCGGCTACGGGGACGGGCCCCGGCAAACAAGGCCACGAGCTCGGACGGGGCGGTCGTTGCCTCTGCCACCTCGTCGGCTCCAAGGGCCAGCAAGTACTGGCGCCCGTTGCCGTCCGAGGGGTCCGACAAACCGATCACGTGGACGCCCGCGTCACGCGCCTTGGCTATGTCGGCAGCGGAAAAGACCCGCATCACGTCGTCGATCACGAGGATGTCCGTCCTTGCGAGGCATTTCCGCAGGGCCGCGCCGTCCATGACCACGTCCACCTCGAGGCCCTGCCCGTGGTCGCGGACATAGGCGCGCAAGGCCGAGCTCCAGGGCGCCTTGGTGGCCGCCAAGCCGATGTGGAGCACGCCTCAGGCCCCCTTGGCCTCGTATGACGGCGCGCCGGCTGCCCCTTCGGCGGTGCCCGGTGAGTACTGGAGCTCAGGCGTCGCCGCCTCGCCTGTCGAGCGCACGACCTCGATAGCACCGCCGAGCCCGGTGCCGCTTTCAGCCCCGAGTGCCGCGGCCAAGCGGAGGGCAACCTGTTTCCCAACCGACACGACGATGTAGTACGAGCCAGTGCTGGCGCCAAGGACGCCCTGCGCGCCGCCTGTCGGGGCCACCGACAGGACCCGTAGGCCCTGGGCGACGTAATAGGCGCCGCCGGAACTGTTGGTCGCTATCACGTCCACCTCGTCGCCTGCGGCGACCTCGCCCCCCGCCGCTTGCTGGATGGGGACGGCGATGCTCATTTGCCCGAGAGCCGCAGGCGAGGGCCGTGCGACCTCGCTCGACGTCAGCAACTCGCCCGGGCGGAGGGGCACGGCGGCGACCCAGCCCGACGACAGCTGAGCGGGGCTCAGCAGCCCATGAGCCTCGGGGCCGTCGCTCTCGTGCACAGGTACGACCTTGCTGTCCGCTGGGCCGAGCGGGGAGCCCGCAGGCACGAAGGCACTGGCGACCACCACGCGCACCATTGCCGAGCGGTCCTGCAAGGCGGCGTACGCGAACGTGGCGGCGAGGACGGCCAGGACTATCGGGACAATCGCGCCGCTGCTCAGGCGCCTCGGTCGCCGTACCGGCCTTGGCTCGTCGCCGCGTGGGGGCCCAATGGCCCCGTCGACTGCCAGGCCCACGCGCTCAGAGGGCATACGGCACCACAGCGGCGAGACCGCCCAGTGCAAGGAACGGCCCGAGCGGCACGGCCACTCGCCGCCGGCCAGGTGATCGGGGCCGCCCGCCTCCACGACCTGGGGAAGCGTCTTCGCTTCCGCCTTCGTCCACTGCGGCCCAGGCGCCGGCAATCGGCGTCACGGCGAGCAACCCGGCAAGCAACGGCGCGCAGGAAAGCACGACGAGCGCGGCACCGGCGGAGTAGCTCCCGACGCCAAACGCGACGAGGCACGCCATCCTGACATCGCCCAGCCCGACTGCCTCCCGCCGGGCCACCCACCATCCCAGGTAGCCACATCCGCCGGCGACAGTGGAAAGAGCCGCCAGCCAGAGGTGTTGCCATTGGTGGCCCGCAGCCAACGAGCACGCAATGCTGCCGGCCGCCAGCCCGCCGCCCCAACGCAGCAGCGGAGTTGGCAATACGAGGTGCCCGGAGTCGATCAGGCCGGCTAGGGCAAGCACAGCCGCCCAGAAGCCGAACGCCAATGCGACCGACGCCGAAGGCGCCGAGGTGCCCCGCGCGGCGGGGAGCGTCATCACGCCGGCCAGCAGGCCCGAGGCCACGCTGGGGACGACCACCCACCCTGCGAGCGACGCCCGCCCGCGCCCGCCAGGTACGAGCAGCGCTCGCACTGCCGGTCCGCCCGCCGCTGCCGAGGCTGCCGGCACTCGCGACACCCCCGCCGATGTCTCGGCCGCCCCCGGTGCCCCCAACGCACCGCTGCGGCTCTTAGCCTCTTCGACCCATCTCGCGAGAGTCGGGCTCGCCGATGCCCACAAGCCCGCGAGCCCGCCCACAAGCGCGACAGCGACGGCGAGAGCGATCGCTTCGAGTAAGCCCGCATGGCTGACCATTCCGGTTACTACCGGCCTGCCGGCCACCCGGATTTTGAAAATTGCCCTCGCGGCCGCCCGCGGCAAGGCCTAAGTGCTCAGGACGACAGCTTTCCCGTCTTGGAGCGCTGCAAAGAGGCGTACAGCTCGAGGTACTTCTGAGCGAGCGACCGCATCGAGTGCTCTGCCGCCCGGGTGTAGGCCGATTCGCGCATCGCTTTGACCTCCGGGCCGCCCAAGAGGGCCTCCTTGATGGCAGTCGCGAGCGCCGCTGGGTCGCCCGGGGGGACGAGCAGGGCGTCACGGGAGCGTCTGGCGACGTTTGCGTACCCGGGGATGTCGCTTGCGACTACGGCTGCTCCGGCCGCCATACCCTCGAGGAGCACCACCCCGAAGCTTTCCCCGTGCAGGGAGGGCGCCACGAGCACGTCCGCGCCGCGCATGCGGCGGAACTTCTCGTCCTCGCTCACGATCCCGAGCCATTCGAAGCGGGGGTCGTCCTTGGTAGAAAGCTTGAGCGCACCCGTTTCGGGGCCCTCTCCGGCAACCCAGACGCGCGCGTCGACGGAGTGGCGCGTGACGGCTTCCACGAGCACGGCAAGGCCCTTTCTCGGCTCGTGCCTCCCGACGAACAGCACCGTCTGGCCGTCCTTCGGCCACGGCTGGGCCCGCTCGACCATGTCGACGTCGATCCCGTTCCAAAGGAGCTGGTAGGTCCCCCCGAGGGCCTGGCGGGCGGTCCGCAGCGCCAACTCGGACACGGCGCAGCGCAAACCCAGCCGCCTCACGACCCACTTGCCCGGGAGCTTCAGGGCGCGGTACCAGGCGATGTCACCGGCGCGATGGAACGTGCCGACGAGCGGCCCGTCGCTGAAGAGCAGCGCAGTCAACGACGGCCCCGGGACGAGAGGCTCGTGGATGTGGACGATGTCGAAATGACCGTCCCTGAGGGCCCGGATCGTCTTGAGCGCGGCCGAGGGGTCGGGCGCGATCGGGGCGACCGACCCGTTTGCTGCGGTCGGGACCGTTGGCCCGAGCGGCTTGACCCAGGTCTCGGGGCGAGGGCCATCCGTCGGGGCGAGCACCTGGACTTCCACTCCTTCTTGCCGCATGGCGCGCGCGATGCCCATGACCTGCCCCTGGACGCCGCCCGGGATGGTGAGGCTGTAAGGGCAGACCATGCCCACCCGCAGCTTTGTCCCCCCGCCTGCGCCGCTCACCGGAGCGCTCCCGTAGCATCCCCATCCGGTTCCGGTTCCGCACCCACTTTCGGTGCCGGCGCCGGTGAAGGCGCCGGTGCCGGCCCACCACCAGCCCTGGTCGACCGGCCACGACCGCCCGGCTGGCGGTTTGTGCGGCTGCGGAGCGGTGGGTCGTCCGACCAGTTGGGCTGCACCATGTGCCACTGTGTGGGCGCGGCGCTGACCAGCAGTTCGAGCTCGCTCGCAAGCAGCCGGGTGCCCCCCACGACGCGGTCGCTGAAGCGGCCTGCCTGGTTGAGCTCGATCGGCGGGCGGAAGTCGATCGTGTGGTCGTCGGCGCCGGCGCCGAAGTAGACGGCCGAGCAAAGCAGGGGCGCTCGTGACCGAAGGGCGAGCGTCACGGGCCCCGCAGGCATCGCGACACGTTCGCCGAAGAACTCGACCTCCACGCCTGACGTCGGCCCGACCAGGCGGTCGGAAAGGAGGCATACCACGTGACCCTGGCGGAGCGCTTGCAGAATGGCCGCTCCCGCCTGTGGGCCAACGGGCACCACCTGCATGCCGAGGCGCTCACGGTAGGCGGCGAACCAGTCGAACAACTCGGGCGGCTCGAGCGGCTCGACGGCCACCGTGACGTGCAAACCCCTCGCTATCAGGTACATCGCCCCCCACTCCCACCCACCGAGGTGGGGCGCGGCAATGATCACGCCCCGGCCTGCGCCGAGCGCGTTGTCGAGGTTGTCCTCACCCACCGTTTTCACCCCGGCGATGACCTCCGCCTGGGGCACCGACGGTAGCCGGAAGCTTTCCGCCCAGTAGCGGGCGTAGTTGGCGAAGACCGCGGCGACCACCGACCTCGCCTCCCGCCCGGCCAAGGGCCGCCCCATGACGCGCCCCATGTGGGATGCGACGATGGCACGCTTGCCGTCGTAGTCGGGGAGCCGCCCGACGAGGCTGCCTACCGCGAGCGCGAGCCTGCAGGAAGCCTGTGCGGGCAGCGCAGAAGCCAGGGTCGTCGCCGCCCGGTAAAGGGACAGCCTTGTGCTTGGCACTGGTCGAACCTAGGCCAGGGCGGCTTCGCCGGCCAGCTCAGCAGTCAGCCCGAGGCGCTGCCGGGGCGGGGCGCACCAGCCTCGTCGTTGACTTGGGCGCCTGTTCCTTCGTCCAAGCGCGCCAACCTCGCCGACCGCCTCTCGTGCCAGCGCCCGACGACCACACCAGGAGCCGACGGCCCCCGGGTGCCGGCGAAGAAGCCGCCGCTCCTCGGGACCGAAGACGCCCGCCTGCGCCGGCTCGTTTCGACGACGCCCGAACGTTCCTCACGCCACGCACGCCACTTGAGCACTACCGCAGTCGGCTCGACGGGTAGTGGGGCCGGTGGCCGCTCGGCCTGGCGCCACACCTTGACGAAGCGCTGCCCGGCCGTAATACATGAAAGCGCAAAGACCAGCCAGAGGAGCCAGAGCATGTCGGCGGGGAACTTGAGGGCGAAGCAGAGCACGAAAACGCGCTCGCCCCTTTCCATGAGGCCGCCCTTGGCGTCGATACCGAGGGCGTCCGCCTTGGCGCGGATGTACGAGACGAGCTGCGAAACGCCCAGGACGGCCAGGGGCACGAGCGCTGCGTGGCCGCCGAAGCGGTCCTGGGCGTACCAGGCCATCCCCCCGAGCACGAAGGTGTCGCTCACCCTGTCCCCCACCGAGTCGAAGAACGCCCCCCTCCGGCTCGATCGCCCGCTCGCCTTGGCCAGGCTCCCGTCGAACAGGTCGGGCAAGGCGGACCCGATGAGGACCAGGATCCCGACGATCAAGTGGCCGGACGCTATCGCCCAGGCCGCTGGGACAGACAGCGCAATGCCAAGAGCCGTGAGGTGGTCCGGCGAGAGCCCCGTGCGCCGCAAGGCCCGCCCCGCAGGGCTCACAGCTCGGTCGACTGCCGCCCGGAACCGTGCATCGAACAAACTAAGTTGCTCCTATCGGCCGATGAACTGTCGGCCAGCCTACCACCGGGCCTCGGCGCAACCGCATTTGAGCGACCGGTACGCCCCTTCGCCACCTGCTGAGCCCGCTCGCCACTTTCCCCGCAGCAGCCTTGAAGGTAGCCTGACTGGACCGGGCCGGGCTGTGCACGAGACCCGACGGGACGGCCGGCCTGCAAGGGAGGAGATGTTTCCGAATGAAGGCTTACCAACCAGCGAAGGTCCGCAACGTCGCCCTCGTCGGGCACGGTGGTTCGGGGAAGACGACGTTAACCGAGGCTCTCGCGCTGTGCAGCGGCGCCATCAACCGCACGGGGCGCGTGGAGGACGGGACGGCGCTGTCGGACTTCGAGCCCGAGGAGCACGCTCACCACATGTCGACCTCGCTCTCGCTGGCGGCGCTCGAATGGCAGAGCTACAAGGTCAATATCCTCGACTGCCCCGGGTACGCCGACTTCGTCCCAGAGGCGCTCGCCGGCCTTTCCGTCGCCGACCTGGCCGTGTTCGTAGTGAGCGCGGTCGACGGGGTCGAGGTCCAGACGGAGTTTTTCTGGAAAGTCGCCGCCGAACTGGGCATCCCGCGCTTGGTGTTCCTCAACAAGCTCGACCGTGAGCGGGCCGACTTCTCCGAAGTCCTCCAGCAGCTCCACCAGTCCTTCGGCGCCGGCGTCGCACCGCTCGAGCTCCCGATCGGCAGAGAGGCCGAGTTCTCCGGAGTTGCCGACCTGCTCACCGATACCGCTTTCACCTACCAGCCCGGCAAGTGCACGGCGACGAGCGGCCCGATACCCGATGCGATCGCCGACCAGGAGCACACCGTTCGCGACTCGCTCGTCGAGGGGATAGTCGTGGCCGACGACGACTTGATGGCCCGCTACCTCGAGGGCGAGCAGATCTCGGCCGAGGAACTTTCCAAGACTCTTGCAAAAGGCGTCGTTTCCTCTCAGGTCTTCCCCGTGATCTGCGGCTCGGCGACCAAGCTCGTCGGCATCGACCGCCTCCTCGACATATTCTGCGAGGTCGCGCCGTCTCCTCTCGAACGGCCGCCGGCTCGGGCCATTTCGCCGGGGACCGCTCACAGCGAGGTGATCGAGACGCCCTGCGACCCTGCAGGCCAGCCTCTTGCCTGGGTGTTCAAGACTGTCGCCGACCCCTACGTCGGGAAGATTTCTCTTTTCAAGGTTGCGTCCGGCACCATCCGGCCCGACGCGGTCCTTTTCAACCCGAGGTCGAGGTCGGAAGAACGCCTCCACGCCCTCTTCACGCTCCGCGGCAAAGAACAGGTGCCCGTGCCCGAGCTGACCGCCGGTGACATCGGCGCGGTCGCGAAATTGGCGTCCACCAACACGGGCGATTCGCTGACTCCCCGCAACATGCCGGTGACCGTGCTACCCCCCGGGCATGCCGCGCCCGTCACCGAAGGAGACGGGCCTGGGACGGGCAATTGGCTCGCGGACGCCGCAATGCCGGTGCTGTCCATGGCCATCAGGCCAAAAAGCAAGGCGGACGAGGACAAGTTGATGACGGCCCTCCACCGCCTGCAGGAGGAGGACACCACTCTCTCGGTGCGCCGGGACGATGAGACGCATCAAACTGTCATCTCCGGGACGGGTGAGGCCCACATCGGCATAGCGATGGAACGGCTCTCCCGCAAGTTCGGGGTGGCGGTCGAACACGAGGATCTCGTCACGCCCTACCGCGAGACCATCAGCAACGTCGCCGAGGCAGAAGGGCGCTACAAGAAACAGACCGGCGGGCACGGCCAGTTCGGTGTCGCATCGCTCCGGGTCGAGCCTAAGGACCGGGGCGGCGGGTTCGAGTTCGTGGACAACATCGTCGGCGGTGTCATCCCCCGCCAGTACATCCCGGCGGTGCAAAAGGGTGCCGAAGAAGCAATGGCAGACGGGGGCAATTTCGGCTGGCCCGTCGTGGACGTCCGCGTGACGTGTTACGACGGCAAGCACCACCCGGTCGACTCGTCGGAAATGTCGTTCAAGATGGCGGGAGCTCTCGCGGTGCGCGAAGCCCTCGCCAAGGCGGGGCCGGTCATGCTCGAGCCTCTCTCCCTGCTCGAGGTGACGGTGCCCAACGCCTACCAGGGTGACGTCCTCGGCGACCTCAATAGCCGGCGCGGCCGGGTGCAGGGTACCGAGACAGGTCAGCCCGGGGAGTCGGTGATCGTGGCGCTCGTGCCCACCTCGGAGCTCATCCGCTACGCGATCGACCTGCGCAGCCTCACGGGGGGCCGTGGCCGCTTCCGCGCCCACCACGACCACTACGAGGTGATGCCCCAGAACCTGTGGGACAAGGTCAGGCGCGAGCGCGCGAACGTCGAGAAGTAGCGGCGAACAACCCCCTATCGGCGGGTAGCCCGAGCACCGGACCTGGTGCGGCAACCGGGGCACACAGGCAAGCGGGCACACGGGCCCGGGGACAGCCTCAGCGTGCGCGCCCAGACGCGTCAGGACGTGGCGAGCACGACAATCGGCTTTGCCTGGCCGGGGCGGTACGGGCCGTAGACGGCGAGGAGATCCCCGCCCGGCCCGGAAACGGCCCACGGCCCGGGACTGCTCGCGCCGGCTGCCTCTAGCTCGCTCAGAGCCAGGACCGCCCCGTGGGCCACCCGCCCGGCGGTGGCGGCGTCCACCATCGCCGAGGCGGCGCCCACTCGGCGAAGGGCAGCAGCAGGCGCGACGACAGCGTCGTGGGGCCGCTCCATCCCCTCGAGGTCCCCGAGGGGCACCGCCTCGGCGAGAGTGAACTCCCCAACAGCCGTGCGCCGGAGATTGCGCAGGTGGGCTCCCCCGCCAAGGCTCTGGCCGAGGTCTGCCGCCAGCACGCGCACATAGGTACCCGCCGAGCAGTCGACTTCCGCCTCGAGGACCGGCCCGTGCTCACCCGTTGTCCCGGGACGGATGTCGAAACGGGTGACCTCGACGCGGCGGGCGGCACGCTCGACTTCGATCCCGGCTCGCGCAAGTGCGTGAAGGCGCTTGCCGCCCACCTTGAGCGCCGACACCATCGGCGGGACCTGTTCGATGGCCCCTGTCAAGGCCAGTGCAGCGGCGCGGGCATCCTCCAGGCCGACCGAGCCCATGTCCCAGGTGGCAGTCACTTCGCCGGCAGCGTCGAGCGTGGTTGTGGCCACTCCGAGGACGATCTCGGCGCTGTAGCTCTTGGGCAGGCCGGAAAAAAACTGCATGAGCCTGGTCGAGGGCCCGAGGCCGACGAGCAGGACGCCGGTCGCGTCGGGGTCGAGGGAGCCCGCGTGGCCCGCCCTTTTCTCCGAAAAAATGCGCCGGCACCTTGCGACCACGTCGTGGCTCGTCGGCCCGGCCGGCTTGTCGACTACCGCGAAGCCGTTGGCACGGGTCCTCGCGGGCGCGCTCGCCGGGCTCAACCCGGGAGTGCCGGGGGTTCGGGGGCTTCACCGGGAGCAGGCAGTTCGCCCCTGTCGCGGAGCCCCCGCAGGACCGATTCCACTCGTTCGCCGTAGGCGACCGCCGGGTCGGCGTCGAACGTGAGCAAGGGGGTCCGCTTGATCCGTACCTCGTGGGCGACGGCAGCCTGCAAACGGGGCCGGGCCTCTGCCAGGGCCTCGGCGGCGGAGCTCGGCAGGGAGGAAAAAAGGACCGTGGCATGGCGGAGATCGGGGTCGCAGCGCACCGCCGTAATGGTCGCAAGCTCGAGACGGGCGTCGTTGCTCGCCTCACGTTCGACCGCCTCGGCGAGCACCTCCCGGAGGACCTCGTTGACCCGGGCCATCCTCGGGTAGTTGCGCCCCCCACCGGCCCCGCCGCCCCGGCTGGGTTGGCCGCCGCGGCTGCCTCGGCCGCCCGTATGGCGCGTCAAACGCCCCACCAGTGCCTCTCGCACGATAGGACCTCGACCTCGGGGAACGACCACACGAAGCGCTCGACCGATGCGAGCACTTCCTCCACGTGGCCCGCCGTCGACGACACGGCAGCGAACGCGAGCTCGGCCGCCTGCCTGCGGTCCTGTTTGCCGACCTCGGCAGCGGCGACGCCGAAACGGCGCCGGCTCCCTTCAACTATCGGCTTTATCGCAGCCCTCTTGTCTTTCAATGAACGAGCCCCTGGTATGTGCAGCTCGACGCAAAGAGCGGCCGCGTGCACGAGATCTCCTAGCTGCGGGGGATCTCGCGCTCCTCGTAGGTCTCGATGATGTCGCCCTCGCGGAGATCCTGGTTGTTGGAGAGGCCTATGCCGCACTCGAAGCCCTCGTGGACTTCGCGCACGTCCTCCTTGAAGCGGCGGAGCGAGGTGATCGCGCCTTTCCAGATGATGACCCCGTCCCTGAGGAACCTCACCTTCGAACCACGGGTGATGACGCCGTTGCGCACGAAGCAGCCGGCGATGGCGCCGATGCGCGGTACCCGGAAGATCTCGCGCACCTCGGCGTCGCCCGTGACGACTTCTTCGTACTCGGGGGCGAGCATCCCGACCATGGCGGCCTGGACGTCTTCGATCAGCTTGTAGATGATCTCGTAGGTGCGGATCTCGACGCCCTGAGCAGCCGCCATCGCTCGCGCCTCACGGCCCGGGCGGACGTTGAACCCGATGATCGTCGCGTTCGAGGCCGCTGCGAGGGCGACGTCGTTTTCGGTGATCCCGCCTACGGCCCGGTGGACGAACGAGAGCTTCACGTCGTCGCGCTCCAGCTTGCGGAGGCTCTCGGTGACGGCTTCGAGCGAACCTTGGACGTCTGCCTTCACGACCAGGTTGAGGGTCGCCGCCTCCCCCCGCTGGATCTGCTCGAATATGTCCTCGAGCTTTGCGCCCCCGCTCGTGGCGGCGGAGCTCCGGCGAAGGTCGGCGCTACGAAAGCGCTGCTCGCGTTGCTCGGCCACTTCCCGGGCAGTCCTCGAAGTTGGCACGCCACGCAGTTCGTCCCCCGCTGCGGGGAGCGAGTCGAAACCGAGCACCTGAGCCGGGAAAGACGGCGGGGCTTCCTTGATGTTGTCGCCCTTGTCGTCGATCAGGGCCTTGACGCGCCCCCAGGCCGCCCCGGCTACGACGTGGTCGCCGACGCGCAGAGTCCCGTTTTGCACGATCACCGTGGCCACAGGGCCCTTTCCCGGGTCGAGGTTGGCTTCCAGGACGATGCCCCTCGGGTGCGCCTCGGGGTTGGCCCGCAGCTCCTCCACTTCGGCCACCACCATCAGTTGTTCGAGAAGGTCGTCGATCCCGAGGTTTTGCAGGGCCGAGACCTCGACCATGATCGTGTCGCCACCCCAGCGCTCGGGCACGAGGCCGAGCTCGGAAAGTTGCTGCATCACGTGGTTGGGGTCGGCATCGGCGCGGTCGATCTTGTTGATCGCCACAACGATCGGGACCTTGGCGGCCTTGGCGTGGTTGAGCGCTTCGATCGTCTGGGGCATCACGCCGTCGTCGGCAGCGACGACCAGAACGACGATGTCGGTCACCTCCGCCCCCCTGGCGCGCATGGCGGTGAAAGCCTCGTGGCCTGGGGTGTCGATGAAGGTGATCAGGGCGCCGGTGGCGGTGGTGACCTGGTAGGCACCGATGTGCTGCGTGATGCCACCGGTTTCGCCCGAGGCGACGTCGGATTCGCGGATGCGGTCGAGCAACGACGTCTTGCCGTGGTCGACATGGCCCATCACTGTCACGACGGGGGGGCGGGCCCGCAGCTGGTCGTCGTTTTCCTCGTCGTCCTCGTCACCGAAATAGCGGGCTTGTAGCTCGGCTTCTTTTTGTTCACCCGGCTCGACGAGACGGACGTTCGCGCCGATCTCTGCTGCGAACAGTTCGATCATCTCGTCGGACAACGACATCGTCGCAGTCACCATCTCGCCCTGGCTCAGCAAAAACCTGACGACGTCGGCTGCGCTCCGGTTGAGCCTGGGCGCCAGGTCCTGGGCAGACGAGCCCCGCTCGATAATGACCTCTCCCTCGGGCACGGGGGCGTGCGAGGGGACATAAGTCGTCGGTGCTTGAGCCTCGAGCTCTTCACGGCTTTGCTTGCGGCTGCGCGAGCGACGCCCGCTCGGCCGCGAGCCCCCTCGGCCTCCCGGGCCACCGCCTGGGCCACCACCGGGCCGGCCTACGCCGCGCGGCGGCAAGCCGGTCCCCGGCGCCCCGCCCCTGTAGTTGCCGCCCCCAGCCGGGGCACGGTAGGTCGCATCGCCGCTCCGAGCCGGTGGCCCGACGCGTGGGCCGAGCGGCCTGGCCCCACCTGGGCGGACACCGGGACCACCGGTGCGCGGCCCGCCCGGGCCTCCGAACGAGCCTGGCCTCGGCCCACCGAAGCCGGGCCTCTGGCCTGCACCCCCTGGCCCACCCGGTCCGCCGCCGGCTCCCTGGCGACCTAAAGGCGCGCCGGGGCCTCCACGCGGCGCCGGCGGCCGGCTCCCGGGCGGCAAAGGCGAACGTGGCTGGCCGGAGCGGTCACCACCGAAGCGGCCTGGCGCACCTGGGCCGTAGGAACCTCCCCCACGTCCGGGCGACTGGGGTGCCCCACCTGGACGACCTGGTCCCCCCGCTCCTCCGGGCGCGCCCGCCCCGCCTGGGTTGCGAACGGGAGGTGGGATGGGCTTGCCGGTCAAGGGTGAAACTGGCCGCTGGCGGAACCCCGGCGGCGGTGGGATCGGCTTGCCGGTCACGGGCGATACGGCGGGCCGGTTGGACGGAGCGGACGGCGGTGCACCAGCGGGCCCCTGAGCAGCGGGCGCGGGAACAGCCGGCGCACTATTGGCCGCTGCCGGAGCATGCGGCGCCGGAGCATGTTGCGCCGGAGCAGGTTGCGCCAAAACGCCATGTGAGCCGTGGGCGGTCACTGCGGGTTGAGCCGTGGGGCCCCCATGGCCGGTGGCGGGCGCATGAACAGGCGCATGAACCGGTGTGACGGGATGCCCACCTGGAGCCGGCGCCCCGGGCGGGCGGACGCCGGGGGGCGGTGCAACCGGGCTGCGCGCCGGCGCCTGCGCGGGCTGTACTACCTCGCCCGGACCGCCAGCCGGCTCGCGCGTCGGTGCAGCGTGATCTGTCGAGCTTGTCCTGGACTGGGCGGCGACACCCCCGTGAGCGGCGGGCTGGCGAGGCTCAGCAGCCTCGCGGGCAGCCACTACCCCCGGTGGCGGGGCAAGGTGCGGTGAGGAAGGGGATGAGGCGGAGGAAGGGGCAGTCCCGGTGGGTGCCGTCGTGCCGCCTGCCAGGCCCTGCCTCGCACGCGAGCCATTGCCTCCGAGCGGCTGCGACGTCGACGTGAGGGCGGCGGAGCCAGGTGCCCCGTTGCCACCGATGGCGGGACCACTCGTCACTGTGCCCGGCGCCCCTGTTGGCACAGCCTGTTTCTCCTCCGGCGGTTGCACGCGCTTGATGCCGTCTCGTTCGGCTTTGCGGCGCACGCGGTCGGCTTGGGCTTCCTCGATGCTCGACGAATGGCTCGTAACACCGATGCCCATCGCCAGGCACAAGTCGAGCCCTTCTTTGTTGCTCAGCCCAAGCTCACGTGCGAGCTCGTACACCCGGATTTTCTTCGACAAGTTGTCCCTCGGTCCCTTCTCGACGCCCTGCTGCGTCCTGTTCGGTTGTATTGCCTCGTGCTACGTCGTGTTGTCAGGCGCCCGGCACCGGCACCTGCGGCACCAAAACCGGGGGCGACGTGGCCCATCCCATCCTCGCACGTTCGCGAGCCCTCGCGAGCAGCGCCTCGACCTCTTGGGCAGGCACCTCCCTGCGAAGCGCCCTACTGAAAGCACGCCTCTTGGCCGCCTGCTCCAAACATCCAGGCTGCGCCAGCTCCGTGCCTGCCAGCCTGCAGAACCAGGCGCCGCGCCCGGGAGCGTCACGCCCGATGACGAGCCGGCCTTCCTGGTTCAAGGCTACCCGCACCAGTGTACCGGTGGTGTTCTTGGCCCGGCACCCCACGCAGGTCCGCTCCGGCCCCAGCCGCCTAGCCCTCTCCCTCGCCCGCCAGGGCACTTTCCGGGCGCACTGCAACGGGCCCTGTGCCGTCCCCCGCGCTGTCAGCTACTTCGGGCGAGCCGGCCTCCTCACCGGCAGGTGCGGCAGATGCGGCCGGTGCGGCAGGTGCGGCCGTGCCCTGCGCCTCTTCGCCATCGACCTTGCCGGCGGCACCGTCACCGTCGGGCTCTTTGGCCCAGGTCTCGTCTTCGCCCGTGAGAGAACCGGCCTCCCATTCCTGGGCGGAGACAGCTTCACCTCCCCCGGCGGGTTGCCAGACCATTTCCCCGGCCTCGTTTTGGACCCACTCGCCCTCCGCCCACTCCTGGGCGGCGTAGGCCTCTTCCTCGGCAAGCTGGGTTTCGCTCTTTATGTCGATCCGCCAACCCGTCAGCCGGGCGGCAAGACGGGCGTTTTGACCTTCCTTGCCGATCGCCAAGGAGAGCTGGTAGTCGTTGACGATCACAGTCGCCGTCCCCGACTCGTCGTCGAGCTCGACGTCTTTTACCTTGGCCGGCTGGAGGGCACGCATGACGAACTCGCGGGCGTCCTCCGAGTACGGGACGATGTCGACCTTTTCACCGCGCAGCTCGGTCGTCACCATCCTGACCCTTGCGCCCCGCGCGCCTACGCAGGCGCCCACCGGGTCGACATTCGGGTCGTTGGACCACACGGCGATCTTGGTGCGGTGGCCGGGCTCGCGTGCGGCCGCCTTGATCTCGACGATCCCGTTGGCGATCTCGGGCACCTCGAGCTCGAAGAGGCGCTTGATCAACCCCGGGTGGGTCCTCGACACGACGATCTGAGGGCCCTTGCTCGTCTTGCGCACCTCGACGATGTAGGCCTTGAGCCGGGCATTGTGCTCGTAGTGCTCGAATGGGACCTGTTCGGCCTGGGGTAGCAACGCTTCCACCTTGCCGAGGTCGAGCAACGTGTAGCGGTTATCGCTCTGCTGGATGATGCCCGTTACGATGTCGCCTTCGCGCCCGGCGTACTCCTCGTACTTGAGGTCGCGCTCCGCTTCGCGGATGCGCTGGAAAATCACCTGCTTGGCTGTCTGAGCCGCGATCCGCCCGAAGTCCTTGGGGGTGTCGTCCCATTCACGCACGACGTTGCCTTCGTCGTCGAGCTCCTGGCCGTAGACGCGGATCTCGCCCGAATCGGGCTCGATGGTGACGACGGCCTCTTCGGCTGCCCCAGGCATCCGCTTGTAGGCGGCCACGAGCGCGTTGGCGAGCGCGTCGAGCAGGACGTCGACGCTTATGCCCTTGTCCTTGGCGATCTGCTGGAGCGCCTCGAGGAAAGCCATGTTGTCCTTCATCGGGCTCATGGCGCCTCCACCGAGACGTCGGCGAGCGCCTGGCGCCGGCTGGCGCGCTGGCGCGGGGACTTGCCCGCCGCTTTGGCTGCTCGGGGCGCAGGCTGCGGGCCCCAGGCAAAGACGACATTCGCGCGCTCGACCATGTCGAGCGGCACACGGACGTCCTGCACTCCGCCGGGGGTCAGTTCGGCTTGGATGACGACCGCCTCCTCCTCGGCTGCTACCAGTAGGCCCCGGAGGCGCCGCGGGAGCTCGCCGGACGGTGCGAGCTTGAACGAAACCTCCTGGCCGACATAACCGGCGAAATGGCTCGGCTTGCGCAAGCGTCGTTCGAGGCCGGGGCTCGAGACTTCGAGGACGTACCGGCCCGCGGGGACGAGGTCGTCCCGCTGGTCCAGCGCTGCCGAGATGGCACCAGCCACTTGGGTGATGGCGTCGAGGTCGACACCGCCTTCGCGTTCCACCATGACCCGGATATTGGCGCCGGAGCGCTCGATATCCCAAATCTCGAGCCCTGCCGCCTCCACTACAGGCCCGAGGGCGAGAAAAATTTCCTCGTCGGCGCCCATCTCACCTCCTGCGGTCAAGGTTCCCTCAAACAAAAACGTGGGCATCCTGCCAGGCAGGACAGCCCACGCCCAACATCACCCAGCGATGACGACGACTATTATAGCGACGGCCGGTCGCGTTGCGCCTTGGGAGCTGTCTATAGGCGCGCCGCTGCCCGTGGTAACGGTCGGACGCCCCGTAGCCGGCAGCGCCTACTTCCAGCGGAAGTAGACAAAAACCCGCCCGAAATTGTCTGCATCTTTTTCGACGCGGTGGTAGAGCGCCCTGATCTCTTTTTGGTCGAGGAAACGCAGCACGCGCTTCTTCAACTGGCCTGAACCCTTCCCCGGGATGATCTCGACCTCGCTCGCCTTGATGCGCACCGCCTCGTCGATCACGTCCCTCAGCGCGCGGTCGATCTGGCCGCCTTTGTTATAGATGTCGTGGAGGTCGAGCTTCAGCTTGG
>DATJMJ010000026.1:0-2795 GCA_035508795.1 Acidimicrobiales bacterium
AGCCCGCTTTACCTGATTGTGCCTGCCAGTTGTAGGCAAAGTCCAAGTAGGTGATCGGCGTCCCGTCGGACCAGACGGCTCGCGGGTTTATCTGGTAGACGATCCTCTGAGGTGAAGTGCTCACCTCCTGCGCCGAATCGAGCAGCGAAGTATCGAGCTCGGCGACCCCGCTCGCGCCGACGTCGAACGCCGACGGCCATACTTGCGCAAGCACCTGCTCGAGGGCCGTGTAGGAAGGTGCCGCCGCTGCCGCGTGGATGTTCCAGTTGGACGGTTGCGGGCCGATTGCGTAGGTGGCGACCGCGTCGGGGTCATAGGAGACGTTGGCCTGCGGCACGGTCGTAGTCGTGGCGGCCGCGGCAACCGTCGTCGATGTCGATGTGGACGTCGAAGTAGCCGCGGACGTCGAGGTGCCTGGCCGGGGCCGCGTCGTGGGCACTGCGGCCGCCCCCCTCGACGTCGTTGGTGGTGGGGGGGCTTTGGGCAGGCCGGCGGCGCAGGCCGTCACGGCAAGAGCGCCACCGAGGAAGGCAACCAGAGCTGCTGCCCGCCGCGTCGCCCGGCTACCCCCCGCTTGGCGCAGGGGCAGCCTCACGGAGCGCCGCCTCCCCCGACGGCCGCAGCGGGCGAGTCGCAAGGAACGAACCACCGAGCACCGTGACGAAGCCGACCCCGGTCGCCCAGCCGAAGCGCTCGTCGAGGACGACGACCCCGAGGAGGACCGCTACGGCAGGGTTCACATAGGTGATCACCGTCGCCCGCATCGGGCCGACCTCTTTTATGAGCGCGAAGAAAACCGTGAAGGCGACAGCGGTGCACACCACGCTCAAGCAGGCCATCGACAGCACCGCGTCGAGCGGCACGGAGTGGCGCGGCAGCTGCACGGCGGCAATCGGGGCGTACACGACAGCGCAGATCACGAGCGAAGCGAGGATCACGGTCGCGCTCGGCAGACCGGAGAGGTGCCTCGCCAGCACCCAGGGGCCGAGCGCGTAACCGGCGATCACCAGCACGAACAAGCTGGCCGCGCCGAGGCTCGACCGCCCGACGTCGAACCCGACGAGGGCGGCAGCCCCGACTACCCCGAGGACCAGGCCGGCGAGGCGCCGGCGGTCCACCCGGTCGGTACCCGTGGCCAGGGCGATCAACGCCCCAGCAGCCGGCACAGCCGCAACGAGCAGGCCGGACAGGGAGCTCGAGACCTTCGTCTCCGCCGTCGACAGGCACAGCCACGGTACGCCTATCTCGACGAAGGTGAAAAGGACGAGCGCTCGCCAGTGCCCCATAAGGGGCCGGAGGAACCCTCGTCTCACGACGAAGGGCGCCATCAACCCGCTGCCCCCGGCCGTCCGGACGAACACCAAGAAGGAAGGTTCGACATAGCGGACCGACACCCTGATGAGGAGGTAAGGCAGCCCCCAGATGACCCCGAGCGCAATGAACAGGTACCAGCCGCGCCGCGTCACCCGACAAACCTAGGCCGCCCCGCGCGAGCATCACCGGAGATTTCAGCCCCCAACCGGGCCACGCCGTACGCGTACGACCGCCCGCACAGCCAGCAGGTCCGTCAGGCGGCCGGCACCGCTACTGGCGGCTCGACAGGCTGCTGGACCGGGTAATAGCAGGCGGCAAAATGCTCGCCCCCGAAAGAAGTGAGCGCGGGGTCTTCCTCGGCGCAGCGCGGGCGGGCATTGGGGCACCGCGTGCGGAACGGGCAACCCGACGGTGGGTGCAGGGGCGAGGGGAGCTCACCCATGATGGGGATTTTCGTGCGGTTCCTCTGGAGCACCGGGTTCGGGACGGGGATGGAGGCGATCAGCCCTGAGGTGTAGGGGTGGGCAGGGCGTGAGTAGATGTCGTCCCCGGTGCCGATCTCGACGAGCTTGCCGAGGTACATCACTGCGATGCGGTCGGCGAGGTACCGCACTACCGACAGGTCGTGGGAAATAAAGACGTACGTGAGGTTGTGCGCTGCCTGGAGCCGCTTCATCAAGTTGAGGATCTGCGACCTGATCGAGACGTCGAGAGCCGAGACAGGCTCGTCGGCGACGATCAGGCGCGGGTTGAGCGCAAGGGACCGCGCCAGCCCGATCCGCTGGCGCTGGCCTCCCGAGAACTCGTGCGGGTAAAGGTCGACGGCGTGCGGAGGCAGGCCCACTTCGTGCATCAGGGACGCCACCCTCTCGCGCTGCTCGGCCGGCTCCCCGATCCCCTGGACGACGAGAGGCTCCCGCACGATCGTGCCAACCCGCATGCGTGGGTCGAGCGACGAATAGGGGTCCTGGAAGACGAGGGACAGGTTGCGCTGGCGCTTGCGCTGCTCGGCGCCCCTCAACTTCGTGATATCGGTGCCGTCGAAGCTGACCGAGCCCGACGTCGGGTCCTCGAGGCCCACGATCATCCGGCCGAGGGTCGACTTACCGCACCCGGACTCCCCGACCACCCCGATCGTCTCGCCTGCCCTGAGGACGAAGTCGACTCCCCTCACCGCCTGGATGGTCCCGACCTTGCGCTGGAGGACCGCCCCGGCCGTAACCGTGTACTCCTTGCGGACGCCTCGCAGTTCGAGGATGACGGGCGCGTTGTTGGCGGCCACGGCAGGCACGGCAGGCACGGCAGGCACGGCAAGTACGGCGGGCACCGCGATCGAGCCGTCCCCCACTGCTCCGTCCCCGTGAGCGGCCTCCCTGCCGACTCGGGCCCCTCCCGCGGGCTCGCCTCCCGGGCCGGGCGCCGCCCCGGTCGCCCCGCTCGCGATCAGGTCGCCGGCGCCGGCGATCTCCTCGACAGAACGG